>NZ_JBSIBX010000004.1:0-315387 GCF_058245105.1 Chryseobacterium sp. UF-81 | reverse complement strand
TGGATGGTTATTCCTATCAGAGCCAATGCGAATCCTCCGATGAACCTTAATGATCCTGATACTGCCATTGGTATGCTTGACTATTATAACAGGGAGCAGTACGGTGACTGGCCGACTATTTACGGTCAAAACTATACCGCTTTCCTTGATGCGAACGGAATTGAGAAGAATGAGGATGGTAGTTTCAAGACTAAAAAAACCGGTGAGATCTACGAAAAGGATGAAAAAACCGGGACCTACAGAAAAACAGGGGACAGGTTCAATTATACATTCAGTCAGTCTCAGATCAGCTTAATGCCAAGAATGTTCAATGAAGACAAAGACGTGATGGCAAACTACATATCCATGTACGGCGCTCCGGATTTCACCTTCAATTATGCCAATGAAGAAGTGGCAGACAATCCACAGGCCAAGCAGATCTTTGATGAGTTGAGAGCTAAATATGAAGACAAATCCATTACGGCAGCCGATTATCTTAAAGTGAAACCTTACAACCTGATCAATGTTCAGAAGCCATCACTGGCTCAGAATATGGATTATTTCATAACCTTCCAGAATGGGTATTACTTCGTAAGATACCTGATGTGGAACTTCGTGGGAAGACAGAATGACCTTGAAGGGAATATGGAAAACACCAAAGGAAACTGGATCTCCGGAATTCCTTTTATAGACAATGCCTTACTTGGAAACCAGGATAAAATGCCGGCTAAATTCAAGAATGAAAGTACGGTTAAATTCTTCTTTTTACCGTTGATTTTGGGGCTGATCGGTTTCTTTTTCCAGCTAAACAGGGATTTTGGAAGATTCTATGCATTGCTTTCATTATTTGTTTTAACGAGTGTCGGAATTATTTTCTACACAGGCGTAAAGCCATTCGAGCCGAGAGAAAGGGATTATGCAATGGTAGGCTCCTTCTATGCATTTGCGATCTGGATTGGTCTTGGAGCCGGAGCTATTTTATGGTTTATCCAGTCTAAGGTAAAATCTAACGGAGCAAACATCGCCTTAGGTGTCATTTTATTGGGCGTGCCTTTTATGATGGGGTTCCAGAACTACAATGTACATGACAGAAGTAACAGATATACTGCTTATGACTATGCTTATTCAGTATTAAAGTCACTTCCTAAGAATGATATTTTATTCGTTTATGGAGATAATGATACATACCCAGTCTGGGCAATCCAGGAAACAGAAAGATTCAGAGATGATGTGAAGGTGGTTAACTTTACCCTTGCTTCAACTCCATGGAACCTGGATCAGATTAAAAGAAAAACATATAATGCAGCAGGAATTCCGAGCGAACTGACTCACGAAGACTACAGAGACGGTGTAAACGACCAGATCTACATGATGAAAAAAGAAGACTGGGAAGGCGTTTTCTCTATGCTTAAAGAACAGGGTGTTCCTGATACTCAGTTTGGAGCTTTCAGAAAATACCTTACACAGGATTCACTGACATTGAAAGAGGCTGTTGATTTTATTAAATTCAAATCTCCTGAAAAGGATGAGCTTCTGAAAATGTATTTCGGGGAAGAGAAATTCGAGAAATACAATATTCTTCCGGTAAATAAATTCATTCTTCCTGTCAACAAAGAAAATGCTTTAAAAGCAGGAATCATCACCCAGGCAGATCTTCCGGATGTTGTGAACCAGATCATGATCACCTACAAAGGAAACACCCTTTATAAAAACAACCTGATCATGCTGGATATGCTGGCTAATTTCGACTGGAAGCGTCCCATCAACTTCTCATCAGGAGGAATCTATGACAGTGAAAATGTTTTCTACCTGAATGAATATCTTCAGTTTGACGGATTCAGTTACAGACTGGTTCCTATCCATACCGCTCCTAATGAAGACGGAGATATGGGCAGGGTAGATACCAACTCCCTCTACAACGTTGTAAAGAACTTCAGATGGGGGAATTTTAAAGATCTGAATACTCATTTTGATGAAACTGCTACTTCAAATATTATGAGCTACAGAATGTCAGCAAGCAGAGCAGCTTCAGCACTGGCATTAAAGGGACAGAAAGCCAAAGCGATAGAATTATTAGACCTTGCTTCAAAAGAAATTCCTGCTGAGAAATTTAATGATCCGCGTTCATTGAGTTCTATGGTCACCGGATATATCATTGCAGGACAGGAGAAAAAAGGACTTCAGCTGGCAGAGCTTCTGAAAAAAGGTATTTTTGAGGAATATGATTATTATCTGAGCCTTTCACCAGCTGATCAGAATTTTGCAAGAAGACAGATGAGATCCAAACCGATGGAGTATTCTCTTGTGGTAGCCGCTGTTACAGATGCTTATAAAAAGCTGGGACAGAACGAAAAAGCTTATGCTTACCTTGTGAAATCTATAGAACCAATTGATAAGAAGTTCAATACTTTCCTCAAAGATCTTCAGCAGATGGGTAAAGAAAAGGCCAGGAAAGAATCTGAAAATATACAGAAGATTTCACCTTTCTACCAGTATTTGTTTGATGTGATGGAGCCTTTTGATTCTACCTATTCAAAAGAGAAGGAGGAACAGATCACCACGGCGATTATTAAAGCAACAGAATAAGGATATTAACAAATATTAAAAAAAACAGAACTTTTAGTTCTGTTTTTTTTGTCATGGGATTCATAAATTTAAGATTATATTTGTGACATTAAAAATGCGTGATGGCTCAAAATAATAGACTCCCAATCTATGCCGTAATTTTTACGGTTGTTTTTAAACTTCTCTTTTTATTGACTCACTATATCCAGGAAGATGCATTCATTACCTGGAGGGTTGCTCAGAACCTGTTGGATTATGGAGTAATAGGTTTCAACGGAGAAACCAAAATTTCAGCTTCTACCACACATCTGTATGTTTTTGTATCCTACCTTTTCAATCTGATCCTCGGTAAAGAATATTTTATTGAACCGCTTTTGGTCTTCAATTCCATACTTTTTACCATAGGAACATTGCTCCTTGCACATCTGACCCTTAAGAATCCGTGGCATAAAGCTATTTTTATATTTTTGATTGGAATATTACCGCCTTCCATTAAGATTTCCATTCTTGGAATGGAATACGGGATACTTTTCTTTCTGGAAATGGCGCTTCTGTATTACGGTTTCAGCAAAAACAAAAGATGGGCAATGATTCTCTTACCCATTTTAATCATGTTTACAAGGATTGATACGGTAATCTTTTTAGGTATTGTCTTTCTTGTTGATGTTTTTTGGAACAGAAAAATCAGATGGCCATATGTTTTCGGAGGAATTTTGGGTGTTTTATCCGTTTTGTCTTTTAACTGGCTGTATTTTGGAGAGCTGGTTAATAATACCATTGTAGCCAAAAAGCTTCTTTATGAACATGATTTCACTTTTGCACAAAATCTCAGTTATTTTCTGGTAAGCTTCGGCAATTTCTGGGGAATGCTTAAACTTCCGGGAAACTTCAATCCGGTCACCATCATTATTCTGATCTTTGAGCTGCTGTGCTTTATTTATCTTGTAAGACAGAGAGAAAAGAGAAATTATTTTCTATGGATGATTTTTATTTTCGGTTGGGTAAAGCAGATTATTTTTATCTCTCAAAAAAGCTTATTCGATTGGTACTACTGGGTGCCCCAGCTTCTGCTTTTTGTTCCGATCCTTATTTTTGTTCTTGAGCAGAAAGAGAAAAGAAATGTATGGCTGTCCTTATTAGCCACATTTTATATAGTTCCGATGCTGGCTTTCCAAACCATACATGCCATTGCAACAGGAAACGGAGAATGGAATTACCGCAGAGAGATCGGACTGTTTTTGGATACTTTCGAAAAAGATAAAAACCAGTGGATTCTTTTGGAACCTGCGGGCTATGTTCCATATTTTTCAGGATTAAAAACGATTGATGAAGTAGGATTGGTAGATAAGCAGATCCAGACAGAAATAAAAAAAGATAAAGCTCATTACTGGATCAATACCGTAAAAAGCAGGAAGCCGAAATATCTTCTTTCCTATAAGAATTTATTTGAAGGAAATGATGCCGTGTATTATGAGACCCATTACAAGCTGATGAAAGAATTCAGGATAAAAGATAATCTGAAAAGCGATAACCCTATCCTGGAAAAAATTTATCATCTTAAGCCATCCGGAACAGATTATAATTTGTATATTAAGAATGATTAAAAGATTGAATAATTCAAGATTTAAAGATTGATGGGAAATAGGGAAGAAACACATTCTTATACCCTAAACCCTGCAACCTAATACCTATTATCTAATACCTGAAAAATGAAATACTGTGCTTTTCTCCGTGGTGTGAACGTAAAAGGAACCAATATGAAAATGGCTGATGTATGCCAGGTTTTTAAAGACGCAGGAATGCTGGATGTAAGCTCAGTTCTGGCTTCCGGAAATATTGTGTTCACTTCTGATAAAAACGCCGGAGATTTAAAGAAGATTTTAGAAAAAGCGATGTCTGACCGTTTTTCTTATGAAGCTTTCTTATTTATAAAATCACAGGAAGAAACGGAGGTTTTCTGGAACAGCATTCCTTTTGGGAAAAAAGATGATCTTCATATTTACGCCTTTGTAGGAAATCCCGGAGTAGAAAATGTTTTGAATGCAGAATTTGAAGCAGCTTCCAAAACTGAAAATGAGAAAGCCGAGATCGTCGGGGAAATATTTTACTGGCAGGTCCCGAAAGGAAATACTTTAGATTCTTCTTTTGGTAAAGTTCTTGGAAAGAAAAGCCTTAAAGACCAGTTCACCAGCCGCAATATCAATACTTTCGAAAAGATCCTGAAAAAAATGAGTTCATAATACCGATTGCTATTCTCGCTGATTTTGCAGATTATTATGTTTTTATTAAATTATGATAACCGATGATTTAATCTTTTCAAAACTTGCTATCTTCCCTAAACCCTAAACCCTAAACCCTAAACCCTAAACCCTAAACCCTAATTCTAATCTTCCATCTCAAATAATTTCCGATTCTGAAACTTTATAAGTATTTTTACTGAACTTTTTAATTTATATAAAAATGATCCAGTATTTAGATAATATCCATCACAAAGATTCAAAAAACTTTTTCCTTATTGCCGGCCCGTGCATCATTGAAGGCGAAGATATGGCATTGAGAATAGCAGAAAAAGTAATCAGCATAACAGATAAATACAATATTCCATATATCTTCAAAGGAAGCTTTAAAAAAGCAAACAGGAGCCGTGTAGATTCTTTTACAACCATCGGTGAAGAAAAATCCCTTGAAATTCTTAGAAAAGTAGGAGAGACCTTTAATATTCCAACGACAACAGATATTCATGAAAATGAGCATGCCGCATTGGCTGCACAATATGTTGATGTGCTTCAGATTCCTGCATTTTTAGTGCGCCAGACCGATCTTTTGGTGGCCGCAGCAGAAACAGGAAAATGCGTAACCCTTAAAAAAGGGCAGTTCCTTTCTCCGGAATCAATGAAATTTGCTGTTCAGAAAATTACAGATTCCAATAACCAGAAAGTAGCTATTATTGAGAGAGGAAATTCTTTCGGATATACAGACCTGATTGTAGATTACAGAGGTATTCCTACCATGAGAGAGTATGCACCGGTTATTCTGGATGTTACGCATTCATTGCAGCAGCCTAACCAGAGTTCCGGAGTTACCGGCGGAAGACCAGATCTTATAGAAACGGTAGCCAAAGCAGGAATTGCTGTAGGAGCAGACGGAATCTTTATTGAGACTCATCCTACACCGGAAACTGCTTTATCAGACGGAGCCAACATGTTAAGATTAGATTTATTAGAGGATTTATTGCAAAAATTAACAAGAGTCAGAGAAGCAGTCTTATAATTTTTTAAGACTTATTTAAATTCAAAAATTTGCTTTCCAGATGTTATATTGAAAAGGAAACTTTTTAAAATACAATATTTGGTTGATTTTAACTTTCAGGATCTGAAATGTTAAATAAAGTTTAAATAAGTTAAAATAAAATTTATATATTCACGTTTGAAATTTTAAAGCATTTCTTTTGAAAAAACTAGTTTTACCACTAAGCCTTATGGTTCCCGTGCTGATTTTCTCTCAAAACAGAAAAAAAGATACTGCGGATAGAGTTACCGATATTGAGGAAGTCGTTTTCCAGAAAAAAGTGATCGGGAAAACAAATGACATTACCAATGTGAAAATCTCTGCAAAAGATGCAAAAGGAATCGCTACCATAGGGGGAGGAATTGAAGGTCTTCTTAAAACCCTTCCTTCCGTAAACTCTAATACCGAATTGTCTTCCCAATATATGGTACGAGGTGGAAACTATGATGAAAACCTTATTTACATCAATGATATTGAGATCTACAGGCCTTTTCTGATCAGAAACTCACAGCAGGAAGGGATGAGCATCATTAATCCTGACATGGTTTCGACGGTCAATTTCTCTGCCGGAGGATTCGAGCCGAAATATGGAGATAAAATGTCTTCAGCCCTGAATATTTACTACCGCGAGCCTGAAAAATTTGAACTTTCCGGGGAAGCAAGTTTAATAGGAGGAAGACTGACAGCAGGTCTGGCATCTAAAAATAAAAAACTGACTGCTTTATTTTCAGGAAGATACAGGAATACCAATTTAGTTCTGAATACACTGAACGAGGATACGGATTTTAACCCTACCTATTGGGATTTCCAGTCTTATATCAACTACCATCTCAATGATAAATTCTCCATGTCGTTCATCGGGTATTACTCGAAGAACGATTATGAAATGGTTCCAAAAGCCAAGAGTGTCACCTTTGGGAGCCTGCAGCAGCCGATTACCGTAAACATTGGCTATGGCGGAAGGGAGCAGGATATGTACAAAAATATGATGGGAACTTTCTCCCTGAACTATAAGCCCTCAGACCAATGGAAGTTTACATTGGACAGCTTTACCTACCAGAACAGAGAAAAAGAATATTATTCTATTGCTTCAAGCTATGAAATCCAGACTTTTGATCTTGTGACAGGAGCTCCGAACCCTTCTTTTGATGGTGGCGGACAGATAGAGCATGCGAGAAACGATCTGTTTGTAAGAACATACGGAACACAGTTCAGAGCAAAATTCTCTCCCAATATCAATACCGATATTGAAGTCGGATTTAAATACGAAAAAGAAAACCTGAATG
The DNA here is from genome assembly GCF_058245105.1 of Chryseobacterium sp. UF-81. Classification (NCBI taxonomy): domain Bacteria; kingdom Pseudomonadati; phylum Bacteroidota; class Flavobacteriia; order Flavobacteriales; family Weeksellaceae; genus Chryseobacterium; species Chryseobacterium sp. UF-81. The sequence goes on along the minus strand of NZ_JBSIBX010000004.1, from coordinate 308,269 downwards.
ACAATACCAACGAATGGAAGTTGGTAGACAACGCAGGGTACAGTATTCCACGCCCGATTGATGATCCCCGGACTGGAGAATCGGGAGATCTGGAGCTGTTTTACCAGATCGCAGGAAAAAATAAAATAGAGCCTTCAAGACTTTCTGCGTATGCTCAGTATTCTCAGAAATTTTACTGGGGTGCCAGCAAAGTATTTGTAAATGCAGGAGCAAGAGTTTCAAACTGGAGCTTTAATAAAGAAACGATCTTTTCACCGAGATTCCAGTTTGCGATAAAACCTGACTGGGATACGGACATGCTTTTCAAGCTTTCCGGAGGGATCTATTACCAGGCACCTTTTTATAAAGAAATCAAGGACCTTGACGGAAACTTCAATTCCGATATAAAATCTCAGCGTTCCATGCAGTTAATTCTCGCCAACGACTATGAGTTCTATATGTATGACCGTCCGTTCAAGCTGACTACAGAAGCCTATTACAAGAAAATGGATGATCTGATTCCTTATTATATGGATAATGTAAGAATCCGTTATTCAGGAAAAAATAATGCTTCAGGCTATGCTTACGGAATCGATACCAGATTATTCGGGGAATTTGTTCCGGGTGTAGATTCATGGTTGTCTGCAAGTTATGCGAGAGTTTACGAAAATATTGACGGAAAAGGAAATATTCCGAGACCTACCGATCAGAGATTCAGATTTGCGATGTTCTACCAGGATTATATGCCGAAATTCCCTTCAATGCGCGTCAACCTTACATTGGTATATGCGATGGGGCTTCCAAACGGGGCACCTGTTTTCACGGATCCTTATCAGTATCAGAAAACATTGCCGGCTTATAAAAGAGTCGATTTAGGACTTTCAAAAGTATTCATTGATTCTAAAGACAAGAAAAAGCGTTCCGGTTTCTGGGGTAATTTTGAAGAATTAACGTTAGGCGTTCAGGTGTTTAATGCATTTAATATTAACAATACTGTTGCCAACCAATGGATCACGGATTACAACTCAAGTGTAATGTATCCGGTTCCGGTACGTCTTACAGGACGTTTTTTCAATGTAAAACTTGAATTCAAATTGTAGGATAGAGGTTAGAAGTTAGATTTTAGAAATTAGAATTTGGCCGCCAATAACATGTGCTCAATCTGCGATATAAAAAATAAAAAAGCTTCTGAATATTCAGAAGTTTTTTCATTAGGCAGAATTTTATAACAAGTATACAGAATTTTATAACATCGGTTTCCGGGATATTTTTACCTTTGCCTTATCAATGAAAAAGTTTCTTGCCATATTGTTTTCTGTTTTCTACTTTGGATTTTCTTCCGGAGCGGCTTTCAGTGTACATTTCTGTATGGAAGAATTTGTTTCCGTAAGCCAGAAAACCTCAGATATCTGTGGCAAATGTGGTGTTAAAGAAAAAAAAGGATGTTGTAAGACTGAAATTAAAGTAGTAAAAGCAGATGATTCCCAGAAATCTGATCTGCTGGTGATTAATTTTTTAAGTCAGATCGTTCCGGCTTTAACGCAACAACAGTTTTTCTTTGTTGACAAATCTTTTTCAGCTGCAAAATTTACCCAAATAAGAATCAACGGGCCGCCCGAGTACAGGCCGGTTCCCATCTATATCAATCATTGTCATTTTAGAATTTAAGATCCGTCTGTTGTCTGTAGTGTTCAGATGAGCATTCCTTCGTGGACAACACGGTTCAGCGCATGATGCATGCGTTTCAATTATTCTTTATTAAAAATTAATTCTAAAATTTAAAACAATGAAAAAGTATATCATTACAGCAGCATTATCTTTATTCTCCATTATTTCACTTTCTGCACAGTCTAAAAAAGACGCTCAGGTTTCAAAACTGTATCAGAATTATATTGCCATCAAATCAGCTTTGGCTTCTGATGATGCGGATAAAACCTCAAAAGCAGCAGAAGAATTCATCAAAACAGCTTCAGCGGTTGATTATAAAATCGTTTCAGAAGGTAATCTTAATATTTTAAGAAAAGATGCCACCGTGATCTCGGATGCCCGGAATATTACCGCTCAGAGAGAAACCTTTTCCAATCTTTCTGAGAACATGATCGCCCTGACAAAAGAGTTTAAACTTTCAGAAAAGCCGGTTTACGTACAATATTGTCCAATGGCTGATTCCAGCTGGTTAAGCGATGAAAAACAGATCGTTAATCCTTACTACGGAAAATCTATGCTTTCTTGCGGAAGTGTAAAGTCAGAAATAAATTAATTATTGTATTTTATTTTAAAACAATAAGTTGCATAGCTTGAATTGTAATCAGCTTTAAGCTATGTATCTTTTAAAAAGTTCGGAATATTATGAAAAAACTTATCATATTTCTGGTGCTTTTGTTCTCTGTCTTTACTTTCGCACAAACAGCGAAAACCTATTATACCTGTCCAATGCATCCTGAGGTAGTATCTCCCAAACCCGGAGACTGTCCCAAGTGCAAAATGACGCTGGTAAAGAAAACTGTTGTGGTAAAAACTAAAGCTGTACCACAACCCGAGAAGAAAGCAGTGCAAAAGCCTTCAGAAATTAAGACCAATAAGGATAATGCTAAAATTCAGCCTAAGGCTAAGGTTAATACAAAGCCAAAAGAAGTCAGAAAAAATAAGCCTGAAGTAAAACTTAATCCTAAGCCTTTTAAATCTCAGCCCCAACCCCAATCTGATGTTGTTTACACCTGTCTGATGCACCCCGAAGTCACTTCAGACAAACCGGGGAAGTGTCCGAAATGTGGAATGGAACTGGTTGAAAAAGAAAAACATCAGCATACGGCGGTAGAACCAAAAACAAATCAGCCTGTATTCAAAAGAAATTCTGAAAACGGGAAGGTTACTTTTGGTGGCAAAACAGTGAGATATGATCTCTACGTAAAAGATACGGTCGTCAATTTTACAGGAAAAAGCCGGAGAGCCATTGCAATCAACGGAAAGCTGCAGGCTCCGACCTTATACTTCACAGAAGGAGATACCGCAGAAATTTATCTCCACAATATGCTTAAGGAAAATACGGGACTGCACTGGCACGGAGTGATCCTTCCCAATGAACAGGATGGGGTTCCGTACCTTACTACAAAGCCCGTAACACCCGGGGAAACTCATTTATATAAATTCAGGGTTTCTCAAAACGGAACGTATTGGTACCATTCTCATGAAGCTTTGCAGGAACAGATAGGAATGAACGGAATCCTGGTATTCAATAAAAGAGAAGGCGATCCTAAACCGTCTTATACCAAAGAAATCCCTGTATTATTGGGCGATTGGAGCGATGAAGACCCGATGCAGATCGCGAGAAGGCTTCATATGGCCAATACAGACTGGTACGCCATTAAAAAAAATGCAGTGCAAAGTTACTGGGAAGCCATTAAATCCGGGAATTTCGGGACAAAAGCATTGAATGAATGGAAAAGGATGGAAGCTATGGACGTGAGCGATGTTTATTACGATAAATTCCTCATTAACGGACTGCCAAGCTCTGACTATTCCAATCTGAAAGCCGGCGATAAAGTAAGGTTAAGAGTAGCGAACGGAGGATCGTCCACCTATTTCTGGCTGAATTATGGCGGCGGGAAAATAAAAGTAATAGGAAATGATGGGAACGATGTGGTTCCGGTGGAAGTTGACCGCCTCATCATCGGAGTTTCAGAAACGTATGACATTGAGGTAACCATTCCTGAAAACAAGAGTTTTGAATTCCGTTCCACATCAGAGGACAGGGTAGGACATGCTTCACTGTGGCTGGGTTCCGGTGAAAAAGTGGAGGCGCCCAATCTTCCAAGGCTGATGCTTTTTGAAGGAATGAAAATGATGAACGGCATGATGGAAATGAGCGGGAATATGAAGCCGATGAACATGACGATGGGCAACCAGATGATGGATATGAATGAAGTGATGTATCCTGAACTTTCCGAAAGCCAGAGAAAAATGACAATGAAGCACATGAATGAAATGATGGGAGCTAAAACTAAGGAAGAAGATCAATCTATGAACGGGCATGAAAATCACCAGGGAATGGATATGAAGGAAGAAAAACCGATTAAAAGGCTGTCCTACAATCTTTTAAAATCTCCTGAAAAGACGATTCTTCGCGGTGAAAATGTCAGAGAACTTAAATTTACCCTTGAAGGAAATATGAATCAGTATCTGTGGACGCTGGATAATAAAACAGTCACCGAAACAGATAAGATTTTGGTTAAAAAAGGAGAGATCCTGAGAATCACCATGTATAATAACTCCATGATGCGCCACCCGATGCACCTTCATGGCCATGATTTCAGGCTGATCAATTCAAAAGGAGAATATTCCCCGCTGAAAAATGTAGTGGATATCATGCCGATGGAAACCAATACCATTGAATTTGCGGCCAACCAGGATGGCGACTGGTTTTTCCACTGTCATATTCTCTACCATATGATGGCCGGAATGGGAAGAATATTCAGCTACGAAAACTCAAAGCCCAATCCACAGCTGCCTGACAAAAAGCTGGCCTGGAAAAATTTCCTGAAAGACAATCAGATGATCAGCTCAATGGCTATGCTGGATATAGCAAGCAATAAAATACATGCAGAAACCATGACGATGTTCGGGCCAAGATGGGCCAACCAGAACGAGTTTCATTCCAACTGGGATTTTGACCATTTTGAAGGAAGTATGAAAGTCGGAAGATTCCTTGGGAAATTCCAGTGGGCACTTCCGTATGCCGGTTTCCGAATTCAGAAAAATCATGAGATCATGGAAAGGCAGATGACAGAAGATATGGGAATGGAATTCCATGGAAAAAAATCATGGTTCGGACAGCAAAAAGCTTCAAAAGACAAATATGCTTTCATGGTTGGGGTACAGTATCTTTTACCTATGCTGATTACAGCTGATGCCAGTGTGGATCATAACGGAAAAGTCCTGTTGGAGCTGAGCAGGGAAGATATTCCGATTTCCAGAAGAATAAGAGGAAATTTTTCTCTGAATTCAGACGGAGAATTCTCAACCGGATTGAGATATATTGTACAGAAATGGTTTTCCGTTTCCGGAAATTATGATAATGAAATGGGCTGGGGAGCCGGAATTACCCTAACTTACTAAATGAAGGCTGCCTTATTTGGCAGCCTTTTTTACAGTTTAACCTAAGTTCGGGTTTGGTTACTTTATCCTTGTCAAGGTTTTAAACCTTGACAAGGATACAACGTGTATCAGGCTCACATTTCCAGCCGGATAATCTTTTCTGCCAGTTTCTGATTGGTGATATCAGGAATCAATCGCATAAAGAAATTACGTACGGTATTCCCCTTTTCCCACTGCGAAATTTTTCCGATCTTCCAGCTGGTATTAACAATATAATCTACCTTTTTCCTTCTTATCTTTTGAAATTCTTCAAAAACAGCATTGAAATCTTTGCTGTTCTCCAGTAATCTTCCAATGATATAGGCATCTTCAATAGCCTGACAGGCACCCTGTCCCATATTCGGAGTGATTGCGTGGGCAGCATCTCCGATCAGGCACAGATTCTCAGAATGCCATGATGGAATAGGAGACAGGTCTGTAATATCATTCAGAATAATGTTCTCTTCCGAAGTCGCTTCCATAATATTGAGAACAAGAGGATGAAATTCTTTAAAATTTTCGGGCAGATCAAAATAACGTTTATGCTTATTGTGATTGATCAGAGCGTACCAGTATACCTTTTTCTCTGAAATCTTCACAAAACCGAAGCGCTTTCCTTTTCCCCACATTTCGATGGCTTCCTGATCAAACTGCTGTGGTAAATCCAATGTTACCATCCCGCGCCAGCATTTCTGTCCGGCATTTCGGATAGTTCCAGTATTCAAAATCTGATTTCGGATCCTGGATTTTATGCCATCTGCCCCAAAAATGATGTTACTTTCCGTTTGTTCTCCGTTTTCAAAATATAAAGAATAATTTTCATTCTTTTCGATTCTGCTTAAAGAATGGTTAAGCTTAATATGCTCATAACCAATATTTTCAGCCAGGATTTTATGCAGTTCAGCTCTGTGAATGGCTACATTACAGGAGCTGTATTTTTTTTCCAGCGCAGGAATGCTGGTTTTTGTGATAGGTTTTAAAGATTCATCGGTTATGGAAATTCCATGAATCTTATTTCCCGCATGTTCTATCTTTTCTTTTAATCCTAATCTGTCAAAGATTTGCATGGCATTAACAGCCATCATGATTCCGGCTCCTACAGGTTTTATTTCCGGAGCAGCTTCGAAGATGGTAAAATCATATGAGTGCTGTTTCAGGATATTTCCCAAAGCCAGTCCGCCGATTCCGGCTCCTATAATTGAAATGGTGTTCATCAGAATCGGTTGGATTTTTTAAAAGGTTAAAATATAATTTTCAGATACTTTTTTAAAACCGTATTTATTGAAAAAATGGTGAGCTTCTGTATTGCCGATCCCGCTTTCCAGCATCATAAAGCTGATATTCCAGTTTTTGGATTCTTCCACAGCCTTTTCCAGCAGGGTGCTTCCCAACGATTGCCCTCTGAGCGACTGATCTAAAAGCATGTCTTCCAGTACTGCATAATTTTTGAATCCATGAATGATATTGAAAACCAGCATTCCGATAATGCTTCCTTCATCATTTTCAGCGATCAGGATATTTAATTTTGAAGAATGATCCGGGTTAAAACCAGAGGCAAACTGATGGGTCAATATGGTTTTAAGATCCGGATTCCAGTGGTGAGAATCTAAGGCTCTCCCGGAAATGATTTCTCCGTGAGAGATATAAGAATCTGTTTTATGGGTAATAAAAAAATCGACCAATTCTTCCGTCCGGGTAGTGTCCGTAAGCCATTTTGTGGTGTAATTCATTTTTTATTTCAAATTTTTCAGTTCGTTCAGCAATCGATTCTGTTTGTTGATGAAACTTTCCAGACTGTCAGTTTTCAGAGGATGTGATTTCTGGTATTTTTCAATTTCCGGAAGTGTTTTCCTGATTTTGAAAGCAGTGTACAGATTGGTAATGTCATCACTGTTTTTATCAATCCTGGCGATCAGCTCTTTAACTTTACTGATTCTAAGATCATACTGGTCTGAACTTATTTTGATTTCTTTTTCCAGCTGCTGCTTTAGAAGGGAATCTTTAATGGAAGAAGCCTTATTAAGGGCATCCATATAAAAAGATTCTGATTTATGAAGGGTCTCAGCATACATTGCCTGAACCTTTCTGTTTTCTTCATATAATTTTACGATTTTGTCATCCAGAGCTTTCAGGTTTTTATTATTTTTAATCAATTCGAAATAAATCTTATCGACCATATTTTCGTTACGATAACTTTCAAAAGAACCTGAAACGGATGATTCTGCATTATCCACGGCATTTTCCACAGCCGGAGCATTTCTGGATTTATTTTCTTTGCATGAAAGTATGGAGAGTGCCAAAGCTGAAGCGAAAAGTATTTTTTTCATAAGTTTTTAGATTGGGTTTTATCGCTTATTAGTTGAAGATAATATTAAAATTGTTACAAAAAAAACGGAGCCTGAAACCAGACTCCGCATACATTGTTTTACGCTAAAATTATTTACCTAAATAAGATTTCAGAATCTTGCTTCTGGTATTATGTTTTAGTCTCTTAATTGCTTTTTCTTTAATCTGACGTACTCTCTCTCTTGTAAGATCGAAAGTTTCACCGATTTCTTCTAAGGTCATCGGGTGTTTCCCGTTCAGTCCAAAGTACAGTCTTACTAAGTCAGCCTCTCTTGGCGTCAGAGTATTCAATGCTCTTTCGATCTCAATCTGAAGAGATTCAAGCATCAGATCTTTATCCGGACTTGGAGATTCTCCTGAACGCAATACATCATAAAGATTAGAATCTTCACCTTCTACTAAAGGTGCATCCATGGACAGGTGTCTTCCGGAGTTTTTCATAGATTCTTTAATATCTTCCTCGCTCATATCAAGAACTTCAGCCAGCTCTTCCGGAGAAGGTGGTCTTTCATTTTCCTGTTCAAGGTGAGCGTATGCCTTATTAATTTTGTTGATGGAGCCGATTTTATTCAGCGGAAGCCTTACAATTCTTGACTGTTCAGCCAGAGCCTGTAAAATTGACTGACGAATCCACCATACCGCATAAGAGATAAATTTGAAACCTCTAGTTTCATCGTACCTTTTTGCTGCTTTCATCAGTCCTAGGTTACCTTCATTTATTAAATCCGGTAAAGAAAGACCTTGATTTTGGTACTGTTTAGATACAGAAACTACGAAACGAAGGTTGGCTTTGATTAATTTCTCCAGTGCTGCTCTGTCGCCTGCACGTATTCTTTGTGCCAGTTCTACTTCTTCGTCCGCAGTGATCAGTTCCACTTTACCAATTTCCTGCAAATACTTGTCTAATGAAGCAGTTTCCCTGTTGGTAACCTGCTTAGTGATTTTTAATTGTCTCATCTATTTTTATCCTCAAAAAAGAGTTACTATATATTATACGTATGAAGTGGTAAAAAGGTTACATCAGTTTTAATTATTTTTTAATTTTAGATGTAGAGAGGAAAGAACCAAGAGCCAAGAGCCAAGAGTCAGGAATCAAGAATCAAGAACTAAGATAAGGGACGTTAGACATCAATTATGTTAGTCTCTCCAACAAAAAAGCGGGACTGAAGTCCCGCGTTATAGTGAAGAATGAATAATTAAAAATTAAAAATGCTTGTTATGATTTGAATTATTTACCAGCAACTGGAACTCAAAACTATTAAAACAAATCATTCAACAGTTTGGCCAGCCTCAGTCCTCCGTAAAGAAGCTGTCTTTCAAGCGTATCATTGAATTTATACTGATAATCGTATGATAATTTTGAATCGTTTGGAGTTTGTGCGTAGATCCTATTCGCTATTTTATGAGAATCATATAGCCAGTCTTCTACAGTTCCGGCCTGGATCTGTTTTACTTCTTCCTTAGATTTAATGTCTAAAAGGCGGGCATATTCCGTATAGCTGTATTTCTGTGAATCTACCAACTTTCCGTCCCATACAGAGTGAAGATTGGTTTTGTCCCCGAAATAAGTTACATTGATTTTGTTTCCTCCTAGATCTTCGGCTCTTCCTACGTGAAGGGGCTGGGAAAGGTCTCCCATGATATGGATAAGGAAGATCAGGGCAATTTTCCTGTCTTTTTCAGAAGTTTTTTCGTCTTTAATCTGGCTGGATAAAGTGTTTACCTGTGTATAAAGACTTGGGCCAGCCTGCATCTTCAGGTTTTGGTCAAAAACTTTAAAATCCGTCATGGGATCAATATTTACGTAGTGCCATGATGAAGCCTGCTTCCAGACGCCTGTAGTATCGGATTTGATGAAATCCGGCCAGTTTGCCCAATAGGCAAGATGTTCTTTACCCATTATTTTTCTTATTTCTCTTCTTGCTTTGCCCGACAGATGGTTTTCTGCGATTTCTGCAATAACGCGGTGCCCTGTAAGTCCCCATGCATAAGAATAAAGTGAAGATGAAATGAATGCTAAAATCAGAATTTTAGAATAAATACTTTTCATTATAAATAACATTTTACAAGCTGCAAAGATACGTTCCGCTTTCGGAACCTGCATCAATTATCGTCATTTTCTTATTTCAAAGTATATTAATAAAAATTAATCTGAATAAAGAAATGCAGAACAAAATTCTAAATAGTGTCTAAAATGATGACTAAACAGGTGTAAAAGTCTGCATATCAGCTGATAAAATTAACTTTAAACCCGGAACCTCATACATAGGTAAGTGGTTATTACCGTATTTTTACGGAATTTGTCACGGAATATTCCTTTTAATGTCAATAAATTAGTATTTTTAAAATAAAATTATAGCCAAATTATTTTTTCAAACTTATGAGATATATTATCTTTACAAGTCACAATCACAAGAAACACTATGCATGAGAATAATATTGTAGACATGTATTACAATAAACTGCAGACCGACTTCAAAGCTGAAGCCGTGGCGGTAAATCTTTTGAAGTATCATCGGGCGGTAAGCAATATATTTATAGAACGAATCGGGATCAATGACCGGGCTTACCTTAAGGATATCAAAAGTATTTCGAGCAGCTATTTAGGATTTGATGAGGAAGTGTTCACCATAGAAACCTATAGAGAAGGTATTTATGATTATCTTCCGGAAGGGCTGTTTCATCCGCCGTCTCTGGGAGCTTCCAGAAAGAATGTGGATTCTGTAGTACGTGAGATCCGTAAGCAGAAAAGAGTAGAGGAGGATGCCCGTAAATTTTTCCGTCCTTTCGAGCTGGAAGTTTTTTTTACGGAAATAAGCTCTCTGCTTAAGGAATCTGAATTTGATATTTCAAGCAGTACGGATACGCTTTTGGAAACGGTAAGTGAGCTCTGGCCTCTTATAAAAATGCTTGATAAGCAGAATGCCTATATTTTTATCTATATTTTACCCTTTTTTCATCAGATAAGAGGAGATAAGAAATGGTTTGAAAGATGCATGACCGCTTTTCTTCAGGTGCCGGTGGAAGTTACTTTTGCCCCGAATATTATTGACAGAATAGAAAGAAATGACGATTCCATGTTGCTGGGAAATTCCAAACTTGGAGTTACCTATATTCCCAGCGGAAGACATATGGACGGACAGCGGAACTGGGTAGTGAATATAGGACCTATCCCTTATACAGAAATGAAAAAGTATATTTCCGGAAGCCCGTTCAGAAATATTCTGCAGGCTTTATACGATTATTTTCTCCCGGTAACGGTAGATGTGGAGGAAAATTTTATTACCGAAAAAGAGGAATATTCATTCAGTCTTGAAGACGATGAAAGAAATGCCAGCCGTCTTGGATACTCTACATTTCTCTAAATAATTTATTATATTTACAACTACCAACAAAGTATAAATTTGAAAAGAAACTAATGGAAATTTCATCAGTAAAAGGTATTTTTTTAAGGTATATTTTAATGCCTTTAATCGCGGTGATTTTGATGGTCATTCTTGGGATCATCAGAAGAAACAAACCTGCGATCAAAATTAAAGTAATTATCATATATGTCCTTCTGTGTGGTTTATGTCTCGCATTACCAGGCTTTTTTGGTTTTGCAGGAAACCTTTTTAATCCTTACTGGTACCTTATTGCACAGGTTATTTATCTTATTTTTGGTATTATTCATGTTAATTTACTGCATAAGTACTTCAGAAAGCATATTGACTCTGTAGGTATGAGTATTTTGTTTGAATCCATACTTTCATTAACGTGTATTGCTTTTGGAGGATATCTGTTTACACTGATCTTTAACTGGATCAGCAAAGGCGCAGGCTATGCTGTAATGGCTGCTACAAGTATGCTGATCTTTGTTGTTCCCATGGTATTTTATTACTGTTACGTACAGTTTATAAGCATTCCTTTTGATATCTATAAAACATGGAGATATTCTCCTGACCAGAAACTGCCGGACTTTGAAGGGGCAGATTTTGACAGATTAATGGTATTGAACGTTGAGCTGAGCAAAAACCTTGAAGATTCCAACAGATTCAGGATTAAAGCCAAAACGCTTCCGACGGGAGTAACTTTTGGAGACTGGTTCTACAGGGTCGTGGACGACTATAATCATAAAAATCCAAATTCCATTATTCATCTTTCAGATATAGAAAAAGAGCCTTATTACTGGATTTTCTATACTAAAAAATCATTTTTCAGCTTTAGAAAATATATTGATTTCGACCAGGATATCTCAACGAACAACATTTTAGAAAATGAAGTAGTGATCTGCAAAAGAGTCATCCAGCATGAGGAAGAAGGAGTATTGAAAAAATCATAATCACAGAAAATTTAAAAAGTATTAACTATGATACAGCCTATTAAGCATTTTGCGATCAATTGGGTAGACGGGATGAAAGTTTCCCAGAGACATCTTAATGATCAGGATAATTTTTTAATTGACACAATAAGAGATTCCAGCTCACTGGGAATCACTACATATAACTATGGGCTTTTGCCTATTTCCAACGAGTTTACGGACAAAACAATCTTTGATGTTCATAATACGGCTACCAATGACGTACAGCTTGTTATCAAAAGATGCAGCGCTGTTACCATGGCAGGGTATCGTATAGATCTGAGCGACAGAAGAGTAAGCGTGAAATCACTGGCAAAATCTATGAGCGAGGAGCAGGCGGACGGTGATTATTATATCCTGATTTCTGTAAATCCTTTTGATAAGGTACCTTTTGGAGATATTGACCCGGAGGAAATTCCGCCCCGCCATCCAAACGCACAGCCGAATCATCATATTGAGCTTCTTCCGGTTACTTCACTGAACAGCAGTTATTCCGGAGGAAACTACCTTATCATCGGAAAAGTAGATTTGAGAGCCAATATTGCCCAGGTAGATTCTAATTTTATTCCGCCGTGTACCTCTATCCAGAGTCATCCTGCTTTGATAGATTACTACAGCAGCTATGCCAAATCAATAGGAAATCTGCAGCAGTATGCTTTCAAGATCATTCAGAAAGCATCTCACAAAAACCAAAATACCGCGTTGGCGCAGAACGTGAAGTTCTTATGTACTACCATGGTGAATACTTTTGGAGATATGTATTTCCAGTTCAGAAACATTATTCCGTGGCAGCCGCCTGTATTTTTGATCGAGGCATTTGCAAAATTAGCCCTTCATCTTTACAATTCAACCCAGCTTCTGGTTCCTGCTGAGCTGGAAGAAATGCTGAACTACAGCTTAGAATGGAGTGAAATTGCCCCGCATACCTTACTGAATCAGCTTTCTATCGTAGCAGAAACCAATTATGACCATCATAATTGTGGAGAACCATTATTGTATATCCAGCAGATGCTGCGCAGTCTGGAAATTATTTTCTCTAAATTAAGCGAGCTTGACTATATCGGTCAGAGAAAAGAAAACATTATTGTTAATGAACAGGAAGTTTCTTCAAATACCAATCCGAAAAGAGGCTGGAGTGTTTTAGATTAATAAAAATGATTGAATATAAATCCCGGACTGAAATTTTCGGGATTTTTTTATGTATAAAATATAGAAAGCTGTAGAATATAACTGGTAAGTTTGTTAGTTCACTCAGATAATAATCAATTCCAAAATAAAACAGAACATGGATCTTAATACCATAAGAAAAGACACGGCTGGCTGTGCAGATAAAATATTTTTAAACAGTGCGGGAGGATCATTGATGACGGAAATTGTAGTGAAAACAATGACTGATTATATTTTTTTGGAGCAGCAACACGGTGCTTATGGAGCAGCTGACAGGAGTACGGAAAGGCTTGCCCTGTTTTATACAGAAGCTGCCAGGCTCATCAATACCCAACCCGATAATATTGCTTTTACAGTCAGTTCTACCGATGCTTATGCTAAAGCTTTGTCCAGTATTGAATTCAAAGATGGCGATTGTATTATTACAACCAATGACGATTATATCTCGAATCAGATGGCTTTCTTTTCGCTGCAGAAAAAGCGGGGAGTTAAGCTGATCAGGGTTAAAAGGCTTTCTGACCATGAACTGGACCTGGAAGATCTTGAAAATTTGATTAGAAAGCATAATCCAAAACTCATTGCCGTCACTCATATTCCGACCAATTCCGGGTTGATCCAGAATGTGGAGGGAGTAGGCAAGATCTGCCGCCAGTATGATGTTTTGTATCTCGTTGATGCCTGCCAATCCGTTGGCCAGCTGGTTGTGGATGTTGAAAAAATAGGATGTGATTTTCTGACTGCCACGGGAAGGAAATTTATGCGCGGACCCAGAGGAACAGGGTTTTTATATGTTTCGGACAGGGTTTTAGAAAAGAATATGGCTCCGGTATTTTTGGATATGGCAGGTGCAGAATGGACAGAATTCGATGATTACAAATTGCTTAAAACGGCAAAAAGATTTGAACACTGGGAAACTTCTGTCAGTTCGCTTTTAGGATATGCAGAAGCTTTAAAATATGCAAACGGAATTGGTCTGCAGAATATTGAGAACTATAACAGAAAACTGGCGGAAAGCTTAAGGGAAGGGCTTCATAATAAGGGTTTCAAAATATTGGATCAGGGCAAAAATTTATGCAGTATAGTTACTTTTTGTGCCCCGGACAACAGCATTGAAAATATTTATAAAATACTGAAAGAGAACAATGTGTATTTTTCAGTAAGTAATAAAAGCAATGCACTTATAGATTTTACATTGAAAAATCTGGATAGAGCTATTCGCCTTTCCCCGCATTATTTTAATACTTCCGATGAAATTGAAAGTGTGGTAAAAATGTTGGAATATTGACTTTAAGCCAAAAATCAGGCATGATGTTGCTGGTTGTATAGGAGCTTTAATCTCTTATCACATTCTACCCCAAACAATTAATTCAGAATTTCTTCAAAATTGAACTATAGATTTGTAAAAATGAAGATTTTAATAATAGAAGACGAAACAGAATTGGCAAAAAGTATCTCCGAATATCTTTCCGGAGAAAACTATTTATGTGAGTTTGCAACGACATTTAGTGACGCAATGGACAAAATAGAGACTTTTAATTATGATTGTATTCTGCTTGATATTATGCTTCCTGATGGAAACGGACTTACTATTTTAGAAGAACTGAAAAAGCAAAATAAACAGGATGGTGTTATTATTATATCTGCGAAAAACGCTTTGGATGATAAAGTAAGAGGCTTACAACTGGGTGCTGATGATTATCTTACCAAACCTTTTCATCTTTCCGAATTAACGGCCAGGATCTATTCTATTATCCGCAGAAAACAATTCAACAATTCAAATGTTGTAAGGCAGAATGAAATAGAGATCAATCTTTTAGCCAAAACTGTTTCAATTAATAATAAGACAATTACTCTTACGAAAAAAGAGTTCGATCTGTTGATTTATTTTATAGGAAATAAAAATAAGGTAATTTCCAAAAGCACTTTAGCAGAGCATCTGTCCGGTGATTTTGCAGATATGCTGGACAATCATGATTTTGTATATGCACATGTAAAGAATCTGAAAAAGAAATTATACGATGCCGGATGTGATCATTATCTGAAAACGGTGTACGGAACGGGATATAAATGGGAAAGTAACTAACCTATGAAACCACTATTAAGCAAGACTACAAAGCCATTCATTATTTATGTCCTTATTATTCTGGTCATTAGTATTCCTGTATATTATTTTGTAATTGATACCATTTGGAAGGGTGAATTAGATGAACATAATGCGACAATCGCAGAAAAAACGGCTTATGAATTTAATAGTCTGAAGCTTTCTGATCAGGAATTAGAAAAAAGTCTGGTGCTTTGGAATCAGATCCAACCGGGAACCGATATTAAAAAAATACTATACAATAATCTGAAAAAAGATGTGTTTTTTACTGTAGAAAAGCAGAAAACGTTTGCATCAGAACCTGAAACAGAACGATATAGATGTTTAATGAAAGTGATTTATATTAATAATAAGCCTTTCCTTTTTACCGTTGAAACCAATATTGAAGAATCTCAGGAAACCGTATCTGCTATTGCTTTGGTAACCATTTTCTTCTTTATTCTTATCGTTATTGGTTTATTGTTTCTAAACAAAAGACTTTCAGCTTCAGTCTGGGAACCATTCCGAAATACTTTGGAGAAGCTTAAAACATTTAATCTCAACAGCCAGACAAAAATCGAATTTGATCAAACTGATACAACAGAATTTGAAGAACTTAATCAATCTTTAGGTAAACTGATCGATCATAATATTTCAGCATTTAAAACACAGAAAGAATTTACAGAAAATGCCTCTCATGAGTTGCAAACTCCTTTGGCAATTCTTAAAAACAAACTTGATATTTTACTACAAGACGAAGATCTCACAGAAAAACAATATCACATTGCTGAAGAAATGAACAGAGCCCTGACAAGAAGCTCCAGAATTAATAAAAACCTTTTGTTGCTGGCCAAAATTGACAATAGCCAGTTTGATAATTCTGAAATTATTCAATTTGATGGTTTACTGCATCAAAGTATGGAAATATTACAGGAACATTTTGATCAAAAAAACATTGCAGTTAATGAAAATATTTCATCACATGTAAAAGTAAGTGGAAACACTGGTTTAACGGAAGTCCTTATTAATAATCTGATACTGAATGCAATTCGCCATACTTCGCCTAACGGATCAATCTCGGTGAAACTGACAGATTATGGGCTTGAAGTTACTAATTCCGGAACAGAAAAATTAAATACAAAATTTTTATTCAAGAGGTTTTCCAAGCTTTCAGCTGATCATAACGGCAGTGGTTTAGGATTGGCAATAATCAGTGAAATTTGCAAATTTCATCAATGGAAAATCAGCTATAAATTCGAAAATAATCTGCATATTTTTTCTGTCCTGTTCTAAGCATTCCAAATTTCTACAAAATTGTATATCAGATTTGTAAGAAAAACATGAAAATGCTAAATAAGGTAGCAGCTGTAACCCTACTTTTCTGGCTGATGAAAATAACAGCAACTACACTGGGGGAAACTTTGGGAGATTTTATTTCTATGACACTTAACCTCGGCTATATTGTTGGAATAGGAATTACCCTCTTATTTTTCATCATCATTATTTCAATACAGCTGAATGTAAAAAAATATATTCCGGTCATTTACTGGCTGGTAATTATAGGAACGACCACACTGGGGACAGAAATTTCTGATTTTATAGACAGAACTTTGAAAACCGGGTATTTATTGGGGACTTTAATACTGGTAAGCGGTCTTCTGATAACGCTTTTCTTATGGTATAAAAAATATAATACTCTTGAAGTATATCCGGTCTTTGAAAGAAATAAAGAAATTTTTTACTGGATAGCTATTCTTTTCTCCAACAGTCTGGGAACAGCGTTTGGAGATTTTCTGGGTGATAATTTAGGATATAGCTATTTAGACGGAGCTTTGATCACGGGTGCTGTCATACTTATTGTTGTTCTGCTTCATTATTTTACAAAGTTCAATCATGTTCTGCTGTTTTGGGTTGCTTTTGTTTTTACGAGGCCGTTTGGAGCAACTTTCGGGGATTTTCTTACTAAGCCTATTTTAAAAGGTGGATTAAATCTCAGTACACTATATGCTTCATTAGTTTCTTTAGGTCTGTTATTTCTGATGATTATTATTTCACATCAAAAGCAAAAGAAAGATAGTCAAAACTAAAAATTCAAAATTTATTCTAATTCATTCCTGAATATTGCTTTACAAATTAAAAATTTAATTAAAATGAAAAAGTTAGTATTCCTATTGACAACAGCTACAGCTGTAGCTTTGGTTAATGCACAAAAAGTTCAGCAGAAAGATGTTCCTGCATCTGTTCAGAAAGGTTTTCAGAAACAATTTCCAACGGCCAGAGAGATAAAATGGGAAAAGGAAGATGGTAATTATGAAGCAGGCTTCAGGATAAAAGGAACGGAGACTTCTGTTGTGATCACTCCTTCAGGTAACATTCTTGAAACAGAATCAGAAATAGGCAGTAACTCTCTTTCTGCACCTATTAAAGCATATATCAACAAAAATTACCCTAATCAGAATATAAAAGGAGCAGCGAAAATTACAGATGCAAAAGGCATCCTTACCTATGAAGCAGAAATAAGCGGAAAAGATCTGATTTTCGACAATAAAGGAAAATTCTTAAAGGAAAAAAAAGACTAAACTGAATAAGATGTATAGGATCAAGCTGTTACCGTTTTTAGTAATGCTGCTATTTTCTTCAATCGCCTTTGCACAGGTGGCTGTTGTTACAATCTCCGGAAATGTAAAAAATAAACTGAGACTGTCAGGATTATCATATGTAAATGTAATTGCAAGAACCGGAAAAGACACTGCATTTGTTGCCGGAACGATAACCGATGAAGAAGGCAGATTTTCATTAACGGGAATCAAACCCGGAAACTACCAGCTGGAGTTTTTACATTCGGGATTTAGAAAGCAGACTCAGACACTTTTTGTAGGAAGCCTTTCAGAATTTCTGGAAATTCCGGTTATCGAACTTGAACCGCAGGAAGAAAAAGAAACAAAAATTGAGGAAGTCGTTGTAACTGCTTCTAAAAAGAATGAAGTCAGCGATCAGCTCGATAAAAAAACATATTCTGTTTCCGATAATATCAGCCAAAGCGGAGGTTCTGTTTTGCAAAGCATGCAAAATTTACCAGGCGTGACCATTCAGGAAGGAAAAGTACAGCTGCGTGGAAATGATAAAGTAACGGTTTTAATTGACGGCAAACAAACAGCTTTAACTGGCTTCGGAAGTCAGAGCGGACTGGATAATATTCCGACTTCTGCGATTGATAAAATTGAGATCATCAACAATCCTTCATCAAAATATGATGCCAACGGAAATGCAGGAATCATCAATATTATGATGAAGAAAAATAAACAGACCGGCTGGAACGGGAAAATTGGTTTTACGTACGGTACGGGTTCTTATTGGGTAAGAAAAGAAAATCTGCCAACGATAAGGCCTCAATATACTATTACGCCAAAAATTAACCCATCAGTTTCATTAAATTACAGAAAAGATAAGGTTAATATTTTTCTCCAGGCAGATAATTTATATAAGGAAACGCTTAATAAAAATGAATTTGTAACCCGAACTTATGATGACGGAACGGTCATTAAGTCACAACTAAAAAGAAACAGAAATACAAATTATCTTACTACAAAAGCCGGAATCGACTGGAATATTGATTCTCACAACACACTAA
Source organism: Chryseobacterium sp. UF-81 (assembly GCF_058245105.1). Taxonomy (NCBI): domain Bacteria; kingdom Pseudomonadati; phylum Bacteroidota; class Flavobacteriia; order Flavobacteriales; family Weeksellaceae; genus Chryseobacterium; species Chryseobacterium sp. UF-81. Next base: position 289,594 of record NZ_JBSIBX010000004.1, on the reverse strand, counting down.
CGATTTCAGGGCTGTACGGAGGTGAGAAAATTATAGATCATGGAGACCAACCATTTTTTAACGGAGATCTATCTCAACGCCTTAGACTTTGGCAGTTTTTGGAAGATGAATTGAAAACCACAATAATGGCAACAGCTTCTTATCAGCATAAGTTCAAAGAGGCAGGACATTTATTGAATATCGGATTCAATTACACATTTCACAGAGAGGATGAGAAATATTTTTACGACAATTATTTGCCGGCTTCAACAGGGACAGATGCCTTTAAATTATTATCTGACGAACAGGTTTATGATTTTAATATTGATTATGTGAAACCTCTGAAATATGGACGCATCGAAACAGGAATTAAACTGAGAAACAGAAGTATTCCTACAAATATGAACTTTATTCCCGGTACAAACTCAGTTTTGGATGCCAATGCAGGAGGTTGGGCAAATTATACAGAGTTGATTCCTGCTGTTTATGGCAATTATATTTTCGAAAACGAAAAATGGGAAGCGGAACTTGGTGTAAGACTGGAATATGTTAAAATTCAGTACGATGTGAATCCCAATCATCCGACATATAAAAGTGACAGTTATAATTATACACAGCCGTTTCCAAACTTAAGACTGGCTTATAAATTAAACGATCACAACAAGTTATCTGTATTTTATAACAGGAGAGTGGACCGGCCGAATGAAGTTGATATCAGAATATTCCCTAAATATGACGATGCCGAAATCATTAAGGTGGGAAATCCGCAATTAAGACCTCAGTTTACCAATTCAATTGAATTGGGGCACAAGTATAATTGGAGTAACGGCTATCTGTATTCAGCGTTATACCATCGTTTTGCTAACGGAACAATTACCAGAATCTCAAGTATTGTTCCTGAAAGCACCCTGATTTATGCTGTATTTCAAAATGCCGGAAAAAGTTATAATTCAGGGTTGGAAATGATCTGGAATCAAAAAGTTTCGAAAGCGTATTCTTTTAATATCAATGGAAATATTTACAGAAATCAGATCGATGCATTTTCGGTGGAAAACCTTTATCCGCAGTCCAATATATTTTTTGCCAAGCGGGAAACAGCTATTTCCGGAAATGTAAAACTGAATAACATTTTTAAATTTTCTATGGGGTTTGATGCACAATTAACTGCAGTTTACCTGGCTCCGGATATTATTCCGCAAGGGAAAACAGGTTCGAGATTTTCAATGGATCTGGGGGTGAAAAAATCAATCCAAAACGGAAAAGGGGAAATATTTTTGAATGCAACCGATTTGCTGAACACTATGGCAATCAAGAAAAAAATCCAGGGAAATGGTTTTGCTTATACAAGCAATGATTATTATGAGACGCAGGTTGTAAGATTAGGTTATAGTTATAAATTTTAATAAAAAACTCAATGCTGACATGAATAATTTACTAGAGTCTGTAAACAGGTATATGATATTATTTCTTTCGGAAAACCTTTCTGAAAATCTTTCTTTTCACGGTATCGGCCATACCTATGATGTAGTGGATGCAGCACGGGAAATTGGTACACAAAGCAATCTGTCGGAAGAAAGTATGACTGTCTTATTGGTTGCAGCATGGTTTCATGACTGCGGATATGCGAATCTCTATATTGGTCATGAGGAAGAAAGTAAAAAAATAGCAAAGAATTTCTTAGAAAATTTCGGATGCGAAAAAGATTTTGTTGATACTGTTTTAAACTGTATTGATTCTACAAAATACCCGCCAAAACCTTCTTCTTTAATTGAAAAAGTGCTGTGCGATGCAGATCTATATCATTTGACACTTCCGAATTATCCTAAGTATGAAAAAGCAATACGACAAGAGTTTGAAATATATCTTGGACTGGCTTATACAGATCAAGAATGGTTGGTAAAGAATTGTAATTTTCTTAAAGATCATGAATATTATACGGATTATGGTAAAAAAATACTTACCAAATTTAAAGAAGTGAATGTTCAATTAATGAACTGTTCTGAACAAATTTAAAATCTATTACTTACTAAGATGTCAAAATTCACTAAAAAAACAGCATTCTGCCTTTCCATATTGATTTTTTCTTGTGGAAAAATGACTGCACAAACAAGCAATGATACCATTCAGGTTCAGGAGCCAAAGAAAGACGGTATTGTTGCATTGAATACTGAAAGTCATTTAAATTATAAAAGATTAATCATTCCTGCCGCACTTATTGGTTACGGAGTCGCCAGTTTGTCCGTTAATAGCCTTAAGCAATTGAACTTCTCCACCAGAGATGAAATTAATGAACACAAGCCTGATCATATCAGATTGGATAATTATACTCAGTTTGCACCTGCAGTTCTGGTTTATGGATTAAATGCAGCCGGAGTAAAGGGAAAACATGGTTTTAAAGACAGGAGCATTATCTATGGAACTTCAATGTTGATCACATCAGCAGTTACAATTCCTTTAAAACATATTGTTCAGGAAGAAAGACCCGATCAATCCAATAAATTATCATTTCCTTCAGGCCACACAGCCATTGCATTTGCTTCTGCACAATTTATGTTCAGAGAATATAAAGACACGAATTTCTGGCTGGGAGTTTCAGGATATTCGTTTGCTGTTTTTACAGGAGTTTACAGGATGCTGAATAATAAACATTGGGTAGGAGATGTAGTAGCAGGCGCAGGTTTTGGGATACTTTCCACAGAATTGGCTTATTGGTTATATCCTAAGATTAATAATCTGTTGGGAGGTCAGAATAAAAGTACAGCAACCATGGTAATGCCATTTTATCAGGATAAAAGCGTAGGGATAGGCTTCGTAAAAACTTTTTAAATAATTTTAAAATTATCAAAACATGTGGTTTTATTATGCATTATTGTCGGCATTGTTTGCGGCATTCACAGCCATTTTTGCCAAAATGGGAGTATCCAGCATCAATTCTAATCTTGCAACTGGTATAAGAACCATCATAATTCTTGTTGTGGTTTGGAGTATTGTATTTATAAAAGGTGAAGCAAAGGATATTGGGTCGATATCAAAAATGAACCTTATATTTCTGATTCTTTCAGGAGTGGCAACAGGATTATCGTGGCTGTTTTATTTCAAAGCATTGCAGATCGGAAAAGTATCACAGGTTGCTTCTGTAGATAAGCTAAGTGTTGCAATAGCCATCATTTTATCGGTATTATTTTTTAAAGAAACATTAACGCTAAAAACAGCAATCGGAGCTCTGCTAATTATCAGTGGAACTATTGTGTTTGCTATGAAATAGTGATGAATGGCTACACTTAAAATCAATCAGTTATAATCTGAAACAAACAACTTGTCCCATTTTGGTTTGAACCCGATATTAAAATCTGGTGGCTGACGCTCGCGAAGCCACCAAATATTTTATTTCTTCACCAGTATTATTTCTGTGGCTTTTCTGCTGAGTATTTCTTTAGAATTTCCGATCTCAATGGTCATGGATTTATCAAAATCTTCGATTTTAACGATCTTGATCTTAGTGTTCAAAAGCAGTTTTCTTTCATTTAAATAACTTAAAAAGCCGTCGTCTGAAAGCGTAACTGAAGCAAATATTACCGTTTCTCCCACTGTGCAGGCACTTAGCTTCTGCAGATCCTGCGCAATAATATTTCCGTCTTTATCAGGAATAGGTTCTCCGTGCGGATCAAATTTAGGATGATCCAGAATTTCATCCATTTTATCGAAAAAGATCTGTGAATGGACATGTTCCAGCTGTTCTGCGATCTCGTGAACATTTTCCCAGCCGAAGTTCATCTTTTTTACCAGAAACATTTCAGTCAGTCTGTGCTTTCGGACTACCAGTGCCGCTTCACGTTTTCCGTTTTCTGTAACCACCAGCGGTTTGTACGTTTCATAGACAACCCATTTTTTGTCGGCAAACTTCTTCATCATGTTATTGACACTCGGCATTTTTACATTCAAAAACTTGCTAAGCTCATTGATTGTCACTTTTCCTTCATTGTCAACTAAATGAAACAAAGCCTTCAGATAATTTTCTTCTGTTAATGTTGTTCTCAAAATGTTAGATGATTTTCAATACAAATCTAACAAAATATTATGTAAAATCGGGCCTTGTTATTTTAACTTTTTTTAATTTTACCCTATGAAATTTTCTTTTAAAAACGATTATTCCGAGGGATGTCACCCGAATATTCTACAAGCACTTTTAAAATCTAACTTTGAGCAGCAGGCCGGATATGGCGAAGATGAGTATTCTATGCAGGCAAAAAAACTGATCAAAGAAAAAATTAATAATCCGGATTCGGAGGTTTATCTTGTTTCCGGAGGAACACAGGCGAACCTGATTGTGATTTCTTCCGTTCTAAGGCCATATCAATGTGTAATATCTGCAGCACCGGGCCATATCCTGAATAATGAAACAGGAGCTATCGAAGCTACAGGTCACAAAGTTTTAAGCATTGAGACACCAGACGGTAAGCTTAAGCCTTCAGACATTGTTCCGGTATTGGAAGCCCACAGTAATATTCCGCATCAGGTCATGCCAAAGCTGGTATACATATCAAACTCTACCGAACTGGGAACAATTTATCTGGCTGAAGAGCTGGAAGAGCTTTCGGTTTTTTGCCGTCAGAACGGGCTGTACCTGTTTATGGACGGAGCCAGGCTAGGGCATGGACTTACTTCTGAGATCAGCGATCTTACCCTGGAAAGGGTAGCAGAACTGACGGATATTTTTTACCTGGGCGGAACAAAAAACGGAGCATTGATAGGAGAGGCCATTGTTATTAACAATCAGGTTTTACAACCGGATTTTGCATTTAATATCAAGCAGAAAGGAGCGCTTCTGGCCAAAGGACGTCTTCTTGGCATCCAGTTTATGGAACTGATGAAAGACGATCTGTATTTTGATCTGGCAAGACATGCCAACCAGCAGGCAATGAAGATTAAAAATGCTCTGAAGGAAAAGGGAGTAGAGTTTCTTGCCGATACCTACACGAATCAAATATTTCCTGTTATCAGTAATGATCTTATTAAAATCCTTTCAGAACACTTTGAATTTTTTGTCTGGAAGAAAATAGATGAAAACTCTTCTGCCATTCGTCTTATTACTTCCTGGAATACGGGTGATGAAGCGGTAGAACGTTTTATAGGCATCATCCAGAAAGAGCTTTAGTAAAAAAGGTGGCTGAGAATTTTCAAAGCCACCTTTTTCAATAAGGAAGTATAATGGATTTTTATATTATTTTAGAGCTTTTAAAACCACTTTACAGTCTGCAGCTTCCAGTTTTTGTCCGTCCTTATAGCTGATCTTCTTCTCGTCAGCATATTTAGACTGTCCGTCTTCGTCTTTATGATCCCCAATTCCTTCTGTTAAAGTATTGTCTTTCTGAATAAAGAAGATATCTCTTTTGCTTTTTGTTCCTTCAGACTGAAATTCATAGGTTAATCTCAGGGTGTCGCCTGACTTAAAGCCGGTTACATCTCCTTTAGAACTGTCTTTTTCACTGTTTTTATACGCTAATTTCCCGGTTATTGTTCCCAGGTTATCATCAATAGAGGCAAAAACACTGTCTTTTCCTGTAACACCGATATAGCAGAATGATTTTGGCCCCAGTGTATCTGCCACAGGCTCAATGACTGCTGCCGTATCAGTTTCAGTTTTTGGAGCCGGTGTTTCTGTTTTTTTATTACAATTCATCAGAAAAACCGATAATGACCCCAGTAAGATTAATTTTTTCATACCTAAAGTTATTTTATTAAATTCAAATTTCAGTGTACTAAATTAATAATAGTATTTAAATATTAACTACTATTTACTATAAATACAAATTTATTTCAAACATAAAAAAGAAAATTATTCTTTTAATTGAGCATTATATAATAAATCATTCTATAAAGATAATCAGCATTGACAGTGATACTCAAATTCCGAATTTTAGTATTTCTGTTTAACCCGAAAAGGAAAAAAACACTTAAAGACAAATTTTACTAAACCAAGAAATTCCTCATAACAAACGGATTTATGGAGGAAGAACCTCTTATACATCAAACTATTCTGGCATTCTTATTCCTGCCTGGCTTACTTTACAGAAGATGATATAAAATCTGCATTTCCCAGAAAACATTTTAAGATCAGATATATGGTAAAGTGTAAAAGGGCGATGCTATAGGAAAGGATTAAAAACTATTACAACGTTGATCATATCGCTTTTTTTAGTGAAATTAATAAAATTCCGAATTTCATTATCAGTTTATATATTGTTTATCAGCTGTTTATGAGTGATTACGTTTGGTGTTCTATTTTTTCCATAGAAGAAAAGATACCTTTGTAATCTTATATATCCTGAACAATTTTAGTTATGGGAAATAATTCTCCAGCTTGTGTTTAGACTCAGAAGATCTTATACGGCAATTGCTGATTTGCCAAACAATATGTCAATAAATATATAAGTAAAAACACAGATTTTATATAACAAACACAAATGATGAATAAAATGCTAAACCATCAAGTCTATTGTGATATTAAAAAGAAACAATGAACTTCAAGGAAATACATATAGGAAGTCTTATCAACCAGCGTATAGCAGAATGTAAGATAGAAATCCCTCGTATCTGCAACTTTTTTAAATGTACTGAAGCTGATTTGGAAGAAATGTTGACACAGAAAAATCTTTCGACAGATTTAGTTTTAAAATGGTGCAAATTATTAGAATACGATTTCTTTAGGATCTATTCCCATCATTTAATGTTATACTCTTCGCAGTCCTCAATGAAGTACGGTGAAAACTCTGGTAAAGAGAAATCATCACTGCCTGAATTTCGGAAAAATATTTATACCAAAGAAATTATTGACTTCATTCTAGAGCTCATTAAAACCGGGAAAAAAAGTAAATATCAAATTGTAAATGAGTACAAAATTCCTAAAACTACATTATATAGATGGATAGAAAAATACAGGAAAGACTAAGGCCGGATTATAAAAGAATCTACTTGGATCTTATAGAATTAAAACATCCTGAAAAGATGGAAAAATGTAAAACAATATTATCTAAAGAACGGTTATCCAGCATTGATATTATCAGAATTAATAGTATTATTTTTGGAAATAATGCGAAAAATATTTCCCTCAACCAGAGACACCGTTCATATGATAATGAAACTATACAAAAGATTCTTGATTATCAAAAGACCAACAATTTAAGTAATAGTCAGGTAGCTAATCATTTTAAACTCAGCAGAAATACTGTGGCAGAATGGAAAAAAAATTATGGTTAAAATATCTGAAAAAGGGATGGGTTACCCAGTTTTTATAAACTATAAGAATGGCTCATCAGGACAAGTTTTAGTGAGTCCGAATTTCGTCTTAAGAACGAAATTCGGACTTTTTCTCTTTTTAGGATATCGTTTTTTCGGATATGAGTAAACTTTATATTGGTATTGAAGTATATTCTTATCATGCATTATCTCTAGATAATAATGAATGATAATTTATTTTCCCGGGTAGGAAAATCATCTATAGAAGGATATGATTAAATTTTAAACCTTTAATAACCCTCTAAATCCTCTTGCGGCATAATAAGAATCTGCTCCGTTGTGATACATAAAAACAGTATTGTAACGACGGTCACAGAAAACAGCACCGCCCATTTCCCTGATATTAGCCGGAGTTTTTACCCAGCTGGAAGTTTTCAGGTCAAATTTTCCGAGTTCCTGTAGCTGTCTGTACTGCTCTTCTGTTAATAATTCAATGCCCATTTCAGCGGCTTTGTCAATAACATTACTTTCCGGTTTATTGGCTTTCCGGGACTCCCAGGCTTGGTAATCGTAGCAGAGACTTCTGCGTTTCGGGCTTTCCGGGGAGCAGTCGAAAAAGATATATTCATCTGTTTTTTTGTCATAGGCTACCACATCGGGTTCTCCTTCCGTTTCTTCCATTTCGTTCAGTGACCATAGTTTTTCGGGAGCTGCTTCCAGTTTTTCCTGGATTTTTTCCCAATTCAGGCCTTTATGACGGTTCATATTTTTCTCAAAACGGTTTTTCAATACCTTTAAAAGCTCTGAGCTCTGTTCGGCTGTTAGTTTCTTTTGGCTCATATCAGTTTTTATTAATGTTTGATTTTAAATGTTTACTTCTTATTGATCATTTAAACATGCTCTGAATAATTTATTACAGGTGTTTTTCTGTCTGCAGGTCTGAAATACCATGAAATAATAACTAAAATAAGCAATAACAGAGCCGGAAAAGTCCTTCCAAAAGTGTCCCCCACAATGATATGGGAGATAAGCGCTCCAGACATGGCAAAGAAAAATCCGGCGTAGGCCCATTCTTTCAACAACGGAAGTTTCGGGATCAGTACGGCAATAACGCCAAGCAGTTTCCATACTCCAAGTATGATCATCAGGTAAGCGGGATAACCAAGATTCGTAAAATTTTCAAGTTCGTCCTTATTTTTCATAAGCTGGACAATAGCTGTAGATCCCATTCCCAGTGCCATCCAAAGTGTGAAGATCCAGTAGATGATCCGGTTTCTTTTTTGTGATTTGTTCTGTGTTTCCATAAAATAGTTTTTTGTAGATTAATCGTTTATGCCTTTTCCTGTAAGGATGTTTGGAATGTGTTTTTCAATTCTGGCCTCTCTTGTTTTGGACTGTTTTGGAGAAGAGAAATGGAGCAGGTAAGCTCTCTGTCTTCCGGGAGTAAGGGCTTCAAAAGCTTCTTTGAGTTCCGGATTTTCATCCAGTCTATTCTGAAATTCCTCAGGCATTTCAAATTCCCTGGTTTTCTTCATTGCAACTTTAGCTCCTGATTCTTCAATTTCAACGGCTTCAAACATATAGGCTTGAAGATTTTTTTCCAAATCAAGAATTTGCTGTAGCTCTGTAAAACGGATTTGTCTTGCAGCCTGTACATTTTCAGTCTGTTGAATCAAAATATGATCAGGGTCTTTCATCAAAGCACCTTTAAAAAAGAGGAGCGCACAATATTCTTTAAATCCGTGAATTAAGAAAATATTTTTCCCTTCGTAGGTATAGCAGGGGCAACCCCATTTTAAATCTTCCACAAGTTCGGTGCTTAGGGCAATTGCTCTTAGTTTTTCAAATTCCTTTTGCCATTGATTGGCGTTATCAAAGAAAAAATCAACTTTTGGATTCATGTTTTTGAGTTTTAGAGTGGGAGGGTTGGAGTGTATTAGAATGGTGGATATAGAAATTTGACATTCAGTATCTAACTTTTAACCTCAAATTCCTTTAAAAATTTCCTGCAGACGATTATGCGCCATATTAATGCCCTGTGCGAAAGGAAGCTTCAGCATCTGGTTCCTGAAATCAACAGATTTATAAACCGTATGGATGGTAATTTTGCTGGTACTGTCTGTGAGTTTTTCAAATTCTAAAAATTCGATCTGAACAGGGAAGGGCGTATTTTCCATCTGGAAAGTCCTTGTGATCTTGTGGCCGGGAACAAACTCATGGATGGTTCCGTTGGCGCTAAAAACCACATCGCCCTGAGAATTGGAGGTCTGAAACTGATAGCCTCCGTGCGGTCTGTTCTCCATTTTCAGAACTTTGGTGCCCATCCATTGTTCAAAAATTTCCGGTTCGGTATAGGCTTTGAAAAGAAGTTCAACCGGAAGATCGAATTCCCTGATGATGAATATTTCCTGTTTACCGTCTTCGGCGTGAATTTTTGTTTTTAATTCCATGATTTTAAGTGTTTTGGGTTAGAGAGTTTGAGAGTATTAGAGTGGGAGAGTTTGAGTGTGTTAGAGTATAAAAAGATTACTCATTACCTATTACTTATTACTCATGTTTTGGATGGCTTTCATCACGCTTTCCAGCTTATTGAAGCGCTCGTCCCACATCTGTCGGAAAGGTTCTATGAAATCGGCTATTTCTTTCATTTTATTGGGATTTAGGTGATAGATAATTTCACGGCCGTTCTGTTCAGATCTCAGCAACTCGCATTCGGTAAGGATCTGAAGATGTTTGGAAACGGTAGGTCTGGCGGTATCGAAATTGGAAGCGATAGCACCGGCGGTCATAGACTGCGCGGCCACCAGCATCAGGATAGATCTTCTGGTAGGATCGGCTATTGCCTGGAATACATCTCTTCTTAAATTCATTGTGTAGCTATTTAACTACAAATTTAAATGAAGTTATTTGACTACGCAAGTTTTTTGTAAAATATTTTTAATTTAAAACTTTTGCAAGCATAGAAAATCTGCAAAATCGCCTTGATCTGCGAGAGATACTATCTATTTTCCTTACTTATAATTACATATGAAATACATTAAACTTATGCCCGTCAGGATCTGCGAAGACAAAACCATAATAATGGTCTCCGAAGCTTTCCGGTTCCGAAACAATGGTGCCGCCGGCTTTTACGACTTCCTCAGCCCATTGATCTGCCTGTTCCTGGCTTTCTGCTGAAAGGGTAAAAATGATTTCATTGGGTGTCTGAGAGTCACCAAATTTTACATTTTTTACATTGGCTTCCAGTATTTCTTTCAGGAAAAAGTGGATAATCAATTCATTTTCGCCGAAAAAAAAGCTGACCAGTTCATTGGATGAATTAGGATTATTCGGTCTGAATCCGAGTTCTGTATAAAACTTTTGGGTACGTTCAAGGTTGGTTACCCCAAGATTGGCCCAGATCATTTTAGGTTTCATATTATTTTATTTTTTGGTTAGAATAAAGGTATTGCTTTTTGGAGTAACTGAAATTGCCATGAGGCAAGATTTTGTATTTAGGATTCAATTTAACATAATATATTGATAAAAATAAGTCAACCAGTAAATGAAGTGAGCGGAGTTATTATAAAAAAAATAGCGATAAATACAGAGGTGGTGAGTGCTGAAAAATGTTTGTTGAGCTGACAGAGCATCAGCTTCAATGATCATCTTATGACAGGGAAAATTTATGGAGAACTGCCCAAGCATTATTTTTATGACCATGAGCTGCCGTACGGTCATTATTTTTTTCGGAGATTATTTTTTATGCTGTATAGCCATGCACAGCTGATCAGAAAATAATTAACCGGTTTACAGAGAATAAAAATATAACAAGGCACATCAGTGACAACAAAATTTATTTTGGGCGAGATTGAAAAAGGAAAAGTTTTTGGAAGTTTATGAATAAAGAAGAGTTCTCAGAATCCGTTAAAGAATATCTGACAGAAAAATTTTAAAATATCAGAATCTGAAGAGGTTATACTCTTTTAATATTGGAATATTATTTATCCTATAATTTATATTATGTTAAATTGTTCGTGATGGCATATATTAATAAAAGATGATGGTACACTCGCGTTACATACTTTTATTTTCTGTTTTTCTATTTTTCAAATAAACATATTATGTTCTCTCATCTTTTATGTAAATCAAGTTTCAGACAGTTTTTACAAGGTGCACATTAATTCAGTATGCTCTAAAATAATTATGTTTTTTCTTCATGTTTTTATTGGAGCCGATTTGTTTATTCATACAGATCGTTTATATCGGCTTTTGATAGTGAAATTAATAGATTTGATATTTTTATTGTCACTGCCTTAAAAAAATCTTCACCCTTCTCTCTTGTAGATGCCTTTGGGTTACCGGTACCTGTATCTTCAGAAATTTGTGACCACTTTCTCTCAGCCCAGGCCCAGCCCTCTGAAAACTCTCTTATCTTATGCTTTTTCTCTTTACCTTCACCTGCTTCTTCTAAAGGAAGAACCAAATGAGGGGCAAGATATAAAATCAGGCTTGTTTCCATTTCATCGGCGTGGTCACCCTGGTTTTCAAAAAAATCTTTTTTATTTAATGCATGAAACCAATTGCAGGTGCTTAGAAAAATTTTGGGATATTTTAAACCCAGTTCTCTCAAGATTGATTTAAAGTCATTTCCACCATGACTATTTAAGATTAAAAGTTTATTGATTCCGGCTCTTTGAAGGACTTCAATAATATCGGATAATATTGCAAATTGTGTACTTGGATAAAGATTCATATCGAGCTTTATATCAGCTTGACCCGTATTTACTCCATATGGGATAGTAGGTAAAACGATAATCTTTGCTCCGCTTTCCCATGCAATTCTAGCCGCTTCTGCAGCAATATTGTCTGCTTCAATAATATCTGTGGCATAGGGTAAATGGTAGTTATGTGCTTCTGTTGCTCCCCATGGCAGGATGGCCAAATCATAATCTGTATGTTTTATATCCTTCCAATTTGTTTCAGCTAAAATATAAGGTCTAATCACGTTATAATATTTAATTTAAAAATAATATTGAATTTGAAGTACCCTTCTATAGGGACAGCGGATCTCATCACGCTTTTCGGTTTCTTATCGACCTTTTGCTTTTTCTCCTGTTAATGTCATTACGGTACTGACTATCGAGGCAATGATTTTGCCTTCACTGTTTGTAATTTCACAATGATAAACCGTTATTGTTTTCCCAGATTGTATTGGTTTTGCATATGCCGTTAATTTGTCTTTCCAAACAGGTCTGAAAAAATTTATTTTTAGCTCCAGGCTAGTAAAGCTTTCTCCTTCGCCTATTAATGTAGAATGTGCTGTTCCGATAGCCGAGTCAGCCAATTCACATAGCAGTCCTCCATGAACAGTACCCTGTTGGTTTCCATGTAATAATGGATCAGCTTCTATCTCCGTTTTAGCTTCTCCTAAAGCAATATGTGAAATGGTAATTTTTAATGTTTCTGAAATAGCGGTTGGATATTTTTGGAGGGTACTAAAATCAGTAATAGATTTTCCATCAATTGACATTTGTAAGTATTCCAATACAGGTATCTGTTTCATAAATCAAAGGTTTCCTGCAAATTTACCCCTTCTTAATTCTATTTTTCTTGATGTAGGTCAAGACTTTTAATCCGGGATAGTGTTTCAGCTTTTATACCCAGATAAGACGCTATTTTGTATTGCGGAAAAATTTGTTCTACCCTGGGATGTAGAGCCCTCAGCTGCTTGTAACGCTCCGGGGCGGAAAGTTTCATGAATGAATTTTCACGCGCACATTTACGGATAAATAAGCTGTCAGCTGCATACTTGAAAAACTTTAGCCATGCTATTGATTTTATTAAAGACTGGTATTTTTCAAATGAAAAAGCATATATAACAGAATTTTCAGCTGCTTGAATAGAACCATTTGCAGGCAATTGCGTTAAAAAGCTTCGGTAATATGTAATCAAGGAATCTGGTAAATATAAATCGTGCACAACTTGATTTTCTTCTTTAGAAGTAAAAGCATATAGAGCTCCCTCTTTGACAATTCCAATATATTTACAAGACCTGCCTTCTTTAACAAACATTTCCTTCTTTGCGAGGTACAAAGTTTCTGCTTCCATTTCAAAATCAATTAAAAACGATTCATCCAGATTCAACTTTTTTACTATGTCCTTAATTTTTTTCATTTGTCAATTATTTTGGCATAAAATGCATTAAACTAAACGCAGACACTGTATTAAATAAACTGCTACATTTCCGAACAGTTTTGCAAATGTATGGAAATTTTTATCGCAGGAACTATGAACAAATCACACTGTGTATTTGTTAAATTGAATATATTATTCATTTTTTTGCTTTGGGCTTTAGACTATATTTATTGAATAAACTTCTGCATCATTCAGACATGCCTAATTATAGTATTTATGCTCCCCACTACAAACTGAGCTGCGGATACAATAAAAAACTCCCAATTAAAATTGAGAGTTTGATTTTACTTTTTATAATGCCCTGGCGCGTAATGCTTGGCTGACTTCGCACCAGTTACCTTTTTAACCTGTCCCGGTGGAAGTCCATGATTTCCATTAGGTTTTAATCTGGGAGCACAAGAAGCTACAAATAATGCGATTAATACAGCTGCTCCGATAGTTTTAATTATTTTCATACATTTTTTTAGTAAATGATATGAAAAACTATGCCAATTTAATTTTAAGGACAAACTATTGCATTGTATTTGCTTATTATACAAAAAACATCATTGATTTTTTGTATATTTACGGAAATGTCTATTAATACTTTATAAAATAAGTTGTAAACATTCATAATTTTTAAATAATATAAAATGCGAAATGTTTACCCTGAAGACAGTAATGGACATAGTATCGGTAATATTCCGATGAAATCCATCAATATTGCGTACCTAATCCTGGTACATCGTTTGCCTGGCCAATTCAAACGACTCTTCAAAGCCCTTTATGATCCTTCCAATTTTTATCTTATCCACATCGATAAGAAAGCCAATCAGGAAATCGGTGAGGAAATCAGCGTCTTTTTGCAGAAATATCCCAACGTACATATTCTTAAAAGCAAGAATGTTGTTTGGGGAGGTTATAGCATGGTTCAGGCAGAGCTGGACGGAATAAAATATCTGTTGGACATGAAGATGGAATGGGACTATTTTATCAACCTGAGCGGTCAGGATTATCCTTTGAAATCACAAAAAATCATCAAAGAATTTCTGTCAAAAAACAATGGGAAGAACTATATAAAAATTATTGATCAGAAGAAAAGCAGACCTGAAACCATGAACAGGATTGAAAATTACTTTGAAGAATCAGAAGATAAAATTTCGGAGGAAACCCATAAAAGAGATTTCATGAAAGGTGTTATTCCCTATATTGGCGGGCAATGGATGATCCTCACCAGAAGCTGTTGTGAGTTTCTTTGCAACAGCACCGAAGTGAAAAGATTTGAAGATTATTACCTGAATACCTTAATTGCGGATGAATCTTTCTTTCAGACCGTGTTGATGAATACTTCTTTTGATGGTATCCTGGTAGATGATGATAAAAGAGCAATCATCTGGATTCCCGACGGGGATATTAAATTGAGACCGAAAACCTTCACCGAAACAGATCTGGATTTCCTGCAGACTGGCAATCCTATTTTTGCCCGAAAGTTCGATGATAATGTAGACAGCAAAATCATTGGATGTATCAAGGATCAGTATGATGAGCCCTTTAAAACGCTGATAAAAATAAGTGATATAAAAAGCATTGCCAAAAACTTAAATCACCTCAATTAAAAACCGATGAACTGAGATCTTAAAAATCTTCTCAATTTCAAAGACCACCTGGCTGATTCAGTCAGGTTTTTTTATTGGCCAATATGAAACCTTTTCTTTTTTGTTTTAGGATGAAAATTTTTATCAAATGGCTTGATTTTAGATTGCGATAAGTAATTATTGTTATCGGATTTGTAACGGTAGCCAATCAAAATTATGGATTTATGGAAAAGTTTAAAAAAATAATTTTGAAAATTCTAAAGTGGACAGGAATTTCAATAGCAGCCATTTTGTTTTTGATGTTTATTATTCCCCTACTCTTTCCGGGAACAATTTCTCAGCAGGTAAAAATATTTGCCAATAAACATCTTGCGGGCCAACTCGACTATAAAAAAACACATCTTACTTTTTTCCGGCACTTCCCTTCTCTGACGGTTTCAGTGGATGATCTTGTTTTACAGGGTTCAAAACCTTTTCAAAATGATACCTTACTGACGGCGAAAGAGGTTGCGGTAGGAATTAATCTTAAAAATCTGATTTTCAACAGTGAAGTAAGAATTGATGAAATATATGTAACCGATGCCAATGCCAATGTTTTTGTGAACAGTAAGGGAGAGGCAAACTACAACGTTTACATTTCAAAACCTTCCGAAAAACCCAAAGACACTACAGAAACAGGGGCATCTGTAAAACTGGACCTCATTAAGTTCAGAAACTGGAATATCAGATACAGAGATCACTCTGCAAAAGTTCTGGTTGATGCCAAAGGCCTGAACTATACCGGAAAAGGTGGTTTGAGTGAAGATATTTTCGACCTTCAGACCAATCTTGATATTGATAAAGTGGATTTTAGCCTCAACAGGATTTATTATGCCAGACAAAAAAAATTGCATGCTGACCTGATTACAAGAATTAATACCAATGCCTTAACTTTTGTCCTGAAGAAAAATGAATTGAGAATTAATGATCTCCCTTTAAAATTCATAGGTTTTATAACCATTCTCAGGGATGGATATAATATGGATATCAATGCCGCTTCGGAAAAAACGACCATCCGTGAAATGATCTCTGTATTGCCGCCACAGTATCTCGACTGGGCAAAAGATACCCAAATTGAAGGAAACAGTGATCTGTATTTTCATATCAAAGGAAGGTTCAGTGAGCCTAAAAATATCAAGCCAAGAGTCAAAGTACGTCTTTTGGTTAAAAATGGATTTGTCTCCAACGGAAAAGCACCTGTCCCGATGAACCATCTGAATATGGATCTGAATATAGATCTGCTGTCATTAGATACCGACCAGCTTGCTGTAGATTTAAAAAAGCTCACTTTTGATCTGGGTCCGAACAATAATTTCCGGGCTTATGTGAAAACCAAAGGCATGAATGAAATGCAGGTAAATGCTGATATAAGAGGCGCTGTAGACCTTCAGACGCTTGATCAGGCTTTAGGTCTGAAAGATATTGATATGAGAGGATTGATGGATACCAACATTAAAGCCAATGGAGTTTTCAGTCTGGATAAAAAACTATTTCCGAAAACCGACGGCTATCTTCATCTCAAAAATGGTCTGGTGAAAACAAAATACTACCCCAACCCAATACAGAATATCAATTTGGTAGCCAATATTCTCAATACAGACGGTACTTTCAGAAGCCTTGATGTGAAGCTGGATCCTTTCAGTTTTGATTTTGAAGGAAATCCTGTTTTCGTCAATGCAGATCTGCAGGATTTTGAAGATCTGCTGTACAAAGTACGGGCAAAAGGCGTTTTGAATGTCGGAAGAATTTATAAAGTTTTTGCCAAAGAAGGATTTGATGTCAGCGGACTTATTATGGCAGATCTCTCGCTCAATGGCCGTCAAAGCTATGCCACAAAAGGGCAGTACAATAAACTCGACAACAAAGGAACTCTGATTTTAAAGAACATTAAAGCAACTACAGAATATCTCCCAAAATCATTTTTTATCAGAGAGGGAAACTTCCGGTTTGAGAATGAAAAAATGTGGTTCACAAAATTCTTGGCCACCTATGGAAAATCCGATTTTGCATTAAACGGTTATCTTTTGAATACCATCAACTATTTTATTGAAAGAAAAGGCACTCTTCACGGTAAATTCGGGTTAAACTCCAATTATATCCTTATTGATGAATTTATGGCCCTTAAAAACGGAGATAATACCGATAAGTCCATAGAAGTTGAATATGCAAAAGTAGAAAATCCGCAAAGCAGCGGAGTTGTCATTATTCCGAAAAACCTTGATGTTTCCCTGGAAGCCAATGCAAAAAAAGTTGAATTCAAAGGATTGGCGTTTCATCATCTTAAAGGAAATGCTTCTGTCAGTACAGGCCAGGTTTATCTTAAAAATGCTTCCTTCGACATCATCGGAAGCCGCATGAACATTGATGCCCGTTACCAGGATGAGTCTCCCCTGACTGCTAATTACGATATTGCTCTCAAAGTTCAGGACTTTGATGTTCAGCGTGCTTATAAAGAAATAGAGATGGTGCGTGAAATGGTAACTGCAGCAAAAAATGTTAAAGGGATCGTATCACTGGACTATAAACTGAAAGGGGATTTTGATAAGAATATGAAGCCCATTTATCCCTCACTGGAAGGCGGTGGGATTGTTAATCTCCGTGATGTAGAGGTGAAAAATTTAAAAATGCTCTCTGCTGTTGGTGATAATATTGGAGCCCGGGCTTTTGATAATCCTGACATGAAAGGAGTAAATATTGAATCTCATATCAAAAACAACCTGATCCATATTGATCCGTTTACCTTTAAAGTTTCCGTGCTGAGACCTTCCATAAGCGGAACAACAAGCTTCAACGGATTATTGGATTTAAGAATAAGAGTTGGATTGCCGCCGGGCGGATGGATCGGTTTCCCAGTCGTTGTGACAGGAACCCATGCCCACCCAAAAATTAAGATCTTCAGTAAAACGGGACAGGGAATTATTGATGCCCTGTATAATAAAAAGTCCAATAAAGTGATTCGCGAAGAAAGACGTGCCGAGAAAAAGACAAGACGCCAGCAGCGGAAAGAGAAACGGGCTCAGGAACAAAAAGCAAAAAATGCGGAAAAGCAGATCAGCAGTGACCTTAAGGAAAAATAACGGAATAAATACTTACAGAAAAAAAATAAGTTGATTCCATGGGATTTATAAGTTTTGTACTGTAAAAGCATAGGGTTTTTAATCGGAATTTGTATTTTTGTTGATATATTTTGTATCAATGTCAATTTTTTCAAACAATATTCGCTTTTTGAGGGATAAAAGAGACCTCTCCCAACAATCCGTAGCCAATGACCTGGCAATCTCCCGTGTACGGTATTCCAAATATGAAAACGGAGTCTCGGAACCTCCTATTGAGCTTCTGATAAAAATATCTAAATATTTTCATGTCAGTATTGATCTTCTGGTCTCCGTAGATATTCTTAAATATCCGGTTGAAGACATGCTGAAGCTTCCGGACAACAGAATTGTCCTTCCGGTAGCTGTGGATGATCTGGGAAATGATACCATTGAAATTATTCCGCAGAAAGCCTCAATGGGTTATCTTGAAGGTTACAGTGATGTTGGCTATATTGAAAACCTGCAGAGAATAGCTCTCCCCTTCCTCACCAACGGAAAATACAGGGCTTTTCCGGCAGATGGAGACTCAATGCCGCCTTTTCGGGACGGATCTTATATTGTAGGAAAATATGTAGAAGGAATTGATGAGCTGAAACCAGGGAAAACCTATATTTTTATTACCTTAAATGATGGTATTACCTACAAACGTTTCAAAGAAAAAAAAGGAAATACCATCTGTGTAAGTGCCGATAATTCATTCTACGAACCCTATGATATCCCTTTTGAAGAAATTGTGGAAATCTGGCAGTACGCATCAGGAATTTTTCCTGAAGACTTCGAGCCCGGTGACTATGATAATTATAATTTTAAAGAAATGTTCCGTGAACTGAAGCAGGATATCAAACAGCTGGACAAAAAAGTTTCCGGACGCCGTAAATCTAAATAAAGCTGATATAAACAGTGTAATGGATCAGTTAAGCTTATTTAATTCAGATGAATATTTCCGGTTCCCTAAAGAATTGCTGGAATATACTGAACATTTTCTGCCGGAAGATGAAGCCTCGGAGCTTGAGGAGCTTTTGCTTCGTACGGCTCCCTGGAAACAGAGAACCCAGAAAATGTATGATAAAATGGTTCTGACACCGAGACTCACAGCATGGTATGGAGATGCAGGCAGAACTTATCAGCTGGGCGGCAACTCTTTCAACGTTAATCCATGGCTGCCTGAATTATTCTCTTTAAAACAGCAGATAGAACAGTCATCCCGTTGTAAGTTTAATTCTGTACTGCTGAATTTATACCGTGACGGAAACGATTCTGTAGCATGGCATCGTGACAAAGAAAGTGAGCTGGGAAACCGCCCTGTCATTGCTTCCGTAAGTCTCGGTCAGGTTAGGAATTTTGATTTCCGGAAAGCAGATGACCATAGTAATAAATACAGCTTACCGCTTCAGCACGGGTCCCTGCTGATCATGAAAGGAGATCTGCAGGTAAACTGGGAACATCGTATTGCCAAATCTGCAAAACCCATGAAGCCACGGATCAACCTTACCTTCCGCCTGGTTCATGAAATATAGCAATACGTATTTATTTCTCCAATTGAATCCACACAGGCGCATGATCACTGCTTTTTGTCCAGCCACGGACATGACTGTCGACACCGCCGGCCCGTAAGCCTGAATGAAGATACGGACTTAAAAGAATATGATCCAGCCTTATGCCGGCATTACGGTCGTATGCCTTGTACAGATAATCCCAGAAGGTGTACACAGTCTCATCAGGATACAGCGTACGGATGGAATCAAGCCAGCCTTTATTCAGCAGATCTTTGTAGGCTTTTCTGACTTCTGTCCTGAATAATGCATCATTTTCCCAGCGTTCAGGTTTATAAACGTCCTGGGGCTCAGGAATAATATTAAAATCACCGATGAGTACTGCAGGCAGTTCCATCTTGATAAGCTCATTAGTTCTTTTTTTAAAACGTTTGAGCCAGTCTAGCTTATAATCAAATTTTGGTCCCGGATAAGGATTCCCGTTGGGAAGATACAGGCAGCATATCACCATCTGGTCAATAATAGCTTCAATATAACGGCTCTGCACATCTTCAGGATTTCCGGGCAGGACTCTCTGAACTTCCGTGATCTCCAGGTCCTTGGCAAGTATGGCTACCCCATTCCAGCTTTTCTGTCCGCTCCATATCGCTTCATATCCTGCTGCATTGATCTCTTTTAAAGGAAAACGTTCCTGTGGAGCTTTTAGTTCCTGAAGACAGACAACATCTGGTCCGGCTTCTTTCAGCCACTGAAGCAATACCGGCAGGCGGCCATTGATTCCGTTTACATTATACGTTGCTATTTTCATAGTTAGATGATTTAGAACTGCTTATTTGTTTTAGGAGGCAATAATTATTCCATCACCCGGAATGTTTTTTACTAAAAATAAAATTCGGAATTATATTGGCATAATTTATTCATTACAATAAAAATAAAACATTATCCCATGTTAAATAGAAATTTTACAAAAGCAGAATTCGTATTGAATAATGAAAATCAGTATCAGTTAGAATTTACCATTCAGGAGATTGGCCAGGGATCAAACCTTATCGTTGAAAGAAAAAACGAAAACGGAGAATTTGAAACAGTTCAGGCCATGATTACCAGACTGAATGACCGTATCTTTATAAAATGGAGTGAGCCATTCGACGGCAGACTTATTTTTGAAAAATAAAAAATAAGATTATGAAATATAGTGAAGCCTTAGAATATAAAAAAGAAGCCTTAAAAAAAGCTGATAAATCTGTACTCCAGAATTTTCATATCATTATTGCACCTGCCGATACCGGAGAAAGCGCAAAATACATAGAAGATTTTTCGAAAAATCCTGATGACTTTAATGACAGCAGCTGTAAGAAATACTGCTCGAATGATGAGTACGAAGTGATGAGCTTTAAAAAAGAAACGGAAGATTAATCACCTCTTCCCTATTAGGTCATTGCCAAGAATAAATTTCCCTGGCCATAGCTGTTATCGTATGCCACATAGGTACCCTGAAAATAAAGGCTGGTCTTATAATTGCAGATATTACGTCATCGAAATAATTAATCACTAAATATATTATTATGGAAACTAAAAAAACAACAAGAAAAACAGCCCCGAAAACCGCAGCCAAAAAAACAGGAAAAACTCCTGCTAAAAAAGATGCAGCCAAGCAGCTGAAAGATTTGTTTGAAGATTCACTGAAAGACATTTACTGGGCAGAAAAAGCTCTTGTAAAAGCCCTTCCTAAAATGCATAAGAATGCAACAGACAAAAAACTGAAAACAGCTATTGAACAGCACCTTAACGAGACAGAAATTCATGTGAAAAGGCTGGAAGAATGTTTTGCCGCTCTCGGCAAAAAAGCCCAGGCCAAAAAATGTGATGCCATGCAGGGATTATTAGATGAAGGTAAAAGCATCATAGAAGAAACTGAAGTGGGATCCGTAAGAGATGCAGGCATAATTGCCGCTGCACAGAAAGTGGAACATTATGAAATTGCCACCTATGGATCACTGGCTGCTTATGCTAAAGTTCTTAAAGAAAAAGTATGCCTGAAAAACCTTTTGGCCACTCTTAACGAAGAAAAAAAATGTGATGAACTGCTCACTAAAATAGCAGATACTGCTATTAATACCAAGGCAAAGTAAACTCAATTCAATATATTTAAAGAGACCTGTTGAAGGTCTCTTTTTTGTTGCTTAACCTTAACAAGATAAGGATTACATACACATATTAATCTATACAATCTTGTAAATGAAATTACCTTCGTTTTGATAATAAAAATCAGATGTATAATTTTGTCTAATACTTACCAATAAATGGATTTGAAGCTGCCACTTTCTTATTATTTGAATCAGGATGTTATTTTCCTGGCTAAAGACCTTTTGGGAAAAGTACTTTTTACAGAAATAAATGGTGATATCACTGCAGGGATCATTGTAGAAACCGAGGCTTATTTCGGTGTCATAGATAAAGCTTCCCACGCCTATGGAGGCCGCCGTACCGGCCGTACCGAAACATTATATACCCAGGGCGGTGTTTCGTATGTTTATTTATGTTACGGAATCCATCATCTCTTTAATGTCGTAAGCTCCGTTGAAGGCGAGCCCCATGCAGTATTGGTAAGGGCTGTAGAACCGTTGATAGGAACTGAAATTATGGAATTCAGAAGGAATATGCCGGCTTCTAAGCCCGCGATATCATCAGGACCCGGTTCAGCAGCTAAGGCTTTGGGTATTGACCGTTCCTTTAATAAAAAAGATTTAACCGGAGGCGAAATATGGATCGAAGACCACGGCATTAGATACTCTCCTGATGAGATTGTTTCAGGTCCGCGGATTGGAGTTGCCTATGCCCAGGAAGATGCACTGCTGCCTTGGCGGTTTTATGTCAGGGGCAACAGATATGTAAGCAAGCCCAGATCCTGAGAACCATTACGGTTAATGCTTGTGATTCTTAAAATTAATGATATGTCCTGTAATTAATCCCGCTGCTCCTGCATAAATCAAAGGAATATGAATTTCAAAGATTAAATCTGCCAAAACAGAAATTGAGATCAGGATAATAGAAAACCAGAACAGAAATTTAAGCCCGTTGCTGGCTATTTTTTGGGTCACTCTATAGACTACTACAGCACCAATGATAAGGAAAGCAAGATCGATGTAAGGATTGTGGGAAATACCCAACGGAATGATCATTAACAGAGGGAAAACAATACAATGGATAAGACACAGAACCGCTGCAGAAATTCCTACTGCATCAAGAATTTTCGATTTCATAAATAGGGAGATTTAAATTTCTTATTGTAACTTTGTTGCAAAAGTATAGATAATATTTTAAATAACGCAACTTTGTTGCATTAAAAAATGAAGCAAACCAGAAATACACAGGCTAAAACTGAAATTTTAAATATCATTAATCATTCTGATATAGCTCTTTCACAGCCAGATATTCAGAAACAGCTGGGTGATCTATGCAATAGAGTGACGATTTATAGAGTGCTTGAGAGACTTGAAAATGAGGGTCTTATTCATAAAATTGTTAATGTCGACGGAGTTGTCAATTTTGCGAAATGCAGTGGAAAGTGCAGTACGGAAAAGCATTTTCATAATCACATTCATTTCAACTGTAAAGAATGCCATTCAGTGACCTGTATCGAAAATGTAGTTCCTGATATCAGTCTGCCGCCAGCTTTTATAGCTCAGGAATATAATTTTATAGTGAGCGGGATATGTCCGAAATGTTCCAAAGTGTAACATCTGTACAGGCGCCACCAGATTATCTGTTTGCTTCCGGATGTTTTTAATGCCATAGTATTGGTTTTCCCGTACCTGAAGCAGATTAATGTTTGGTAAAGCAAATAAAAGTATTATTTTTATTTTTATAAAAGAAAACACCAATTATGCCGACCGAAGCTTCCCACAAGCTGATTCCGATGACAGATTTTGTTATTGAGTATTACTCTAACGAAGGATATGCCGATCTTCAGACATTGCGTCTGATGAAAAATTATGCTAATTTTCTAAGACGACCTTTGACGCTTGGAATGTTTGTTCCTGTGGATCCAAACGGAAATGTATTGAAAGAACCCAAAAATTATGCTTCCTGGAAATCGCTTGATCACAATACCGTAAAACGAACCGATACTGCAGGATTTGAGGAATATGCCGGCTACCAGACTGCAGAGCGGAACTGTCTGTTCGAAGGCTTTACCATAGCTTACAATGGCTATTCCGTAGTGAGAATAGTAGCTTCTTATGATGAGACCGTTGAGCTTTCTTTTAATAAAAGCGATATGATGTCAACTGCATTTCCAGATATTGAATCACTGACGGTTTTTAATGATATTTATCTGACGGCTAATGCTTTGAAAGCTATCGGGATCAAAAAATAAAAAGGTTATTTTTCATCACTCAGGATTTTTTCCAGTTCAGCTATGAAAGCGGCCTGCGCAGGATTGATTCTTCTTTTGGCTTCCTCTGATTCAAACCATTCCCATTGGTCTACCTCAGGAATTTCAATCATTTTAGACGATCTTGGTGGCCATTCAACCTGTAATGTATTGCTGTAAAGTCCTGTTGTTTCAATATCGCCCTCCAGTGCCCATGCATAAACAGTTTTACCGCTTTTCTGTTTTACAGGTGACAAAGCGGTAAATTTTCCTTGTACCGTCTGGCCTGTTTCCTCTTTAAACTCAGTTAAAGCCCGTTCCAGCGGATCTTCATCAGGCATAAACTCACCTTTTGGGATAGACCATGCCCCAGCATCTTTATTTTTCCAGAACGGACCGCCCGGATGAACCAGAAAATAATACTGACTATTTTTTTCTCTTTTAAACAGTAAAATACCAGCGCTTGTTTTCATAGCTTTAAGATAAAATATTTTTAAAGAATATGCAACCAACAGGCGTTTGTCAGTTTTTCCTGAATGCTGATGGCGACATATTTTTATAACCCCGGAAGATCTTGTTAAAATGGCTGGCATCATTAAATCCAAGCCGGTCTGCAATTTCATTGATGTTATATTTACTCTGCTTCAGGAGCTTCTCGGCAGCTTTTATTTTCTGATGCATTACATGCTGCTGTATAGAAAATCCGGTCTGCTTTTTAATATAAATGCTGATATAATTCCGGGAAAGCATAAATTCCTTTGCCAGATTTTCAAGCTTCATTTTGCTGGCATCCATTGCATTGACATTGATATAATAGAGAATTCTTTCCGCCTGGTTGATCCCTTTTGAGATCTGCTCCATGCCACCGCTGTTCATCGTATTTCTGATCAGAATGGTAATTATGGCCGAAAAAATATCTGCCGATGTTTCTTTGCTGTATATGCTTTTATTGCTGAATTCATAAAGAAGAATTCTCGCAAGCTGCAGCAGGTGTTTCCTGTCTGTTTTATTCGTAATTGCCGATTCATAAACGAATGAGCTGTCTTCCAGCATCAGCCGGACTACTTTATTAAGCTCAGCTTTTTTATCCGTCTGCAGACTTTCCCAGATATGATGTTCTGTAAATTTTATATAAATGAACCTGGTTTTGTTTTTTATAGAAAATTCATGAGCATCGCTCGGCCTTAGCACAAAAGCATCCCCTTTTTTATAGGTAAATGTAATGCCGTTCAGGTAATGTGTTCCTGTTCC
Source organism: Chryseobacterium sp. UF-81 (assembly GCF_058245105.1). Classification (NCBI taxonomy): domain Bacteria; kingdom Pseudomonadati; phylum Bacteroidota; class Flavobacteriia; order Flavobacteriales; family Weeksellaceae; genus Chryseobacterium; species Chryseobacterium sp. UF-81. The sequence continues at coordinate 264,375 of NZ_JBSIBX010000004.1, read as the reverse complement.
GCTTTCTATCACAATCAGTTCATAGAAGTTATGATTATGGTATTCAATATCCCATGCTTCCTTCTCAATACTGAAAACATTGAAAGAACTGAAATTGACAATACGCTTCATAAAATGAATGGATTTTTACAAATTTAGCATAAATTTTTACAATATAAGTCATCCGTTTATTCTTCAATTTTGTAGTACAAAAACTCTTTAAAATGAAGCATTTAAAACAATCAGTCTTCCTGATCGCATCTGCAATACTTTTGGTGTCCTGTTTTGACGGGAATATGAAAAGTACGGCTAAACAGTCCGCAACCGGAACTGCGTCTAAAAAATACTGGCCCAATGGTGCACGGCTGGTCATTTCAGTATCAATGCAGTTTGAAACAGGAGGACAGCCAGAAGGAGCTGAGAGCCCTTTCAGCGGAACTCCGCTTCCCAAAGGCCAGCCGGATCTGGCAGCAGAAACCTGGTATCGTTATGGAGCGAATGAAGGAATTTACCGTATGCTGGATCTGTGGAAAAAGTATGATATAAAAGTAACCTCCCATGTTGTAGGTACTGCTGCTGAAAAATATCCTGAAATTGCCAGAGCCATTGCCGGCGGAGGTCATGAAATAGCTGCGCACGGTATTTCCTGGGACAGCCAGTGGAACAAAAACTACGCAGATGAACTGCACTTTGTAAAAGATGGCGTAGATGCAGTGGAAAAAATTACAGGACAAAAAGCAGTAGGCTACAACTGTAACTGGCTCAGAAGAAGTCCGAATACTTTAAAAATTCTGCAGGAACTTGGTTTCCTTTATCATATAGATGATCTTAGCCATGATGAACCTTTCATTACTAAGGTAAACGGTAAAAACTTTGTGGTAATGCCTTATACGCTCAGAAATAATGATATTGTGAATATAGAAGGTAAACACTGGAGTCCGGACCAGTTTCTGGCTCAGCTGAAGTTCGAGTTTGACCGCCTGTATGAAGAAGGAGCTTCCAAGCGAAGAATGATGAGCATCAGTTTCCATGACAGGATTGGCGGAACTCCGGCAATGGTTCATGCTATGGATGAATTTATAAAATACACCAGAGAAAAACAGGGAGTTGTTTTTATGCGTAAGGATGATATTGCGAAAATGGTAATGAATGATCCCGCAACTCCGGTAGACAACAGTGAGGAAAAATATAATAATTAGATATAAAGTACGAAGATGAAAGGAGCGCTACGATGGGCTTTTTGACAAAAATTATTTGTATACCTCACTGTAAAAACTAAATAAACAATCAAGAATTGTCAATTAAATTTCAGACATATAATTTCCCTCTTCATATTTTCTTTCTCTAAAAATTAATTTTAAAATAAACATTATGAAAAATACAGCTTATTTCCTTTTGCGTATATCGATGGGTGTAAATCTTTTGGGACATGGTCTTGCCAGAATTCCAAAGCTTTCCGTTTTTGCTGAAGGAATGACAAAAGGGTTCGAAAAAAGTTGGCTTCCCCAGCCATTGGTTTACTTATTCAGTACTACCCTGCCTTTTCTGGAATTTATCATTGGTGGAATGCTTATTCTTGGCTTTAAGACCCGTTTAGCAAATTTTGCCGGTGCCGGGTTGATCATCATACTTCTTTTCGGAAGCAGTACCGTTGAAAACTGGGAAGTTATGGGAATACAAATGATCTATATCCTTTTCTTTTATCTCCTGATCAGCAGAATAGAAGATAACTGCTATACCCTGGATCAGCAGAAATCATTTAATAGAAAGTAAATACTTCAGATTTTATTAGAATTGCAAACGTTATGAAGGTGTGTTTTATGGATTTAGGAAATATTATTATTTGTTTCCATTCTAATACAGTATAGATACCACATTTTAAATATTATTGATGCTTTTCTTCATAAAGGCATGGAATATGTATTTAATAAAAACAATAACATTAAAAAATTTGAGTCATGAGAAATTTATTATGGTTAGTAGCCGTCATTTGTATCGTTGTCTGGCTTCTGGGAATGTTAAATATTGTACCGGGAATGAGTACCGGTTACTTAGTGCATGTTCTTTTAGTAATTGCCATTATTGTAATACTTTATAATATCATTTCCGGTAAAAGACCGTTGTGATAATAATTGAATCTTTGAATAACAAATAAAAAGGTCAGAAATAATTTTTCTGACCTTTTTTTGATCCTGATGAAATATCTGATCATAAAATCATCAAGGTTTACATCTGAAATATTTATATATTTATTATAGATATTATTATGTAAGTATAACCAAAAGCAATTCTATACAATGGAAGAAAAATTCCAGCCTGATGTTATTATTGTGGGAACAGGATTAGCAGGACTGACTGCTGCTATGGAAATTACTGCTGCCGGAAAAAAAGTGCTTCTTCTGGATCAGGAAACTGAACAGAATATTGGCGGGCAGGCATTTTGGTCATTCGGTGGTCTGTTTTTCATCAATTCACCACAGCAGCGGAAAATGGGAATTAAAGATTCTTATGAGCTGGCACTTCAGGACTGGAAAGGTACGGCCGGATTCGACCGCCCGGAAGATTACTGGCCCAGAAAATGGGCAGAAGCCTATTTGAAATTCGCAGCTTATGAAAAATATGATTATGTTTCTAAACTGGGGATCAGGTTTATGTTTATGGTAGGTTGGGCCGAACGTGGAGACGGATCCGCAACCGGCCACGGAAATTCCGTACCGCGCTTCCATGTCAGCTGGGGAACCGGAACAGGAGTTGTGAAGCCTTTTGTAGATAAAGCGTATGAAGCAAAAGAAAAAGGTCTTTTACAGATGAAATTCAGGCATAGAGTAACCGGACTGATCATAGAAAATAATAAAACCACAGGCCTGAGAGGTGATATCCTCGAAAATGATAATAAAGAAAGGGGTGTTGCTACCAGCAGAAACGTAATTTCACAATTTGAATACCATGCTTCTCATGTCATTATTGCATCAGGAGGTATAGGAGCCAATCATGAGCTCGTCAGAAAAAACTGGCCGGAAAGATTGGGAAAGGCCCCGGAAAATATGGTTTGCGGAGTGCCTTCGTATGTGGACGGAAAAATGATTGGTATTGCAGAAAAGTCCGGAGCACACATTATTAATCCGGACAGGATGTGGCATTATACAGAAGGCATACAGAACTGGAACCCGATATGGCCGAAACATGGCATCAGAATACTGCCCGGGCCTTCCTCTCTATGGTTTGATGCCCGGGGAAACCGCTTCCCCGCTCCTTTCCTGCCGGGATTTGATACTCTTGGAACCCTGAAGCATATACAGGAAACAGGATTTTCTTATTCCTGGTTTATCCTTACCCAGAAAATCATAAAAAAAGAATTTGCTCTTTCCGGATCAGAGCAGAATCCTGACATTACCAATAAAGATTATGCTCTTTTTCTGAGAAGAATTTTTGGAAAAAAAGCTCCGGGACCTGTAGAGGCTTTTAAAGAACATGGAAAAGATTTTATTGTTTCGGATGATCTGAAAACCCTGGTGGAAAAGATGAACGAACTGTCTGGCACTCCCCTTTTGAATTATGAGAAAATTAAAGCACAGATCGAAGCCAGAGACAGGGAGCTGGATAATAAATATTCAAAAGATACACAGGTGAATTACATAAGGAATACAAGAAATTATTTAGGTGACAGACTCGGCCGGGTGGCAGCTCCGCATAAAATATTAGATCCTAAGAATGGTCCTCTGATCGCTGTACGGCTCAATATTCTTACCCGGAAAACCCTGGGCGGTATTAAAACGAATCTTAACGGACAGGTTTTGAGAGATGATGATACGGTGATAGAAGGGCTTTACGCAGCAGGAGAAGTTGCAGGCTTTGGCGGAGGCGGAATGCATGGCTACCGGGCGCTGGAAGGAACATTTCTCGGAGGCTGTATTTTTTCAGGCATGAAAGCAGGAAAATATATAGCAGGGCTTTAAAGGTCAAATGGTGAACTCTTTTCACAGCTGAATAGTGAATTTTAAGAATCAGACAGTAAAATATTAAAAAAACAAAGGTGAATAATTATTTTGATCATAAAGTGGTTTGGGTTACGGGAGCTTCATCAGGAATAGGGGAAGCTCTGGTGAATGAGCTCGCAGTGAAAAGCAGTGCAAAAATTATCCTTTCGTCACGAAATAAAGATCAGCTGAATACTGTTGCTCAAAAGGCAGGACTTGAAGCGAATCGTTTTTTTGTACTGCCTTTGGATTTGGAAGACTATAAAAAAATGCCGGATGTTGTGGCCGAAGCTGTAGAAAAATTTGGAAAGATTGATATTCTCATCAATAACGCAGGACTGTCTCAGCGTTCCTTGGCAATGGAAACTGATATAGAAGTTGATAAACGCTTGATGGATATTGATTATATAGGCACCGTGGCCCTTACAAAATCTGTGCTTCCCTACATGACCAGGAATGGCGGCGGACAGATTGCTGTAGTAACCAGTCTGATGGGCGTTTTCGGAGCCCCTATGAGAAGCAGTTACGCAGCAGCAAAACATGCATTGCATGGCTTTTTTGATTCGCTGCGTGCCGAATTATATACAAAGAAAATTATAGTGACCATCATCTGTCCCGGCTTTGTACACACTAATATTTCTATTAATGCAGTAACAGGTAACGGTTCTCTGCAGGGAACTATGGATGATGCCACAAACAAAGGGATGCCCGCAGATGTGTTTGCAAGAAAAATGCTTGCGGCTATAGAAAAAAAGAAAAATCAGGCATCTATTGGCGGTCAGGAAGTGATAGGAACCTACCTGAAGAGGTTCTTTCCTTCTCTTCTGGCTAAGATTGTCCGTAAGGCCAAAGTGGTATAGAAAAAAATCCAAAAACCTCCCGTTATGAGAGGTTTTTTATATCAGATTGGAAATAAAGTTAGTAATCCAAAATTATTTATTTTAAGACCCAGGAACCTGTGCTTTTGCATAGATCAGTCCCTCGGATTTCAGTTCGTTCCAAAATTCAGCCGGAATGCTGGCATCAAGACCTTCCGCATTATCTTTAACCTGATCCGGGCTGCTGGCTCCGGGAATAATGGAAGCAAATTCGTCGGAAGCCAATACAAAATGTAATGCAGCATGTACAATATCGGTATTATATTTTTTGGCGATATCCCCAATTCTGGCGCGTTTTTCAGCCATTCCCTTAGGAATTACATCCTTATAGTTATACCTTTCTCTTCCTGCAATATATCCTGAATTATATCCTGCACCGGAAACCAGTTTTACACCGGCTTTTTTAACCACCGGAAGCAGCCTGTCAACGGCATCTTCATGTTCCAGGATCGAATATTGTGTTGCTGAGAGACAAATATCCGGATCTGCTGAATCAATACAGTCTAAGATTGGTTCAATTTTATTGACGCCCATTCCCCATGCCTTGATCACGCCCTGGTCACGGAGTTCGGAGAGAACTTTGAATGCCCCTTCCCTTGCCTGTTTCAGGAAATAAGGATAACGATCTCCTACCTGATCTTCAGAAAGGTCATGAACATATACGATATCAATATGATTCAGCCCGGTTCTCTGTAAACTGTCTGCAATGGATCTTTTGATGGCATCTGCCGTATAATCATGTTTAAAATCGTAGTTCAGAGGTTTCTTCCACATGGTGGGCGGAACTTCAGATTCCGGAACTTCATGGAACAGTCTTCCTACTTTGGTTGAAAATACGAATTCATTCCTGTCTTTATCCTTCAGAAAGTCACCGAATCTTTTTTCATTTTTTGTAAGACCGTACCACGGAGAGGTATCAAAATAACGGATTCCCACATCCCAAGCCTGCTGTAATATCTCACGGGCCTGCTCATCAGTTATATCTTCAAAGGCTGTTCCTATAGCAACTCCTCCTATTCCTAACCTGTGCTTTTCTGTTAAAATGTCTGTTTTCATATGAGTATATTTAAGTGTTGGTTAAAAACAGAATGCAAACATCATGCAGAGTAAAGTAACCATCAAAATAGTATTGCTTCCATATGGCAGATTTACAGCTGATATTTATTTGAGTACAGATTCGGCTGAATCTTTCATTCACAATACAGAATTAAAATTTATAAGAAATATTTATAATTTCTATAATGTTTTGAATTTCATTGTATTGTGTTGGGATTTAGCAGTTTTACAACAATGTATGGGCAGACATTTATAAAGATATTTCCTAAATTTACGAAACCATCAAGGTTTTAAAATTGGTTCCCAGTGAAAATTCACAATAAAAAAAAATATTTAAGCTTTCTTAAATTTAAAAGAGACTTCCAGGAATACGGACTGGAAAAAGCCCGAAGCTATGAGCTTATCCTTCATTGGCTGAATAACAGGCTCAGCAGAAACCAGTTTCTGGTGCTTTCCGGAATACTTGTGGGTTGTACTGCCGGTCTTGCCGGAGTGGTGCTGAAAACCCTTGTGCATACCATCCATAATTTTATTACACATAAGGTTCATTTCGAATATCAGATCTTATTTTATATTGTTTTTCCTTTTTTAGGAATTGTGCTTACGACAGCTATTGTTCTTACTCTGTTTAAAGGTCAGGACAGAAAAGGGATCGGTGCAATTCTGTATGAAATTGCTCAGAATTCAAGTATTGTGGCTTCTGTAAAAATGTATTCACAGATCGTTCAGAGTGCTGTGACGGTGGGTCTTGGGGGTTCTGCGGGATTGGAAAGCCCTATCGCAGTTACAGGGGCTGCCATCGGGTCCAATTATGCACAGACTTACAGGCTTAGCTACAAGGAAAGGACTTTGCTGTTGGCTGCAGGTGCCACGGCGGGTATTGCTTCAGCTTTCAATGCTCCGATTGCGGGCATCATGTTCGCTTTTGAGATCCTTTTGACGGGTGTTGTCTTTACAGATTTCATTCCTTTGGTAGTGGCTGCTGTCTGCGGAAGCCTTTTATCAAGGATTCTGCTTCAGGAAGATGTGCTTTTCAGGTTTTATACCAGAGAACCTTTTAACTATAAAAATGTTCCTTACTATCTTATCCTGGGAGTTGTAACCGGACTGTATGCCCGTTATTTTGTAGTGATTTCTCAAAAAGTGGAACATTTCATCAAAGGGCTTAAGCTTTCAAGGATGCGTAAGGCTATGTTCGGAGGTCTGGTGCTGTCATTATTGTGTGTTCTTTTTCCACCCTTGTTCGGAGAAGGATATGATACGGTGAAGGCTTTTACGAACGGAAGTACTCATTCTATTATCAGAAACAGTTTTTTCCGGTATTTTGAGATCGGAGACTGGACCATTATTATATTTCTGGTTCTGGTATGTCTTTTAAAAGCTTTTGCCACATCATTCACAATATTTAGCGGGGGTAACGGCGGTAATTTTGCTCCGTCACTTTTTGCCGGAGGGACAGTGGGTTATTTATTTGCATTAGTCTGCCAGCAAATCGGGTTTACGGATGTTCCGGTGACGAATCTTGTTCTGGTAGGAATGGCCGGAGCAATGAGCGGCGTACTCTATGCTCCCCTTACCGCGATATTTCTGATCGCTGAATCCAGTTTTGGATATGATCTTTTTATTCCGCTGATGATCGTATCCATTATCTCTTATCTTATTGCAAAATGGTTCTCCCCGATCTCCCCGGAACTGCAATCTTTGGCTGATCAGGGAAAAATTTTTACCAGCAAACATGATAAAAACCTGCTTTTTGCCTTGAGAACTGAAGATTTTATAGATAAATATTCAGAAACGATTAATGAAAATGCTTCTGTCACTACATTATTCGAGAAGGTAAAGAATGGAAACAAAAACATTTTTGCAGCAACAGATGAGGCCGGAAAACTGAAAGGTATCCTTACTTTGGATGATATCCGTCCCTATCTTTTTAATCAAGAAACAGACAGCTCCATGACGGTTGCACAAATTATGAAAGCTCCGCCTGCAGTTATTTACCGGGACAATAAACCGTTGGAAATTCTTCAGATATTTGATGATACCGGCGTATGGAAGCTTCCGGTAATCAGCGAGAGTAATGATTTTATAGGGTTTATATCAAAATCATCTATCCTGATGAGCTACAGACAGCTTTTGAAAGAATATTCTGATTAATTTTTTTAACCTTGAAGTCCAAAATCTGTTCTTACATAAGATTATGATCTAAAGACAAAAAATATCCGTTCAGCTACTGAACGGATATTTTTATTAACTTCATCTGAATTAATGACTTGCCTGATCAAGCAGTTCAATATCTTCCTGATCCAAAATAAGCTTAGGAGCCTTGAATAAAGTATCCAGCTGGGAAGCACTCGTTGCACTTACAATAGGTGCAGTGATTAAAGGATTGGCCAGAAGCCATGCCAGGGCAACCGTTCCCTGGGTGGTTTTATGTTTTTCACTTACCTGGTCCAGAGCTTTTAATACTTCAAGACCTTTTGGGTTCAGGTATTTTCTGACGCCCTCTCCTCTCTGGCTTTTGCCAAGATCCTCTTCGGTACGGTATTTCCCGGTGAGGAAACCAGCTGCTAATGACCAGTACGGAAATACGCTCAGTCCAAATTCTTCCACCAGCGGAGCATAGTTTTTTTCAAAACCTTCTCTTTCCATTAAATTGTAATGCGGTTGCAGAGCTACATATTTGGGAAGGTTATTTTTTTCTGAGGCTTTAAATGATGCTTTCAGACGTTCCGGGGTAAGGTTGGAAGCGGCAATATAACGCACTTTTCCGGCTTTGATAATCTCATCGTATGCAGAAAGTGTTTCTTCTACCGGAGTGGTATGATCATCAAAATGAGTATAATAAAGATCAATATGGTCGGTCTGAAGCCTTTGAAGTGATTCATCCACAGACTTTAAAATATGTTTCTTGCTGATGTCAAAACCATGCTCTTTGGTTTCAGATCCTACCTTGGTGGCCAGTACTATATTCTGACGGTTGGAACGGCTTTTCATCCATTTTCCGATGATTTCCTCAGACTGGCCACCTTTTCCATTAACCCACCAGGAATAAGTATCTGCTGTATCAATAAAATTGAACCCGGCATCCGTAAACTGATCCAATATATCAAAAGACTGCTTTTCGTCCAATGTCCATCCAAAAACATTCCCTCCGAAATTAACAGGTGCTATCGACAGATCCGTATTTTTTATCTTTCTTTTTTCCATAAAATAAATTGAAATTAAATTTTAGAAGAATCTAAGGTAGGGATTATCATGTAGGATTACAGATTCAAAATAAACATATGGCTTATAGTTATTATAAATGAAAAGGCTCATTCTATCTCACTTTTTCACTTTTCAATCAGGGCCTGATATATCAGAATCAGCATAAAAAAAGCAGCCTTCACAAAGAAAGCTGCTTATCTATCAATTTAAAAAAATACTGTTACTTTTCAGCCTGAGGAATCTCAATGGCTGTAAGTATCAATTTATATTCCTGCAGTTGCAGTTTTATGGTTTCCAATCCGCTTGTAAAGAAAGTGGATGTATGAAACATATGATGATAATATTCAATGCCTTCCAGCATATTATTTTTGAACGCATTCCATTTTTTGGTTTGGGAATTTGTAATCTGTGCCGAAGAATTGCTGATTTCTTTTTTAAGATAATCAACATACATTTTCAACTCATTGATGAACATATTCGGACGTTGGTTATCCGGAAGGATATTGGCATTCCCGTAGATGTGTTTTACCATTTCGGAAAGAGAAACTTCCTTATCAAAAAAAGCGAGGTTAGGCCCGGGGCATATAACAACCCCTTGCTTTTCTCCTTTTATCTCCAGATTCTGTTCCATATATGCAGCATTTACCAATCCTACACACAGACAGGCTTTATCTGTAATTTCGGTCTTTCTTTTACCAAACTCTTCAGCAGTAAGCTCAGGATCGGCCTGAAGTTCTTTCAGCTTAATATCCTGATACTTCTTAGAGGCGGTACACGTTCCCGTTCCCTGCGGTGAAAACTCTTTGCTTAGAGCCAGAAGCTTTTTCGGGCAAGAACTTCCGTATTTTCCGGAGGCTTCCTTTTGTTCTTTCAACAACTCATTGGATGTTCCTCTAACCGTATTGAATGGCACTCCCAAAGGCGAAATATTACTCAGATAGAAATCTTTTTCTCCGGATCTTAAAAGCAGATTCCTAGTTTCCGTATCTACAGAAGTCGCTTCTGGAACCAATAGAAATGGTGATCCCCATCCGACGCTGTCTACCTTATAGTTTTCAAGCAGAAATTCGTGTTCTTCGGAGGTTCCTACTCCGCCCTGAACTGTAATTTTCATTTCGAGAGGCTCAGAAACGGGATGTTTTCCTTTCTGCTCCAAAGCGGTAATCATTAAGGCATGCGCAGATTGGATAAGGTCATTCTTTTTCTGTTTAAACTCTTCCATGATAGGCCCCAGCAGCATTCCTTCCGTAGCAAATGCATGTCCTCCGCAGTTCAGTCCGGATTCTATTCTGTATTCTGAAATCCAAAGCCCTTTTTTAGCCAGAAAATTTCCCTGAATCATGGCTGAACGGAAATCACTCACTTTCAGAATGATCTTCTTTTTTAAAATGCCGTTCTGATCGGGAAAGAAATCGTCGAATTCTTCAATATAGCTGTATAAACGCGGGTTCATTCCTGCAGAAAGCACCATGGAAGAAGATAGTTTACTTTGGGCAAAACCACGCAGTGACGCATGGGCATCATTAAATATCACAGGAAGCTGCTCATTTTTTTTATAGTTGTCTTTGTCAACTTTCGTCATAATATTGACGTCGATACTTCCCGGCTTCAGATTGCTTTCAATAAAATTTTTAATGTTTGAGCCAAAACTGTCTGTTTGACTCATAAGATTCTGAAGACCGCTTTTCAGATCCGAAGTATTGGGCAGGATGGCCATAAAGCTCTTTAAAGCCTCCCTGTTCTTAGTGATTTCCTGTTTGAAAGATTCAAATTTTTCATTCACGATATCATCTACCATATCGAGATAAGCCGTAATTCTTTTTGCCCTGTAATCTTCTGTTTTTGTTGAAATTCCTAAATAATTAAGATTGAATTTCTTATTATAAAAGTTTTTCATTTTCTCCAGGATCTCATCATCGATAATGGAAATCACGGAAGAAATTCCATATTGGGCAACACGGATGGGACTGTCTATGGTATACGCCAGACCCATTACCGGAATATGGAAGTTGTGTAATGGTTTATGTGTCATTTTATTTCGATAAAAATTCTTTCAATGAGAATGAATTAAAATCCCGGAATGCCGTATCCATATTGAAATGAGTGCTTCAGTCCAAACTTTTAATTGATCTAAATTTATCATTTTAATATTAGCTATGCATTAAATAACACTTGTAATATCGGAAATATGCTAAATATCATCCTTTTGAAGTATATACTCAGCTTTTTATTTTTGGAGGGTAATCAGGGCATGGGATGGGTACAATTATGCATAAGAACGTAATTGTTAAAACATTTTTGTTGACTAAGAATAAATGGAGTTACTCAAAATCCAGAAATCCATCCGCCAGTTTTTTCCACTGTATCTTGGAGATTCCCATCATTCCTCCTGCGGCAACCATAAGATTTCTGAGGACATCAATACATCCGGCGTTAAAATTGGGAGTTTCATTTCGTCCGTAGACTGCAGCTTTCAGATGAGTCGGCGTTCTTGCAATCATAAAAGTAGAAGTCGCTTTAGAGCTGTAAAAGTGAGCAATATGCTGATTTGTTTTATCTTGAGGATTTCTGGACGGGCTGCATGTTATCAAAATGCTTTCGGAATAGTTATCTTCCTGAAAACAGATATCAGTAACTTCTACCCAGTCATACCCTTTGGCTTCAGGTTCTCCCGGTCCGGGAATATCAATTCTCATGAAATCTCCTTTCTGAGGTGGCCTTTCAGCAGCCTTTCCTTCGGAGTCAAAGAGTTTAAAAGCTGCAAAGCCTTCACCGCAATAGCTTTTCCACCGGCTCACTGAAAAAAACCTTTGTTTCAAAATGTCAAATTTAAGTGGAAGGAATGCGGGCTCAAACTGCTTCTGGCTTTCTGTATCATGAAATCCGCCGGATTGCTGCTGTGGAACTCTGTTGATCTGCTTGGGCTTCATCTTAACTGGATTTTGTACTAATTTATAAAAATGGGGAGGTATTCTTTATGAGTACGATCATAACGGCTCAAAATAAAAGCCTCCCGTTGGAGAGGCTGATGTTAAAACTTAAATGTATCGGGAGAAATGGATTTAATTATTTGTATTAAAATTAATGAAGATGAATGGCCTGTTTTATGATCTTAGTCATGTTATTGTGAACCTGTTAAAAATTTAGAGATCTATTGTGTTTTTATAAAGTAATAATTATTTTTGAATAAAAAATTAAAAGCTGTAAAGGCAGATTAATTTTTAAATTATAATCCAGAAGCGGTATGAATCTATGATAATTGATGAAGAACTTTTATTTTCCTCAGGGGCGGAACTGATAAATTATGCAGGAGGTGATGTTATTTTCAAAGAAAATGATCAGCCTGAATATTATTTTCAGATTAAAACCGGAACGGTAAAAATTAATAATTACCATGAAGATGGACGGGAAATTATCCACAGCGTTCCTTTTGACGGACATTGCATTGCGGAGAGTTCTTTGTTCATAGAAAAACCTTATCCGGTAAATGCAATAGCAATGGGCATTTGTGAGATTATAAGACTGGATAAGAATAAATTCATGGAACTTATCAGAAGCTCACCTGATCTTCTTCCGAAACTCTGCAGCTATACTGCGGAAAGAATGTATTACAGGCATGTGATGATGAACAATCTTTCTACGCCAGATCCGGGAACCAAAATAAAACGTGTAATGGACTGCCTGAAATCTTATAATCGGTACACAGATAAATACTCTTATCAGTTTCCGTTTACCAGGCAAAATTTGGCCTCTCTTACAGGCCTATGTGTAGAAACTGTCATAAGAGTCATAAAGAAAATGGAGAAAGAAAAAACAGTAAGAATACAGAACGGTAAGATATTTTATTGATTCTTTTGAGGAATAATTGATAAAATTAGTACAATTGAACTAATTTTTACTATTAAAATATTTTTGATAATTTTTTGTTTTATGATAATTTATTATCACTAAATTTCATGTATTCTGGTAAGAAAAGTATTATTGAACAGGCCATTATTTTTAATTAGAATTAATACTTTTTTAATATTTATGCTTATCTGATGTTTTGCATAATACAATTTTTGCTTATATTTGTGGATCGAAATAATTTTTTTTCATCATTTGTGTTTTTTTAAGGTCTCCTCTTGTGGGGGACCTTTTTTATTTTAGCTTATTACTTTTTTGAAATTTAAGTAGAAATACGGCATAATAAATTTGGTACTTTCTACGCTATAATATATCTCTTTAAAGTGACAACTTTGTAATGTTAAACAACTTAAAAACATTACACCATGTCAACATTCAAAATCAACATTATTGCAGGTCCGCTTTGGAGCAATGATGAAGCACAAAAAATCGGGGGCCGTATTGCTGCGGCACATTTAGGAAAATTCACCGGACAATGGAGCACTATTGTCGAAGGTCAGATGAGCGTTATCGAAGTTGAATATGATACGCAACCGTCAGGAAGTACAGAATATACTATGGACGTGTTAGCAGGACCTATCTGGAGCAACGAGGATGCAAAAGAAATATGTCCTTCAATCTGTGCTTCTTACGGAGGTACATGGAACGGACAATGGACTACAGTCGTTGAAGGCAAAATGAGCGTTTGCGGCTGTGTATTTAAGTTCTAGGAAAATTTAGATTATGTATGAATCTCCGGGTTATCCCCGGAGATTTTTGTTTTACAACAGATTACCGGGTGATTTTTACAAAATCTGTAGGTTTGGACAGCATGACAGCCTGAAAGCTTCTTGTGAAAGCCTGAACACTCCTGTACCCTACTTTATAAGCTGTTTCCGAAATGGTATGGTCACCAGAGCTCAGGAGCTCCAGGCTTTTAATGATTCTCAGGATCTGCTGATATTTGGCCAGTGTCATACCGGTCTCTTTTTTAAAAATCCGTTCCAATGTACGTAAGGAAAGCATGGAAATTTCACTCAGATCTTCCATTCTTACGTCTTCCTGGTAATGGTTGTGAAGATATTCAATAGACTTAGACAATCTTTTATCTTCAGGAAGGCTGATATGAAGCTGTAAGGAATGTTCGACAAAATGGGGAAGCTCATTAAAAAGTGCCTGTAAGAAAAGCGCTTCATCCGGATCTTTTGAAATGTTTTTTGACCATTTTTCTGCATACTTTATCATTTCCTTCAGGACAGGAGGAACGGAAAAAACATTAATATTATGATGAAAAACACTGCTTTTTTCTACGTCAGCGAACATAATCATCAGTTTAATTTTTTCCGAATGGGAATTGGTTTTATGGATGGCACCCGGAGGAATCCAGGCTGCGTGGTTTTGAGGAAGAAGGTAGATCTTCCCGTCGACCGTAATATACTGGAATCCGCTTTCTACATAAACGAGCTGGCCTTTTTGGTGAGCATGAAGGATATCATCGTGCCGCCAGTCTTCTTCAAACCAGACAAAATACGGTTTCTTCAGCTGGTCGATATCTATAGTATCGTGAGGATTCATGTCGTTTTAGGTTAATATTTTGGCAAAATTAAATAAAACCACTGAATTAATTTTGTATCAAATATTAATTATATGATGAAGAGTGAATCAAGAAAGAATGCTTCTTACGTTCTGATGGCGATCAATGTACTGGTTGTGATGCTTGTATCCAGCAACCTCAGATCACCTATAATCTCAGTTTCCCCGGTATTGGGTGACATACGGAATGCCCTGAATCTGGATAGCTTCCAGGTGAGCCTGCTTACTTCTATTCCACTGTTTATGTTCGCAACCTGTTCTGTTTTAGTGAGTAGATTTTCGCATAAATTCAGTATCAGCCGGTTTTTGATGTATTCTCTGATAATTTTAAGTTTCGGACTTTTCCTCCGGATTACCGGATCTCTGTGGACCCTTTTTGCGGGATCTGTGTTCATAGGTTTGGGCATCTGCATCGGAAATGTGGTGACTCCGGGATATATCAAGAATAATTTTCCTAAACAGATCGGGCTGATGACCGGTATTTTTGCAGTTTCCATGAACCTTACAGCGGCATTAGCGTCAGGCTTCAGTGTAAGAATAGGAGAATGGACGGGCATGGGTTGGCGGGGTTCGCTGGGAATCTGGTTGATCATTGCCGGACTGGGACTTTTTGTCCTTATTCTGGAACTGGTATTCAATAAAAAGAATCCGGGACAGGCAAAAGCGGCATTAAGTGTTTCTGATTTTAATATGTTTAAATCTGCACAGGCATGGAATATCAGTATATTTATGGGACTGCAGTCTTTATTTTATTATTGCATGATGGCATGGCTGCCTTCATTTCTCACTGATTGTAAGATGGAAGGTGAAAGTGCGGGATGGGTTCTGTTTTTCATTCAGATTACCATGATCCCGATTACTTTCTGTGCTCCTATTATTGCCGGTAAAATGAAGGATCAACGGATTCTTATTGTTCTTATCTGCAGTTTGATGTTCGGGAGTACGATGATGTTTGTATGGCTGCAGTCACAATGGATCTATGCCAATGCTGTTATTATCGGTATTTCTAATGGCTTATCTTTCAGCCTGTCTATTCTGTTTTTTTCAACAAGGACAAAAAATAGTGCCAATGCGGTAAAAATATCGGGAATGGCACAGTCTGTGGGATATCTGATTGCTGCGTTCGGGCCTCCGGTCTTCGGGAAGCTTCATGATTGGGACGTTTCGTGGAAAAGCTCTTTTTATTTTTTAAGTTTTGCTGTCATTCTGATGTTTTATTTCGGAATGAAAGCGGCCAGGAATAAATGTGTTGAAGATTAAAATAAAAGGACTGTATCTTCTGGTACAGTCCTTTTAACAATATTTTTGTCTAATTTAAGTTATTCTTTTTCTGTTGCTGGCTTCTATCCATTCATCCTTTTTGCATTTGGGACATTGTGCCGTATCTCCTTCTGCTTTCAATTCGGTATGTCCACAGAAGATACAGGAATACTGGCTTTCTTTATGAATTCTTTTCAATGGATTTTTTAATGAATCAGGCATAATAGGAAGGCCGTACTTTACGTCTTTATCTTCATAGTAAAATACACTGATCTCACCGGAAATTTCTTCAATAGCTGTTTCAATCTGTCCAAGCTGCGAAACACCTTTCAGCCTGAGCTCTGCAAAAAATTCATCACTTCCCAGATTTTCTTTTTTAAAATTTTCAATGGCAAATTCACCGTCCTTGATCAGGCAAATAGAACTTCCTTCCACCAGTTTCTCAAACTTTTTGCTTCTTCCTATAAAAAAAGTGACAATGCTGTATAAAAGGATGATAACTATAAAAACGAGAATGGAGGAAATAATACCGACATCTTTATTGAACATGGGATCACCCGCTGCAGAACCTAACCCGATAATAACGACCAATTCGAAAATAGAAAGCTGCTTTACCCCTCTTTTTCCTAAAATTCTCAAGCCAATAATAATAGCCAGGAACATGATCATAGTCCGCAGAATAATTTCCAGGAGAAAAGACCATTCTTCGTGCCCCAGGAATAATTCTTTCCAGTTGAGTTCTAAGAGAAATAGGGATAGCATAGAGATTAATTTAGAGAAGGCATCCAAAAAATGAGCCATCTCCCAAAGCTTTCATCTTAAAGATTAATAGATTTTAAACTCTTTTAAATTAATCATAAGAATATTCCGTTCCATCCTGCAGGACTAAGCATCTGTTCTCCAAGCCGTTTTCAATGATCTTTTTCTTAATAAATTCACGGCTTTCCTTACTGTGGCTTACTGCTTCAAGATGAGTCACCAACACGGAAGCATCAGGTGCATATTCACAAAGCTTAATGATGTCTTCGCTGGTCATGATGATAGGATCTCCCACCACAAAAGTGGCTGCACCTCCGGCAACAATAATATGCTGAGGCTGATGCTTATCGATTTCTGCCGCAATTCCTTCATACCAGATGCTGTCACCAACAATATATAGGCTTTTATCCTCTGTTTTAAAGACAAATCCGTTTACTTTGCCCATTTTCTCCCCTATTTCTCCGGTTCCGTGTTGTCCTTCCGTAATTGAGATGCTGATATTTTCCCAAATGATATGGTCTTTAATGGCAATCACATTTTTAAAACCGGATTGGGCGATCTGTTCTGAAATACTCTCAGGACAGATCACAGGAATATTTTTATCCAGAAGCTCAATAGCTTTTCCGTCCCAGTGATCCGGATGAAGGTGAGTTACAGCCACGGCATCTATTGTAGACAGTTTATCTTTTAATTCCTTTTCACTGAACGGAAGATCAACCAGAGGATTCTCCAATTCGTCATCCGTCATCGGAATTTTCCCTAAAGAACCTTTTTCTCCAAGCATAGGATCGATTAAAATCTTTTTTCCTCCGATCTGGAGAAGCAATGTGGCATTGCGCCATAATTCTAGTTTCATTTTGTATACTTTTGTGCTTGCAAAGCTATGGCTCAATCAAGGCTAAATAATAGACGGTTACCAAAAGGTTAACGATAAAAACATGTGACGATGAATTTTGAAGAATTTAAAAACTGCGGGCTCAGACGAAGCCTGGATATTCTTTCCGGAAAATGGAAACCACTGATCCTTCAGAATCTTTTTGAGGAAGATCAGGTGCGGTTTGTGGAATTATGGCGAAAAATGCCGAGAGTTTCAAAGAAAGTGCTTTCTGAGCAGCTGAAACAGATGGAGGAAAATCATATCATTCAACGGATTGAAGTCTATAATTTTCCTCCTGAAGTGTATTACAAGCTTACTGATAAAGCCCGGAAATTAGGTCCTATTCTTGATCAGCTGCATGCATGGGGAAATGATCTTGAGTCTTAAAAGTATCCAGTACCTCCAAAATATTCCGGTAAATAAAGCCCAGATCTTCTGCAGTAATGCAATACGGCGGAACCAGATACATGACATTTCCCAGTGGGCGCATAATGATCCCGCGTTTAATGAATTCATCATACAGAACCTTTCCGATCTGGTTAAAATAAGAAGTATTCTGATCAGTTTTATATTCAAAAGCCAGAATAGTTCCGGTCTGACGTACATTTTCAACATCCGGATGTTTTGAAAGAATTTTGGAAAAATCTGAATGCTGTTTGCTGATGCGGTCAATCGCCGTTAACGTTTCTTCCTGTAATAAAAGTTCCATGCTGGCTAATGCTGCAGTGCAGGCTAACGGATTGGCGGTAAAGGAATGTCCGTGAAACAACGTCTTGTATTTGTCTTCAGATAAAAAAGCAATGAAAATTTCCTGAGAGCAGGTTGTGATTCCCATAGGCATCGTTCCGCCGGTCAGTCCTTTTGAGAAGCACATCATATCCGGCATTTCCGTAAGATGATTGGCAGCAAACAATTTTCCTGTTCTCCCAAATCCCGTGAATACTTCGTCCTGTATCATCAGGATTTCGTTGCTTCTGCAGAACTTCATCAGCTCATCAAGATGTTCGGCCTCATACATCAGCATTCCTGCAGCCCCTTGTACCAATGGTTCATAGATAAAACAGGCTGTTTCTTCTGCGACATCCTTGATCTGCATTTTTAAGCTTTCCAGATTTTCTGCGTTGGGTGTATCGATAAAAATCACTTCAAACAGCATGCTTCCGAAAGGTTTTGTCCAGACACTTCTCCCGCTCACAGACATGGCTCCGAATGTGTCACCGTGGTATGCGTTTCTGAAAGCCAGAATTTTGGTCTTCTCTTTTCCAAGATTACAGGCGTATTGAATACTCATTTTTAAGGCCACCTCTACTGCTGTCGAACCATTATCCGAATAGAAAACCTTTTTCTGGTTATCCGGAAGTAGTCTTAACAGATTTTCTGAAAGCTGAACAGCCGGTTCATGCGTAAAGCCTGCAAAAATAACCTGCTCCAAAGTGTTCAGCTGCTGGAAAACACATTCAGCAATATAAGGATGAGCATGGCCATGCAAAGTTACCCACCAGGAGGAGACCGCGTCGATATACTTTTTCCCTTCATCATCATATAAATAAGCACCCTTTCCTTTGATAATGGGAATTGCATCTCCAGCTGTTTTCATCTGGGTATAAGGATGCCAGTTGACGGCTTTGTCTCTTGACTGAAGGGTTTGTATTAATGTTTTCATTTTTTTTAATTAGAAGTTAGAAATTAGAGGTTAGAAGTTAGTGGAGATGATAGTTCTATAAGCCAACAGTAGCCTGTAACCCGTAACTTATAAGGCAACAACCTGTAACCGGTACTCCACATTCCGTTAACAACAACTATTTTCCTTCATCTTCATCGGCTTCAGACCTAGTTTTTCAAGCATCTGCATATCTTCGGAAACTCCCGGATTAGGAGTTACCAGTAGTGTTTCTCTTTCTCCTGTAAAGATTGAATTGGCTCCGGCCATGAAGCACCATGCCTGCTCTGTTTCATTCATTTCTATTCGTCCTGCACTTAATCTGACCATTGAGGATGGCATGACAATTCTCGCAGTGGCAATCATTCGTACCATTTCCCAGGTATCTACTTTCTCATTATCTTCAAGCGGAGTTCCTGCCACTCTTGCCAATGCATTAATGGGAACAGATTCCGGGTGTTTTGGCATAGTGGCTAAGGTCAAAAGCATTGAAATCCTGTCTTTATGGGTTTCTCCCAGTCCGATAATTCCTCCTGAACATACCGTTATTCCGGCTTTTCTTACATTATTGATGGTATTGATCCTGTTGTCGAATGTTCTGGTGGAGATGATCTCTTCATAGTATTGCTCGGAAGTATCCAGATTGTGGTTGTAGGCATATAAACCTGCTTCCTGAAGACGGATGGCCTGCTCTTCGGTAAGCATTCCTAGTGTACAGCATACTTCAAGTCCAAGTTCGTTCACGCCTTTTACCATATCGATTACCCTGTCGAAATCACGGTTGTTACGGACTTCGCGCCATGCGGCAGCCATACAGAAGCGGGATGAACCGCTGTCTTTTGCTTTTTGGGCGTGGGCAATAACGGTTTCTGTTGGCAGCAGTGCCTGTACTTTGATATTGGTATGGTAGCGGGCTGCCTGGCCACAGTAGGAACAGTCTTCAGGACATCCTCCTGTTTTGATGGATAATAAGGTGGAAATCTGTACTTCTGATGGGTCATGCCATTCCCGGTGAACGGTTGATGCCTTATAGATCAGTTCCAGCAGAGGCTGGTGGTAAATTTCTTCTATTTCCTCTTTCGTCCAGTTGTTTCTGATGGTTGTTTTTTTGTCCATTATCATAATTTTGTTTTTGTTAATTGTTCTGCGGCAGCCTTAATGCTGGCTTTAGTTGGCTGGTCAATTTCAGGGATGTGAATGATCCTGGTTTCTCTTTTAATAAAATTACAGATCACTCTTTCCGTATCAGGAGGAAAAGGCCCGTTCAGGATCAGGTATTCAAGTTTAAGTTTTTTTTGTTCTAATGCCATGATAGAAAGTAAAGTATGGTTAATGCATCCTAAATAGTTTCTGACTACCAGCGCTACAGGAAGGCTAAGTTTTTCTATAAGATCGATGATAAAAATATCATCCGTAAGCGGTACCATAAGCCCTCCGGCTCCTTCTACGATTAGTTTATTATCTGTTTTGGGAAGCTGAAACTGATCTAAACTGATTTCTATATTTTCTTCCCTGGCAGACTGATGCGGAGATGCAGCCAGTTGAAGACGGTAGATTTCCGGATGGCAGACTGTATTTTCTGTCCAGGATTGTATTTTATGGGTGTCCGTATCATCAAGGTCCCCTGACTGTACGGGTTTCCAGTAATCAGCTTTAAAATATTGTGTTAAAACAGCAGAACATACTGTTTTTCCTACTTCAGTACCAATACCTGTGATAAATAGTTGATTCATAGCTTAAATAAAATCTTTAATAATTCCCGTTAGTTTTACAATATCTTCTTCTGTATTGAAGCTGTGGAGACATATTCTGAGTCTTTCCGTTCCTGTTTTTACAGTCGGACTGTGAACGGCATAGGTCAAAAATCCATTGCCGGATAATGCTGTCTGTAAGTTTCTTAATTGATTGTTATCCGGAACCATTATAGCCTGTATCGGGCTTATCTCTGAAGAAGGTGTTTCAATATTCTGATTTCTGAAGATTTCAATATTTTGATGAAGCTTTTTTGATAGTTCTGGTTTTAGTTTTAAAAATTCATAGCCACTTTTAATAGCTATCCATAAAAAGTCCTGAGCTGCCGTGGTATAGATAAAAGGAGAAGCAAAATTGACTAAATAGGACTTCACCGTTTCATCACAGAGAATAGCCGCTCCATGGGCTCCTAAAGCTTTTCCGTACGTCATTACGGCTGCAAAAACATCATTTTGCAACTGGTGTTTTTCAATCAGCCCGTATCCAAAAACGCCGAAAGCATGGGCTTCATCTACGATCAGCGCTGCATTATATTTTTGCGCTAAAACTGCAATTTCCTGAAGGGGCGCAAAGTCTCCATCCATTGAATACAGACTTTCTATAGCAATGTAACTGGGGCTGCTCTGTTTTTTCAGAATACTTTCCAGATCTTCCGGATCATTATGCCTGAACTTTAATTTCTTTGCATAAGACATCCGGCACGCATCGTGAACGGAACGGTGAATCTGTTCATCTACAATAATCGTATCATGACGGCCCGGCAGCGTAGAAAATAAAGCCAGATTCGCACTGTATCCGGAAGGAAACAGCAGAGCGGCAGGATATTGATGCTGTTGGGCAATATAGTGTTCCGTTTCATGAACGATATGACTGTTTCCGCTGATCAGTCTGGAACCGGAGCTTCCTGAAAGAAGCGCAGGGTTCTCCAGAACTTTCTGAAGCAGTTGTGCCTGAAGTTCTTTATTTCCTGCCAGGCCCAGATAATCGTTGGAATAAAAATCAATGCCGGCTGATTTAGGCTTTAATGTTCTTAGTATTCCCGCCTCCTTTCTTTTGTCGAGAGCTTCCTGAAATTTTTTAAGCATAGTCTAATTGGGAAACTTCTTCTGCTATGGCATTGATCCACTGATCATGAAGTTCTTTTTCTATCGTCAGGATATTTTCTGCATGCAATTTCCAGTCTGCGGAAAATTCATTGAGCTGATGAATCATTTCTTCAAGATGCCCCTCTTCTTCCAGAATAATAGATTTGACCATAATTTTTGAAGATTCTTTGGTCAGAATATCCTGGTAAACGGGGTACAGCTCATCTGCACGGACTTCAATAGCATAAGTCACAAAAAGATAAGCTGCATATTTGAGTTCTTCTTTATTCAGATTAAATGCGGTCTGAAGATACCTGCAAGCCTTAATATCTAATGAGTGAAGATACTGCCGGGTGGCGACCGGGGCCAGAAGTTCAGCTGCTTCATAGGTTTTACATAATTCAGGATCTATTTTGCCGATCTGTTTTTTCAGATAATAAGCATGACGGTGTTCTTCAGCAGCATGTTTCAGCTGGATCAGAGTTACTGAAACCGGATGCTCACATTTAGAGATCTTTCTGGCACCGGCATTTTCCATGAATGAAAGGGTATTCAGCCATTTGGCATGGGTTACACCATCCTGTACAATTTTTTCAAGGAGCTGTTGAAATTCCATAGGTTTATCAATTTTGGTTCGGGTTTCGGGTTTCGAGATATGGGTTTCGAGGTGATGATCATGACTTATAGAAGAGATTTTAAAGCTCGTAACCCGTATCCCGTAACTTTTTATTTATTTTGAACCAAAATTAGTATATTGCCGGACCATTAAAAGGTGCCAGTTTTAATATTATGGATAGTCCGGTTAAAATTCCTTATCAAAGTTTTATAGAAATTGACAGAAATGCCGAAGCTTCGATCTATATGCAGATTGCGAATCAACTGATCAATGCTATTCAGAGAGGTTTTTTGCCTTACGGGACCAAGCTGCCCGGAACGAGGGCCTTCAGTGAAGTTCTGGAAATCCACAGGAATACGGCAGTTGCGGTTTATGATGAATTATCAGCACAGGGCTGGGTAGAAAGCCTGCCGAACAAAGGAACATTTATTATCGGGGAAAATCAGCAAAATCCGGTAAAGGTTAAAGATTTTGAGAAAAACAGCCTTCAGAACTATCCTGAAACGACCGGATTTTCTTTTAAAACTTCTAATATTTTAGACAATCCTTTTGAACATTCGGACTGTGAGTATATTTTTAATGACGGTGTTCCGGATATCAGACTTACTCAGATTGGGCAGCATTCAAGGTTTTACAGTTCTATTCTGAAAAGAAAATCCAACCAGAAAATGCTGGGCCACTACAATAACGACGGTAGTGAATTTTTCAAGGAACATCTGTCACATTACCTTAATCTGTCCCGCGGACTGCCTATTTCAAAGAATAATCTTCTCATCACCCGAAGCACGGAAATGAGTATCTATATTGTTTCCGAAATTCTGCTTTCTGCCGGAGATACTGTATTGGTAGGTGCTTTGAGCTATTTTTCAGTCAATATGATCTTTCAAAAAGCTGGAGTTAATATTGTTTCAATACCCATAGATGAAGACGGAATTATCGTAGAGAGCGTCCGGGAGGCCTGTAAAAAACAGAAAATAAGGATGCTTTATCTTACCCCGCATCACCACTATCCTACTACCGTCGCCTTAAGTGCCCAGCGAAGACTTGAGCTGCTGGAACTTGCTCACGAGTACGGCTTTATCATTCTTGAAGATGATTATGATTATGAATTTCATTACGATAAAAGCCCCATTCTTCCGTTGGCAAGTGCAGATACGAATGGGATGGTGATTTATATCGGATCTTTTGGGAAATCATTGGCACCTGGATTCAGAACCGGTTTTATTGTCGCTCCGGAAAATCTGATGGTTGAGATGAGGAAATATCTCGGAATCATAGACCGCCAGGGTGATATCTTAATGGAAAGGGCTTTGGGCGAAATGATTGAGGAAGGGGAAATACACAGGTATCTGAAAAAATCTTTAAAGGTTTATCAGGAAAGACGAGATTATTTTGCAGAACTGCTTGAAGAAAGTTTAGACGGATTGATAAAGTTCCAAAAGCCATCGGGAGGTCTTGCTTTCTGGCTGGAATGGACTATTCCGATTAATCTGATGCAGCTGAGCCGGAACTGTGCTCAGAACAATCTCTTTATTCCTAAAACACTACTCTATCAGACTAAAGATCTTACAGCGATAAGGTTGGGGTTTGGCAATCTCAACTTTGAAGAAATGGAAAAAAGTATTGAAATTCTTTCTGATCATGTGAGAAAATTAGTGTAAAAATTACCTTAGGATTATTAACCACTGATGACACGGACTTTCACAGATGTTTGCGTTTTATGAAGCTGTATGTTAAGCAAAAATATCAACTACAAAAAGACTAAAGCTTTTAACACTTAAGTTTATTTAAAGTTTAAAAACTTACTGTAAAAAGTACACTTAAATTTTATGAAAATCTCTGATTTTCTTTATTATAAAAGGGAGATCTGGCTGATCTTTTTAATCTGCGAGAAAAAATATTTTAAACCATTAAGGATTATTAAGTTTTTAAGAATATTAAGTTTAAGCTTTGCTTTAAGGCGTACAGCTTAAAAAAATCATTGATTTTTCTTAACTAACCTTACTATCTTCATTTATCTTAATGTTTTAGAAAGCGCAGGATGAGAGTTGGTTATCATATACTATTCGGTAAGGTCAATTTCAATATTGATGTTGAATTAACCACGGATGGCACGGATTTACACAGATTTTGCGTTGTGTGAAGCTGTATGTAAAGCAAAAATATCAACTACAAAAAGACTAAAGCTTTTAACACTTAAGTTTATTTAAAGTTTAAAATTCTATTGCAAAAAGTACACTTAAGTTTTATGAAAATCTCTGATTTTCTTTATTATAAAAGGGAGATCTGGCTGATCTTTTTAATCTGCGGAAAAAAATATTTTTAAGCCATTAAGGATTATTAAGTTTTTAAGAATATTAAGTTTAAGCTTTGCTTTAAGGCGTACAGTTTAAAAAAATCATTGATTTTTCTTAACTAACCTTATTACCTTAATTTATCTTAATGTTTTAGAAAGCGCAGGATGAGAGTTGGTTATCATATACTATTCGGTAAGGTCAATTTCAATATTGATGTTGAATTAACCACGGATGGCACGGATTTACACAGATTTTGCGTTTTATGAAGCTGTATGTTAAGCAAAAATATCAACCACAAAAGTCACAAAAGTTTTCTTGAAACACTTAAGTTTATTTAAAGTTTAAAAACTTACTGTAAAAAGTACACTTAAGTTTTATGAAAATCTCTGATTTTCTTTATTATAAAAGGGAGATCTGGCTGATCATTTTAATCTTCGAGAAAAAATATTTTTAAACCATTAAGGATTATTAAGCTTTTAAGAATATTAAGTTTAAGCTTTGCTTAAGGCGTACAGCTTAAAAAAATCATTGATTTTTCTTAATTGACCTTATTCTCTTCATTTATCTTAATGTTTTAGAAAGCGCAGGATGAGAGTTGGTTATCATTTTACTCTTTGGTAAAGGTTAATTTTCAATATTGATGTTGAATTCACCACGGATGGCACGGATTTACACAGATTTTGCGTTGTGTGAATCTATGAAATACAGAGGATTTTGAGAATAAAAAAAGTGTAACAGCTAGGTTACACTTATCTAAAATTTTTGTTTTTTTAATTGGAGAGAATCAATTTCTTCGCTTTCTTTTTCTTGGATTTCTTCTTTTTTCTGTTCAGATAAATAATGAATCCTGTGATGGGAAGTGAAGCTGCAATCATGCCTGCAAAAAGGTATACAATCCGGCCTGTCATTCCAAATATACTTCCTGTATGAAGGTCATAATTTCTTTCTCTTAAAGCCGTTCCATTACCGATATTTTTATCTTTGTAGGATTGATGCTTTAGTATTTTCCCTGAGTACTGATCAAAATTGAACTGTTCATTCTTGTATTGCTTATTACCATACGTCACCTCAGCATAATAAGTCCCTTCCTCTGTTTTTGGAAAGCTGATGAGTGCAGATTTTTTATCAGCAAGACTCTGTTCTACCCTATTTCCGACAATATTCAAAATATTTTTATGGTCCGGAGATTCTTCGAAAGGAATTGTGCTTTTGGCTTTCTGTTCGGTTTTGGCTTTTCTGTTCAGTGTTGTTTTGATCCATTTGTCGAAACCTTCAAAATTCCATATTAAAGCTGTATAGGAAATAACACACAAAGGAATAACTGTATAAAATCCCAGGACATTGTGCATGTCATAATTAACCCTTTTCCATTTGGCTGATGTTTTAATGAGAAACATGCCCTTCAGGGATTTCTTATTCATCTTACGGGGAAACCAGATGACCAGTCCTGAAAAAAGCATAACAGCCAATATCAGTGTAGAATATCCTGTAATCGTTTTACCAATTTTTTCACCCAGTAAAAGCCTGCGGTGAAGATCCATCACAATCTCAAAAAAATCATTTTTTGCATTTTCAACTGCCAGCACTTTTCCGGTGTAAGGATCTACATACACTCTGTAATAATGAATATAAGTTCCCCAATAGGTCAAAGCCTCCTTATCCATTTTCAGGGAGCGGAACGCATAGCTTCGGGTTGGATCGGAGGATATTTCTACCCTGCTTACCTTTAAACTGTCCGGAAGAGCCTGCTCTGCTTTCAATTTAAGTTCAGAAAATGGGAGTTTTTCTTTTTTGATGGTTTTGATGAAATATTTTTCCGGGTGTATGGCATGTTTCAGCTCTTTCTCAAAAGCGAGAATACATCCGGTAACTGCCATGATGACAACTATAAGCCCGGACGTTAGCCCGAGCCATAGATGTACTTGATATGCTGTCTTTCTTAGTATAGAATTCATATTAAAACTTAAGACTAACCTCCGCGACAAAGTTACGAGGCATTTGGGCTACTACAACTCCCTGTCCTGCGAAATACTGTACATTTCCTAAATTATTCATTTTAAATCCTAATCTGTACCTTTCTTTTTCAAGAGATACGGAAGCATTCACTAAAGTATAAGCCGGGAATATAAACTGTCCGGTAGTTGTGTTATCAACAGTAATCTGCTCACCGACACGGTTAACACCAAAACCCAATCCAAGTCCCTGAAGTCCTTTGATCGGCAATATATAGCTTACCCAGGAATTGAATACATTAGCCGGACCTGAAGATGACGGACGGCGACCATCTACATTCGCAGCAGCTTTTACAAACTTACTGTCGTTGTAAGAATATCCTGCCATAATGTTTAGTCCCTGAATTGGATTCAGGATGGTTTCAATTTCGATCCCTTTACTTCTCTGCTCACCATCCTGGATGGTAATATTATAGCTTTTTCCGTCGCGGATTACTTCCGTTAATCTTAACATATTATCAACCAGAATGTCATAATATCCTACGGTGAAATTCACACTGTTTCGCCAAAGATTTCCTTTCACTCCCACTTCCCACTGATTGGATTTCTGCGGTTTGAAATCTCCGTTGTATTCTGAAAGAGGCTGAGACGCCGGAGGTGTGTAGCTGAAGCCGTTCATGTAGTTGGCAT
Organism: Chryseobacterium sp. UF-81; assembly: GCF_058245105.1. Classification (NCBI taxonomy): domain Bacteria; kingdom Pseudomonadati; phylum Bacteroidota; class Flavobacteriia; order Flavobacteriales; family Weeksellaceae; genus Chryseobacterium; species Chryseobacterium sp. UF-81. Next base: position 236,852 of record NZ_JBSIBX010000004.1, on the reverse strand, counting down.
ACGCTGATAAACGGTCTTTAAAGATCTGGTACGACACGCCCAGTTTGGGAGACAATGCTGTCTGCTTGAATTTTGGTGAAGAAGGATTAAGAGCGTTAGTGTTCAGATCAAACTGCCCGTTGCTTTCGTAGTGGTCTAGACGTAAACTTAATAAGGTAACTAAACGATCTGTAATATAAAGAGCATCTGAAATATAAGCGCCATAGATGTTACTTGAAAATGTATTTCTTTCCAAAGGTGATTTACCGGTTTTGATACCAGCTTCGATGGCGGCCTGGGTAAAAGTCTGTATTTTCTGAAGAGCCAGATCTTTGGAAATCATACCATATTTAGCTGTCAGATTTCGTCCATTGATGGTGTCATACTTAACGATCGGAGAATTATTGTTGTTTAATGACTGGTTTAAATAGTCTAACCCGATAAGAACCTTATTTTTAATTTTTCCTATTCTAAATTCTCCGTTAAAATTCTGCTGGATACTTGTAGAGGCTCCCTCAGCATTCTGCCACTGTACGTTACGCTCTAAAAGGGCATCGCTGGTATTCCCCCTGATAAACTGATACTGGTACAATCCTTCCGTTTTTCTGTAGTTTCTTGAGATCAAAGTCTGAGAAGTCCACTGATCTGAGATTTTGTAATTCACCTCAGCTTTTACATTGATGGAAGGTGCTTTTAAGGTCATATCATTATTGGAATAAGACTTTTTCCAGTCAAATCCCAGTTCATCAGGGGTCGTTGCGAAAAATTTTCTTGTTCTGGACAGGAAAATAATAGGAGTATTTGTTCCTTCATACGTGTAAATCTGAGCCCCCAAATTAAACTTTAAACGGTCATTTACCTGGTAGCTTAGTGTTGGGGCCACAAACATGGATTTTCTGAACTCAGAATCCCTGAATCCGTTCTGGTACTGATACGCAGCATTCAAACGGAATAATGTCTTTCTTGAATCCGTGACCGGGCCGTATACATCAGCTGTCACACGGTTCAGGTTGTAGCTTCCCAAAAGGTAAGAAACCTCACCTCCGAAATAATCTTTCGGCTTTTTCGTCACTACATTAATTAATCCTCCAAAAGAATTCACGGCGCCTCCGTACAAAGTTCCGGAAGGTCCTTTGATCACATCGATACGTTCAATATCCGCCGGATCAATTTCTGAATTGGTCGTTGCAGGAACACCGTCTACCATAGAAACCCTGGTAGGGAAACCTCTTAAATTGTAATAGAAACTTCCGTCTCCCGCTCTACCGGCGCTTCCCTGCATTTTTACGATACCCGGAGCATTTTTCAAGGCATCCGAAACATCATAGATAAGCTGCTCTTTCAAGATCTGCTGGTTGATGCTTGTATACATCTGTGGATTTTCTATGTTTTTCAATGGCATCTTAGCAACCGAGGTACTGTCTTTGTCCAGAAATTTATTTCTGCTTACGGCATATACTGTAATTCCTTCAATCACGTTGTTCTCTACTGAGGTATAAATCACCGGAATTTCAAAGACATCTTTTTCAATGCGAATTGGTTCACGCATCAGCTCAATGTCATTTAAAACCACCTGAAGCGTATACTCTCCAGGTGGCACATTATCAAAATAATATTCTCCTAAATTATTGGTTTTTGCCTGATATGGTGTATTCACTAACCTTAAAAGTGCATTCTTTACGGGCACTTTTTCAGACAGCATGACCTTGCCGTTAACGCGTTCACTCTGCTGGGCAGAAACGATAAACGGGAAGCTGACAAGAAGTAAAAGTAATATAAGGGTTCTAAATGTTTTCATGCTGTAAATTTTGTAACAGAGGATAGTTTATTTTGCCGTTTTGTGATAATGGAAATGATTCTATGTGTTCAGTGCGTACGTACTGCGGGTTGATGCGCAGTTTATTCTTGATTATTTCCGTAATGGTCTGGGGATTAATATGGATATTGTCATACAGAACAATGATCTTCTTGTCATTGCCGTTCAGACAGACCACCGTATTGCCTTCCAGCTCATTTTTAAGGATAAACTCTACCTCATCCAGGTTGAGACGGATCCCGAAAAGCTTCATGATCCGCTTGATCCTTCCTGTGATGTAATAGAGTCCGTTCTGCCCTCTTTTGCCCGTGTCTCCTGTATGAAGAACCTTAGGCTGCTCGTAGGTAGAAAGATCTTCAAGCTTGTTGGCATAACCTCCACTGATGCTTGAATGTAAAAAGAGCAGTTCATCCGTTTCAGGATCGATCCGGAAGCTTCCTCCGTGTACAGGAGTACCAATAGATGTTTCCTCTTCAAGGAGTCCGTCTGTGGTAAGATAAGCCATTCTTCCGCCTGCTTCGGTCTGTCCGTACTGAGCGAAAAACTGTTTTTCAAACTCATGACAGTAGTTGAAGATGGTTTTCCTCAATTCAGCATTGATCACGCCTCCCGTATGGGTCATATACCTCAGGCTGCTGCTGTCTTTTCTGAAGAATCCTATTCTTTTCAGATTTTCGTACAGATAAGGAACGCCTCCCAGCGTGCTGTACCCGTACGTTTCCATTTCGTCCCAGAATGCTTTCTGCATAATGTCTTTGTCAGTACATACTATTCTTCCTGAACGCATACAGTTGGTGGTAAAAATAGAAAACCCGTACACGAAATTAATCGGCACGTTGAGCGGAACTACATCAGATTCCAAAATCGGCATATACTGAAGAATGCTCACTGCATTCTGATAAAGGTTTTCATCCGAAAGCTTCACCAGTTTCGGAACTCCGGTGGTTCCGGAAGTACTCAGCAGGATCTTGATGTCGGGGTGAATATTCACTTCCGGCTGGTAATCTTCTTTAGCAAAGATTTTCACCGTTTCTGAAAACTCCTTTAATAAATATCCCTGAACCTCCTCTCTTGAGGGGTCAAAAATATATTTGGGACGGTATTCCGCTTCCAGACGTTCTTTAAATTCCGGATGCAGTTTCTGTCCCAAAACAGCAATGGCATGTGCCGTTCCATAGAAATTGAGAAGCACCTCAATACTGGGCAGCTGATTGTCATTGTACAAAAAGATCAATCCTTTTTCTACAGGATTAAGGCCTAAAGAACGGTACAGTGTTCCAACCGGCGTGGAAGCACCGGTGGAAGCATCTGTAAACAACAAGTTCTTGTTGGCAATTACATTTTCTAAAATTTTCATATACTTAGTTTTCTACGAGTACATCGTATTTTTTCATTTTTTCGCGGATCTTTCCGACGGTTCCCATTTCAAGGATGTCGTTGAAGTCAAACTTGACACGGTAGAACTGCTCCAAAGCTTCTACAATTAGCAGATGCGACATGGAATCCCACTCAGGAATTTCCTGATACGTAAGGTTTTCGTCTACCAATTCTTTTTTCACAGCGATTGCTGATGCGATAATTTCATAAAATTCGTCTGTTGTGTGCATTTTAAATTTTTATAGTTTTCCATTTACCATTTTTGAATATCATGAGGAACAATACAGCCAGTACAATTTCAGAGGAAACAATAGCGGTGAATATTCCTTTCAGTTCCCATTGAAGCCTCACCCCAAGCAGGTAAGCCAAAGGAAGCTGAATCACATAGAACATGATCATGTACAGCAGGGTTACCTGTATAATATTACCGGCCGCATTAAGGGCACGGCTGATCACCATTGTAAAGCCCAGTAAGAGATAAGCCATAGACACCACATGGATGTACTGTACGGCGTATCTGGCTACCTCGGCTTCTTTGGTGAAGAACGTCACCACATATTCTGCAGCGAACTGCCAGAATATAGCGACGGCTACCAAATAGGTCATATTGATTCCTCCGGCTCTCCATACCGTTTTCTCTGCGCGGTCAGGGTTTCCGGCTCCTAAATTCTGTCCTGTAAGAACACCTGCTGCATTTCCTATTCCCCATGCAGGCATCGTGGCAACAGAAGCAATTCTCTGCGCAATAATGTATCCTGCAAGAGCAGTAGTCCCGAAGGTGGCGATGATTTTAACCATAATCAGCCAGCTTGAAGCAGGAATGATATACTGAACCAGCCCGCCAAAAGTAATTTTCAGTATTTTCTTAATTAAAGGCAGGTCACGATGAAATTTCACCAGGATATTGACGCTGGTTTTGCGTGTAAGAAGAATGAAGAATTGATATAAAACCGCCAGCAACCGGGATAATATGGTAGCATACGCTAGTCCCATTAATCCGTAAGCAGGAATAAAACCCAATCCGAACACAAGAACCACGGCAAAGACCATACTGGAGATATGACAAAGCCAAAGCGACTTCATTGCCAGATCCGCATCACCCGCTCCCCTGAAAAGACCATTGATAGACAGACGCAGAATTACCAGGCCGATACTCAGAAAAACCAGTTTGGAAAAAGGAAGACCGTTATCTACCATCCCTGTATTAAATCCTAGGAAACTGATAATCTCACCGGCAAAAAGAAATGACAGGCCGCCGATCAGTAATGCAAAGGCAGATGCCAGCAATATGATGTAATGGGCAGTCCGGCTCATCCCTTCCTGATCTTTTTCTCCGGCTCTCCTTGCTGTCAGCGTTGCAGCAGCGATCCCCAAACCAATAGCAATCGCATTGGCAAAATTGATGTAGTTGTCTGCAATTCCGACAAGCCCAAGGACCTTATCTCCCAATCTTGCAATGATTAAAAGATTGATGCTGACAAAAACAGATTCCATCACCAGTTCCATTACCATTGGAATGGCAAGGCTGAAGATAGAACGGTTGATACTACCTGAGGTAAGTTCTACTTTTTTTCCCGCTAAAGCTCCGTACGCAAATACAGATCCTTCTTTTACAAGATGCAGAAACTTTCTCATACCGCCGCTACAGAGTTTTTATTGGCAATCTGATACAAAGGATTCGGCAGTGCACCGTCTTTCTTTGGAATACCAAATGCTTTATTTTCACTGTAGCCGTTGTTTTTCAAACGAAGACTGTTGATGTAGAATCTTTTGAATGTAGGAACATACAAGTCATATTTTTCATAACGCTCATTCAGATGAGGATTATCGTTTTTATAGTTCTCTATACACTCATGAACAAGCGTCCAGAAGGTCTCTTCCTGAAAATTGGAATGGGTATGCAGAACATTGGATAAATATCTGAAGAACGCATCAAAAACACCCAGAAGAATGGACAACGGAACATTTTCCTTGTTGGAAGACTGGATTAGCCCGTCTGCCAGGTGATCAGGAAGTTTCTCCCTTGCTTCTGTGGTCAGGACAATATCATCTACAAAATCTTTGATGACAATTCTCTGCGGGACTCCATTTTTCAATACGACCATGATGTTTTCTCCATGAGGGGTCACACAAAGAGAATGGGTATAATAAATGTGAAGCAGCGGTGTAAGATAGGCATCCAGATAATCTGTGATCCATTCTTGAATACTGATTCCTGCCTGTTCTGCAAAAGCCTGTACCAAAGGAACTCCATGTTGATCTACAAAGAGCAGGGAAGCCATGGTAAACATTTCTTCGTCTTCCTGTAAATAATTGGAAGCACTCTCACGCCATAAAGCCCCAAGAAATTCATTGTATTGATAAGGAACACCGGCAATCGAGCTATATTGAGGATGCAGATAAGCAATAGAAGCTTCTTCTCCTAAAAATATGGTTCCTTTTGTTTCAAGATAAGTATCGTCTTTGATGAGTCCTTTCACCCAATCTGTAATGGAAGGGGCAATTTTCATCTGTTTAGGCGACAGTCCTCTGATATTTCCTGTACTTAAAATAGAAACAGCAGTTTTCAGATATCTTTTTTCAGGATGCTCTGTATTGAACAAAGTTCTGATGCTCTGTTGCGGGCTGTAGATATCATTTCCTTCTCCTAAAAGAATTAAGATACCGGATGCGATATCGCCTGCAAAGTGAATCTTCAACTTATGTTCCCACTGCCACGGATGCACGGGAATAAAATTGTAATCTTCAGGAGACTTTCCGGAATCAATCAGTCTTTGTTGAAAAGACTGATACAATTCGTCTCCAATTTCAGAGCGGTAAAATCCTTCCTGATTTATATGCTCCAGTGACTGGAAGGCTGATCTGTCCTTATGAGCAGCCAGCCATAAGACTTTTAAATCCTCTCCCGCTTCAGGAGAAAACGTTTCAAGATCGGTAGGAGAAAATCCTAACCTGCTTTTGTTGACGATGACCCACGGATGGCCGGTCATCTGATGCTCTACCGTTTGATAATTACTTGATGCCAGTTCCTTTGATGACATCACCCCTCTGGATAAGATGAGTGCATCACAGTATAAGGTATGCAATAATTCCTCGGTATATCTCGCCAGCGTGTTGGCATCCAGATCGAATACGGTTTGCATTTCAAGGAAGAACTGGGGAATATTCAGCGCTGAGGTCTTGAAACCGTTTTCGATTTTTTCGATACTGTCTTTATCAATATGCCAGTAATCCATCATTCTTTCCTGTCCGCGAAATTGATACTCTATATTTCCAATTCCGGTTTCCAGTTTAAAGACCGTAAATCCGGCTTCATCCTGAGTAAGGGCAACCGGTTTCAGCCGTTCTTCATGCATTAACTCCGCAATCGTTTTAACCATAAGATCTCTGTTGGCCTGTAGCCAGATTTCCTGGCTGATGGTATTATTTTTTAAGTTGGTGTTCATTGTTCTGTTATATTTTGACAGTTGATACAGCAGCGTGTTTCTCTACATCAAAATCCTGGAAAGCAATTTTCCTTTCGATTTTATAATGTTCTCTTCCCAAAATGTCATTGATGATATAGGAATTACGGTAGGCCGCCATTCCAAGATCGGTAGAAATATAGCTGTGGGTATGTACTTCTGCATGAAGAACATAGATCTCGCCGCCGTTATGGTCTATGGAATAATTCCTGTTGACCGCAAACAGACCTGTCGAATCTCTTTTAATTCTGGACTGAATATTTTTTAAGAAATCAGGTTCATGATAACGGTATCCTGTACCTACCACCAGATAATCAACTTCCTGTTCGTAAGGAATATTCTGCTCCAATTGGGTGAATTTAAGGGTCAAATTACCCGGATTGCTGTTATCTACTCTATCCAACTGACTGTTTGGAATGATGGTCAGCTTAGGATCAGCGTTATCAATATTCAGGTCGTAAATGAAATCATAAATCTGGTTGATGAGGTCGTAATTGATTCCTTTAAACTGAGCCTGTTGTTTGCTTAATATTGATTTTCTTGCTGCTTCATCCCTGCTGTAAAAATAATCCACATAATCAGGAGAAGTCAGTTCCAACGTCAGTTTTGAATATTCCATTGGGAAAAAACGGTCCGGACGTGAATACCAGCCCAATTGGGTATTTTCATCACGGCTTTGCAATAAATCATAGAAAACCTCTGCAGCACTCTGTCCTGAACCGATCACGGCAATTTTTTTACCCTGAGCTAAAAGTTCTTCCTTACGGTACAGATAAGAGCTTGTATGAAGAATACGGGAATCCTCTTTCGGAATAAACGAAGGAATGTGAGGCTGTGTGCCTGTTCCAAGGATTAGTCTTTCTGTTCTGAACACTTCTGTCTCCTTGGTTTTGGTGTGAATGGTTGTAATCAGATACAATCCGTCTTCATACACGATATCAACCACCTGCGTTGAAAAACGGCACTGTGGAAGCTGACTCACCACCCATTGGCAGTAACGGTTGTATTCTTTACGCGGAATGAAAAAATCTTCCCTGATAAAGAATTTGTACAATCTGTTCGTTTCTTTCAGATAATTCAGAAGGCTTAAAGGATTGGTTGGATCTGCCATGGATACACAGTCGCATAGAAAAGGTGTCTGCAGTGTTACGTGGTCAATCATCAATCCCGGATGCCAATCGAAACCGTCTCTCTGGTCAAGGAAAAGGGTTTTTAATTCAGAAATCGGATTGGATAAGGCGGCAAGTCCCAGATTAAAAGGACCAATACCTATTCCGATCACGTTATATATCGTATCGTTATTCATGTTCAGTGATTTTTACGGTGAATTCTACATCTTTGTTTTGCGGGAATTTTTCCCAGTACCATTCTCTGTAGCAGAAATTAAGGTTGGCTTTTTTATGAGGCATTTCAATGACTTTATCTACTTTGAACCCGACATGAGCCTTGTTCATCATAGAAGCCAGAGAATCTACCGAGCCTTCGCCTACCATTTTCCCAACCTGCGGCTGGGCAAATACATAATCTACCATAGACTGTGTGGAAGGAGAAACGTATTTCTTCTTCGGATCTGTGGGTGCGATGAATTGATGGGTTCCGTAATCGGTAGGCAGTACATCATAGTAATCACCGACAATGTCTCTGCACGGCCAGTATACCTCAATATTGCATGTAGGTTCACCATTGCTCATGACGATGTAGCTGTGTGCTTCATCACCTGGCAGCATTAAACGGTAATAGGTTTCCAGTTCATCAATCGGCCAGTTCATTTGCCAGATTTTGATCGCGTGTTCACGGTTAAACCATTCATGAAGCATTTCAAGGTCTTCATCAAGATCAACAGGTCTCATGGTAACCGTGACATCATCTTTCTGGAAATAACGCTTGAAGAAAGCTTCTTTTCCTTTCGGATGAATCAGCTGATCAGAGAAATAATGATAATGAAGTAGATTCGGAACTTTGGCGTAAGAAATCGCTGCGGCGCTTGTAATACCATCGATTTCATTGGCAACGGCCTTAAAATTGGTTTTTGTGCCCCAATGACGGTTTTCAAGGGCATAACGGGTAAAATCTGAAGGCATTTCCTGATGAACCTGTTCAAATTCGCTGTGCAGCATATTGATCAGTGTTCTTTCTTTCACCCATCCTGTTTTTCCTAATGAAGCCACCAATGCTGAAAGATTGCTCACCAGAACATGGTAAGAGATAATGTCTAAAAGACGTTCATCCCTGATGAAAAGGTCTTCAATCTCAGGATATGCTTTGGAAAGTTCTGTATACTGCTCTCTTGAGCTTTCTCTTAATAAATATCCCTGTGCATCTCTTACAAAAAGAGTCTTCGGCAACAACTGATCATCCAGTTGAATCAGAAGATTCTGCTGGTGTGCTTCAGGAGCCATGCCGTATTGGCTGTATAAATGGTTTAACGGAGTAATCAGCAGGTGAATATATTTTGCGAACCAAATAGTAACCGATTCTTCCAGACCGGTTCCCAGTTTCTCAGAAACATCTGTAAAGAATTTTTGAATAAAATTCTGTCCGTCTGCAGGCTCATCCTGGCACAATCTTGCTAAAAGAAGTATTTTATCTTCCGGCAGGAACGGATTTTCGCGGATCAACAGATTAAGGCTTTCAATATTTTTATCCTGATGATAAACGCCTAATGTTACAGGTTCCAAGAGCAGTTTAAACCGGTTAAAATCCTTTTCAAATGCTGCTCCTGCATGTTTTCTCCATAAAGCTGATGCATAACCTCTTTTTAGATCTTTCTCCGTATTGATCCTTATCGATCCCGTTAAAAGAACATTTAAAGAAAACTTAGGCATCCACGGAATATGGGGACTGTACACACTTCTGATGGATGAGGTTGAATAGAATTCTTCCCCAAAAGCTCCTATATGGATTAAAGTACGGTCCTTGACCATTTCAGCTCCTTTTTCGATAGACAAAAGATAAGTAGCTTCCCACGGATGGCACGGAACCGTATAAAAATCAGAAAGTTTTTCACCTTCGTTAAGGTATTTCGCTTCAAGATCTTCCGGTAATGAAACCATACTCTTCAGAAATTCGCTGTAAGGCTGTTCTAAAACCGACTGTTCCTGAACACAGCTTTTGTGCACCAGAAAATACTCCAGCTGAATTCCTTTATTGAATTCCGGGCCGTAAAGAAGCTGCTCTTCTCTCGAAAAACCCATTCTTGCTTTTGTAAACGGATGAAGATTGTGTCCTACAGGAAGCTGCTGCTCAGATTCCAGGAAAGAATACGTCAGAGCATCTTTATCCTGTAAACCTTCTTCCATGATCATTTCCAGATTTTTTAAGCTGCTGTGAATTCTTTTGGTAAATAATCCAAGGCCTTTTTCACTGAACTGCTCAGAAAGTTCTTGGTATACCAATTCAGTAAGCTGATCAACATCCGGTTCAAAAACCTTTTGGTTTTTATGATCGACTATCCATAAAGGCATTCCATAATCATGGAAAGTACTTTCAGAACGGTAAGAAACCGGAGCGAATAAAAAGATGTCGCTTTTCTTTAATTCAAATCTTATATGAAGCGGATAGGTACTGTTTTCCAGTGCCTGAGCCGTAAGGGCATCATATTTCGGAACTCCCTGATAGAATTTTCCGTTTCCAAGCTCACGAAGCATTCCGTTCAGCAGGATTCTGATGGTGATTTCCTGTGTTTTTTCCGTAAGCTTAGTTTGCTGTATCAAAGTCTTCTCCATGCGATTTGATTGTATTTAAAATTTGGTGAACATCTTCTGTTGTGGTGATCGGGTTCAGGAAAGTAAACTTCAGGTAAAAATTTCCATCTACTTTGGTACTTGCCACCAGAATTTCCCCGCTGTAGAAAAGCTTCATTTTGATATGCCGGTTCAAAGCATTCAGGTCCTCAATATCAGGTCTGATATAACGGAAAACCAGAACGCTCAGGTCTGTATCAGAAAGCAGTTCAAAATGCGGATTTTCAGTGATCATAGACGCTACATCTTTGGTAAGGTCTATCACCGTATCTGTGTATTCTGCGAGCTGTTCTTTGCCCATCATTCTTAAGGTAAACCAAAGTTTCAGAGCATCGAATCTGCGGGTACTCTGGATAATGGATTTGTTGATCTGTGCAGGAATTTCCTCTTCATCCATTTCGGCAGGATTCAGATAGTCTGCATGGTGTTTCAGGATTCTTAATTCCCTTTTATTTTTAACGATGAAAGCACTGCTGCTGATCGGCTGGAAGAAAGATTTATGATAATCGATCGTCACCGAATCCGCTCTTTCAATGCCGTTCAGAAGATGACGGTACTTTTCGCTCAATAATAAAGCACATCCGTAAGCGGCGTCTACATGCATCCAGATATTGTACTGCTCAGCAACATTCGCAATATCTTCCAGTGGGTCTACGTTTCCGAAGTCCGTAGTTCCGGCCGTAGCCACAATGCCGATAGGAATATTCCCCATCTGCTCTTCTCTCTTGATGTATTTCTTCAGTAAAGCGATATCCATGCAGAATCTTTCGTCTGTAGGAACTTTAATGATACTTTTTTCGCCCAATCCCATGATAGAGGCATTCTTTAAATTACTGAAATGGGATTTATCAGAAACAAAAATTCTAAATCTTCCTGCTTCCTGTGGAAGACCGTCCAGCTTAATATTATGGTTGTATCTCTTCTGGGAAAAACAGTCACGCATCATCACCAGGCCCATCAGGTTGCTCTGTGATCCGCCTGCTGTGAAAACACCGTCACTTGTTTCTGCATTGTAGCCTAACTGCTCTGCGGTCCAGTCGATCAGTTTTCTTTCCATGAAGGTTCCTCCGGCGCTTTGGTCGTAGGTATCTTGGGAAGAATTGATGGCACTGACAAGGATTTCTCCTGCCAATGCAGGAATAACGATAGGACAGTTAAGGTGCGCCACATACTGCGGAAGATGAAAAGCAGTGGCATGCTTTACATATATAGTATCTACCTCTTCAAGTAGCTCCTGATACGAAGACAGCTTTTGTTTAAGGTCTATCTGCTGTACTATGCCTTTCATTTGTTTGGCTTCGATTCCGCTGAAAGGTTTGTCATTTCTGTGAAGAAAAGTTCCTACAAGGTCTAAAGTTTCTTCGACTGCGGAACGGTAATGATCATAATTGCGAGAATGAAAAATATTTCCAAAATTCCCCGAAACGTGAGGTAAGGTGACGCCCAGGATCTCTCCGGCGGGCATTTGATTGTTATTCATATACGTATTGGTAAGGTGATTTTTAAAATCAATAAGTTGTGTGATGTTGTGTAGGCATAATTGTATATGCTTGATAATCAAGTTTTTATTTTTACATTTTTTTTACTTTTTATTTGGTGAATGATAAATTATTCCTAAATTTGAATCGGCTATTGTTATTTAGAATAATTAAAAACAAATATAGAAATTATATTCACACACCAAATATTTTTTTAATGAATTCGATAGAAATTTTAAATAACGACAGTAATACTGGGGTAAAACTGCTTCCCAGAGTCATTGAGATCACCTCTCAGGAAAGAAGAATGATACAAGATGCAGCGGTGCATCTTCAGAAAAAATATGGCAGCTATGAAAACAGGGACTTTATTACCCATGTTCATCAGCTGGCCTCCTATTTTCTACCCGAAAGAATTCTACACATAGCAGCTGATTTTGCCAGCGACTTTTCTAAAGATCAGTACGGAGCGCTTGTGTTTAGGGAATTAATGGATATTGATCAGGAAAGTATAGGCAATACGCCTCCTAACTGGCAGTCTGCGGATTATTCCAAATTCAATATCTATGGTTTTGCCTGTGCTTTGATCCACGGAGCACTTCCATCCAAGCCTGTACAATATTATTCCCAGCGTAAAGGCGGTGGATTAATGCATGCGATCATCCCGGATGAAAAAATGAGGGAAACTCAGACCGGATCCGGATCTGCGACAGATCTTTATGTACATACCGAAGACGCCTTCCTGAAACATCAGGCCGATTTTTTAAGCTTTATGTATATCCGTAACGAGGAACAGGTCCCTTCTACCCTGTATTCTATCCGTTCCCATGAATCTATTGGAGAAAGATTCAGGCCTCTTTTTGAACGGATGTATAAAATTCCGAAAGATGCCAATCTGGAAACAGGCGCGGATGAAGAAGAAACATTGGATGCCGTTCTGTATGGTAATTATGAGTTGCCTTTTATGAGGTTTGATGCTGCTGAACAGTTGTTCAACCCAAGCATTAAGCAGACTGATGATGCGCACAGTCATCTGACGGAGTTCTGGGAAGAGGCCAGAGATCTCATCTATTCCGGTTTCACGCCACAGGCAGGCGATGTGATATTGGTGAATAACCATTTATGTGCTCACGGAAGGTCCGCTTTCAGAGCCGGGGTAAGAAATGTTGATGGTGTAGAACACGAATGTCAGAGAAGAATTATGCTCCGTATGATGAGCAAAGTGAGCCTGCTGGAAATGAGAGCGCACACGCTTACAGAAGACCCTTTCTTTGTCATCGAAGAGCATTTGGGTAAAAACTTTGAAAATATTTAAATAAAAAATCCTTTTAAGTACAAGTCTTAAAAGGATTTTTTATTTAAATTGATTTTTTTAAACCATTAAGATTTAATAAGTTTTTAAGATTATTAAGGTGAGCTTTGCTTTTAAAGGTATGGCTTAAAAAAAAATCATTTGATTTTTCTTAACTATCCTTATCATCTTAATTAATCTTAATGGTTTAAAGATTTAGAATTCATTCACTTCAGCTTTAAATAAAACTATATAAATAATTATTATAAAGACAGATATGTAGTTAATATAAAGTCAATTTTATGACTTAAAAAATCGATTGAATAAGGTCAATTGTTCAGATAATGATCTGCTCCAGTACTTCGGATCGTGAGCACCTAAAGATTCTATATAAAGATGTGGAATTTTAAGGTCGGTCAGTTTTTTATGAAATTTTCTGTTCATTTCAATCATTTGTGTGTCTTCCGTACCGCAGTCGAAAATATACTGCTGTTCTGCTGTAGCCATAGTCTTCACTTTGTTGTCCGTAAGAAATTTGGGATTTAATGATATTGCAGATCCTAATACTTTATCTACCTGATATTGGGTATTATAGCCTGGCCCGAATGAATTAAAATCCAAAGCTCCGCAAGAACTTCCCACAATACCAAATGTGTCATTGTATGTCGTTCCAATATTCACAGCGCCATAACCTCCCATGCTCCAGCCCAGGATACCGCGGAATTTTCTATCATTTTTCACAGGATAGCTTTTATTGACAAAATCTACAAGTTCCTGTCCGATAAAAGTCTGATATTGTGAATCTTTAACCAACGGACTATCTACATACCATGAATTGTAATTTCCATCCGGCAGTACGTAAATTGTCTTATATTCCTGTGCTTTTTGAATCAGATCCGGAATATCCTGTTTGATCGTCCGTTCCGGATTTCCGCTGTAACCATGCAGGATATAAATAGATGGGTAGGTCGCACCCTGCTGCACATCCGGAGTAATGATGATCGTTTTAATGTTCTTATTCATTTTGGCACTGAAAACTTCTTGATGAATGATTTTCTGTGCGGAAAGCTGTGCAGATACCGTCAATACACATACGATGCTTGCAAAATTTTTCATAGGATACAATTTTAATTGATGAACTGGGAACATCTGTAATCTTATTTTTTTGACGCAAAAGGTTACTATTACGATGAATATTTTAAGTGAGCAAGAGGGAATCAATTAGCATTGATTCGATGAAGCCGACGACTTTTCATCTTCCTTTCTCTTTTGCTTATTTAGATGTACCATTGTTCTTGTTTATAGGACAAAGATGCGGCTGAGAAAATAAAAAAGCTTCAACATATGTTGAAGCTTTTGTCAGTTTATTTTTTTTTTATGCGGCTCAGCTGAGTGGGTGTAATTCCCAGATAGGAAGCAATGTGATGCTGTTTCAGACGGTCATGGAGCGATTTGTTCTCCAGAAGCTGTAAATAACGCTGTCTGGCTGTTTCATGCTTTAAAGAAATCTCCAGCGGCTCTTTTTTCACCACCCAGTTTTTTTCCAGGTAATGAATTTGAAATAAGGCCAGATCATGGTATTTCGTGATCAGTTCTCTGAAAGCTTTCGCCGGATATCTGATCACCGAGCAGTCTTCCAAAGCGATGATATTGAAGTCGCTGGGCTTGTCTTTGATAACGGCTGCCGTAGAAGCCACAAAACTTTTTTCTTCGAAGAAAATTTTGTACACGGAGTCACCCTGCTCATCCACAGTGTAGTACCCTACCAGACCTGATTTTATAAAATAATAATACCTGGCCGCAGATCCGGCTTCCTGGAGAAGATCGTTTTTACGGAATTTTTCTTCTGTACAGATATTCATCAGTGCCCCAACTGTCTCTTCCGACAGTGGATAATAGGCATTGATCTGTTCTAAAAGTTCTTTCAAAGCTGACAGGATTAATTTAAGGTTTTCTTCATCATCAGGTCGGTCTGATCATCATTTCCCAATCTGAAAGTATGGGTTCCGAACTGCTCAAAACCATTTTTCCTGTAAAAATTCAGGGCTCTAAGGTTCTCTTCCCAGACTCCCAGCCACAGGTAGCTTTTGTTCAGGTTTTTAGCGGTTTCCAGAGCCTGGTTATAAAGCAGCTGACCTACTTTCTGGCCATGATGGCTTTTTTTGACATAAATACGCTCTATTTCCAGGGAAGTATCGTCCTGCAGCTCAGTTTGTGCGGGTCCGGAATTTAATTTAAGATAGCCAACGGGATTATCCTCTTCCCACGCGATAAAGAAATAAGAATCGGGATTGTTTAATTCTGATGTGATTTTTTCTGTACTGAAGCTTTCTTCAAGATATGTTTTCATAGCTTCTTCAGAATTGCTTTCTGCAAAGGTTTCTGAAAAAGTCTGCCGGCCTATATTTTGGACGGTTTCAAGGTCCTGTATTCCGGCATTATGAATGATTATAGATGACATATTAAACATTTTATTGCTCTAATTTATTGATAAGATTTTTTATTTCGGGTATGCTTAATTCTGTTTTTGTTTCTGTTTTTAAAATATTCTTTAAAATTTTAAGGTGAGCAGTCTTTAAAGCATCTTCAGCTTTTACTTCCTGATCAGGAATTACCCCGACAGGTTCCCAGTTTTTATGGCTTATGACGGATTTTATCTGTCCGGTCGGAACCAGCAGTAAATATTGATTTTTGATGATAAAATGATCTACCGGATTGGCAGCGCCCTCTGTTTTTTCACCTATTACTTCGGCCAGCTTATGTTCCTGCAAAAAGTAAGCAAGACCTTCTGCTGCTGAAAAACTTTTTTTGCTGGTCAGAATATAGACTTTTTTATGAAGATATTTTTGCCCGGAAACTTTAGATTGGGTGCTGTTTATCACGGTTTCATCTTTATTTCTGAAGTATGTAGTATAAAGATCCGTTTTTTTATCAAAAAAATAGCTGCAGAACAGGAGAAGCATTCCATTATCTCCTCCTCCGTTTTCTCGCAGGTCAATAATCAATGAATGAGTGTTGGCAATAAAATTCATGGCTGCGGCCAATGTTTTTTCACTGGATTGAGGGGTGGCAAAACCTTTGAAATTAATATAACCGATATTACCTTCCAGGCGTTGAACGTTTTCAAATCCAAAATTTTCAAGGCTGTTATGAAAATTGTTTTCTTTTTCTCTTTCTTTCTCATCTACAGCTTTTTGTGGGCTGTAGTTTTCGAGGTATTTAACAAAAAAGTGTTTGTCTTTTATAGTTGTTCTCAACTTTTGAGTGAGAAATGCGGCAAAGTCTTTTTTACTTAAATTTTTAAAAGTTCCCTTTTCAGATTCATTTTGAAATAAAGAATCTGCTTTTTTATAAGCTTCCTTATCGATGTAGTAGCTCTTTATTTTTTCTGTAATGTCAGACAGTATTGCGCTGGTGTCATCTTTCTGTGCATAAGAAACCAGAGAAAGGAAAAGAGAAATTCCGGACAGTATTTTTTTCATTGAAACTAGATTTAATATTTCAGTAAAAGTATTTCAATGATGATACTATAAATTGTAAAAATGGAAACTCAGATAAACAGCCAGATATTATTTTGTTCAATATCTACATTTTCAAAGAACTTTTTGGGGCTGATTTTAGTGAATTCTTTAAAATCTTTAATAAGATGGGACTGGTCGTAAAAAAGATTTTCATAGGAAAGCTCTGTGAGGTTCCTTACCTTTTTATTTGAAATCAAAACTTTACGAAATCTTTGTATTTTTCTGAATTCAGAGGCAGGTTTGGCTAAGTAACGTTTAGAGATCTTGTTCAGATATTGTCTTGTTATGCCATTTTTTACTGCAATTTCTTCGATGCTGAGCTCGGTTTCAAAATCAGCCAATAGATTATAGGGCAATACTAAATTTTTCTGCTTGAATTTTGAAAGCCAGTACGCTTCCAGCATTTCAATCTGTCTTTTCCTGCCGGATTCATTTAAAACAGTATTCATCATTTCTTTAAAATCTGAAAAATGAATGCGGTCTTGCAAGGCTTCATTCTCATCTGCATCAAAAAAGTGATAGATTCCCAATGGCTTAAAGTAAACTGTAATTTCATTAACGGACTCCCGGTAAAAAATTTCAGTAGGAACAGAGCATCTGGAAACAAAATCGATCACTAAATTTTCGGATAACGATCTGCTGATTTCCACCCATCCTTTATCCTGGGTAATTGCTACATTCTGGCAGGCTGATACAATAAAATAGTTGTCCGGAAAAGTAAGGTACCTGACCGGCTGATCCATAGTATCTTTTTCTACAAAATAATATCCTTCAATATATGTTTTAAGAAGAGGATCTACCGGCTGATAAAAAGTAACTGTCATATAAATGCAGAATGGAATTTTAAAGTCATCAAGTTTTCTCCAGACCTTATATTATGAGAATAATATTCTTTTAAAAGCCTCAGAAGCCAGATGCACCTGAACTGCCCAGTCGTCTGCTGCATCGCTTCCTGCATCATCAGAAATATATTTCAGGCAGAGAAAAGGGATATTTTCTTTCATGGCGATCAGGGCAAGCGGATAGGCTTCCATATCTACAATATTATAGTCCGTTTCGGAATGATTCATCTCAAAACTGTCGCCGCTGCCACAGATTCCTTTTTCAAGACCGGTCATCTGAAGACCATATTCCAGAACAGGCGGAATTCCGGATAAGGGAGTTTCATAAAGACTGAAGCCGAGGCCTCTTACATCCATATCCCGCTGGATAAACTTTGTACAGCATACCACTTCTCCTTTACCGAAGCTTTTACTTCCCGCAGATCCCAGATTGACAATCAGTTTAGGTTTTTTAGCGTGAATTTCTTTGGTAAGTTCAATGGCTGCATTTACTTTTCCTATTCCTGTTACCAATTTATTTTTTCCCTCAAAAGCCTGTCCTGCCTCCGAATCCAAAGCAAAGACAAACAGGGTTTCAGAAACCGGATATTGAGCTTCGGCATTGATTTTTATCATTGAACGTAAAATATTTAAACAAAAATACGCATTGAAGGGATAAAATTTAACTTCTTTCTTTTTTATTTAAAGCTTTTAATAATAAAACACCTCGGTGTAAGGTGTTTTATATTGAAAAAGCTAATTTATTTTTTATCAAAAAACACTAATGTCACTAATCTTTTCACAAATTCCACGAATATTACTGTCCTTCACTAAAGTTAATCAATTGGAAATACTGGCATCTCTTGCCTCATTTACCCTTCAACCGTAATACTCTCAAACTTACTTACACGATTAAACACTGCATCCATCTGTATCACAAGATGCGCCGCCGTCTTTTGAAAGGTCTTTAAACGGGCTTACTGTTTCCTTATAGGTCTGCTGAAGGGCATCTGCAAAAACTTCTGCAGGTTGTGCCCCGGATACGGCATATTTCCCGTTCAGAACAAAGAAAGGAACACTGGAAATACCATTGTTTTTGGCCTCCTGGATATCCTGACTGATTTCATAATCGAACTGATCAGATGTCAGGGCCTGTCTTGCTTCCTCTTTATCCATATTCAAATTTTCTGCGAGGGAAAGAAGTACTTCAATATCTCCTACATTTTTTCCGTCGATAAAGTGAGCTTTAAAAAGAGCTTCTTCCATCTCATTCGCCTTACCGTATTTTTTGGCAAGATGAAGTAATTTATGGGCTGTAAAAGTATTGATGATCAGCGCTTTTTCAAAATTAAAATCGATTCCTGCTCCTTTTCCCATTTGGGTCACCTGGCCAATCATTTGAGATGCCTGGTCTGCAGGAAACCCTTTTTTCTCTTTAAAATATTCAATCGTATTCTGGGGTTGAACAGCATCTAAGGTTGGGTCTAACTGGAAGCTCTTCCACTCTACTTCTATCTCGTCTTTGAATGACAGCTTTTCAAGGGCCTGTTCAAAATTATTCTTCCCGATGTAGCAGAACGGACACATAACATCCGACCATATTTCTATTTTCATTCTTTATTTATTTAATTTCTGATGAATTATCAGACTGCAAAATTAATACATTTTTTAATTGTAACAAAATTTATTACAGTATATTATGAATACAGAATAATGCTCTTCTGATTTTCAATAATACCAAATGCAAGGTTGTCCGTGAATTGTTGATGCATATTTGGCTTGTATAGTTTCAGGGGTTAGTCAAAAAGTCTTATTGCATGTATAACAGTCAATTACATAAATTTACCTTATGTTAAAAAAAAATTATTTAATATTTATATTTTTTTTTAATATAATATATTATATTTACTTTATTGAAATAAATTTTAATAATATATAACTGATTATATTGAAATTTAGATGATTTAATAACTTTAACCAGATAAAAACATGAAAAAACATTTGCAAACATTAATTTTTGTTTTTACTTCTTTGACACTTGGTGCTCAAGTAGGTATTAATACAACAGTGCCTGATCCTTCTTCGGTGTTGGATATTATATCCACTACCAAAGGAATACTTGTTCCTAGAGTAAATTTAACAACAACAACGGTTCAGCTAGGCACTGCTGCCAATGCAGTTAGCTTATTTGTGTATAATACCGGAACGGCCCTACCTAAGGGCTTTTATTTTTGGAATGGTACAGAATGGCGAGCTATGGACAATTCTTCTTCAGTTAATGCAATAGCCACATTAAATTGTAATGGAGCCACATTAGATCCTCAGCAGACGATAACAGGTGGTACACCTCTCATTGCAGGAACCGTTATTAAAATTCCATATACTATTTCTAATGGCGGTAAATTTACCGGGACAATACTTACATCGGTAGGTAATCCTGCTGTAACTGCAACTATTTCAGACGGTAAAACTGAATCGGGTTCAGGTTCATTGTCATTTAATGTATCGGGAACACCTATTGCCTCTCAAAACTCTCCTACGGGGATTACATTTGATTTAACACCATTTATCACATTGAATCCTGGGTTTACCGGTTGCAGCAGTATAAATGTTGGCAATCAAGTAACTGCCGATATTAAAAGCCTTGCGGTAATGGATTATCTGAAATTTGTAACCGATTCAAATGGAACTAAAGGCTTTTCTGTTGAAGCAACAACGCCTGATGGATTATATACTTTCAGAGTCTTTTTACAGCATTCCAATCAAACGGCATCAGCTACTGCCACCAATAACACAACACAGGTACAGTTCTCAGATGTGCAGATAAGGAATAATTCTGGTGCCAATAAAATTTTAATGTGGAACAACTCAACTGAATACGGAGGATATATCGGCCAGGCGGGGAATACTTTAACAGCTGTTCCCAATTTATTCGGAGGGGATCTTAATACAGGAAATACATGGAGCACCAGCACAACCGCTTCAAGAGTATATTGGGGAGACCCAGGTATTTATCAGGGATCTAATAATGGACCCGAATATAGATATTATACCTGGATAGATACATCTACTACAACAAAAGTAGCCTATACAGCTACTATGATGGCAGGAGCAATTGGAGGGCAGACGAGCACTAACCCGTTAACAATGAAAGTATTTATAAAAATAGATCAGATTACAGCTCCTTAAGACGCGATTCTAAAAACAATCAAAGATGTAAAAAGAGACTGTCTCAAAAGTAACTCTCTCGGACTCCCCCATTGACAATTTTTTATTTAGGAGGTTCTCAGAGCATTATTATCTTTTGAAACAGCCTCTTTCTTTATATGTTATAACTTTAACTTAGTGCCAAATCCTATTTGGTATTAGCTTTTACTACTTTCTTTTTGAATGTACTCGCTTGGAGTCATTCCGACAAATTGTTTAAACGTTTTATTAAAGGTAGATTGGTTGATAAATCCTGCTTCGGTATAAATATACATCAGGGTTACTTTTTCCAGATCACTTTTTGCAATCAGTTCTTTTACGTAACTAATCCTGTGAGAGTTAACATAGGTATTAAAATTAGAATATCCCTGTATCCTTATTGATTTTGAAATATAGTTGTTACTGATTTTCAGAATAGTAGATAACATCGAAATATTAAACTCTGGATTGGTGAAATGCTTGTTTGTGATGATCTCATTTTCTATTTTTTCGAATAATGACTTTGCACCGGATATTTCTTTTTCATCCAGTGTAATAGGAAGCGTAATGCGTTTCTTCTTTTCTATAATGGAAAGAAATTCTTGTTCCGTTATTTTCTCTTTGTAGTAAATGAGCAAATACACAATGGTGATATTAAATCCAAATGTGAGCAGATCATTATACCGAAAGATATTTTCGTAGGGCTTTATTACTGAGTAGAATGGGCCAATATTACAGGTAAGAAATGCTGCAACTGCAATGAATAAGGTATACACCGCAAAAATAGAACCTTGTCTTTTACCGAGGAAAATATAGGCCCCAAGTGGTACGGGAACCAGCCAGCAAAATTGGAAAATAGAGTATTTCCAAAAATAAATGATAATAAAAAAGATATATACGGGCGCAATAATAAGATAACCCCGGACTATTTTTTCTAAAGGAAGTGAAGGAAATAAAGTATTAAAAACATAGGGATGACCGAACATAAAAACAGCTCCAACCAGGCAATAATATCCAACTATATTTTCTTTTATGATGAACAGATATATTAATGTAAACAATAATAAAATAGCTCCCATCAGATAATTATATCTTATTGAAAGTTCCTCTTTTAGTCTTAAGATCTCCTGTTCTCTCAGTCTTGTATTATCCATTTTTTGTGTTATTTATACTAAATAGCCAATGAAAAGTGATCTTTGCTTTATGTAACATTCTGGTTGTTAGTGTTTTAATTTATCTGCTTTTACTGATAACTAAATTTATTGATCTTTAATTAAAAAGTGACTTTTCATTGATGCTTTGGCTCCTTTTGTTTTTCAATCCACACTTATGCATATAATTTTGCAGCGAAATACAAATGATGAAAAATATTGTGACCATAGCAAAAAGCATTTTAATACATGTTCTCACGTCGGGGACTTTGTATGCTTATGGTATGCGTCCTTCATTTAATCATAAAATCGAGTCTGGCAAAAGTAATGAAAAAAATAAATCCGCTGTAATTTTTGTATCCGAAGGAGGATATGTTTTCAATGAAGATCAATTGCATACCATTACAAAAGATGTGTCCTCTTCTCCAATTAAAACCAAAGAAATAAAAACGGATAAGGTTCTTTATGTTTCGGAAGGAACCGTAATCTATAATTCCCAGAATGTTTTCATTTATAAAGAAAAGAAAAACAATGTCCCGTCAGCAAAAGCGGTTGCCAAAAAAACATTTAAGGAGCCAGCTGACGTAAAGAAAAGCAAACCTGCCCAACATACTCAGTCTATAAATATTTGTTTTCCGGCAGATAAGAATCAAAATCATTTTATTCTAGCTGCAGACAGCAAATGCTGTATTCCTTCCCCATATAATGATTATTATAAACTGCTGATTAACGAAAACTCTTTTAGCCTTTATTCTTTTGTTTTCCCAAAAGATATCTTATCAGAGTTTAATAATAATACGGTATCCCATTCCTATATAAGGGTCTTCAGCATCCGGCCCCCTCCTTTTTTAATATAATTTGCTGCTGAATACGGAACTAAAACCTATAAGCAAATAAGCCCGAATATTCCTCAAGTGTAACCAGGTGTTCATTAAGTTTGAAAATCTGTTACAAAATCATAAAAAAATAAATAATAACAGAATAGAGCATACTGTTATTCAATCGATTCTAAATTAAACAACAATGAAAAAAAATATATACTTAGCAATAGCCTTAACAACATCTTCCTTAGCCTGGTCTCAGGTAGGAATCAACACACAAAATCCACAAGGGGTTTTCAATATAGATGGTGCCAAAAATAATGTGACTACAGGAACTCCCACTGCAGCACAGTTACAAGATGACTTTATTGTAACCGCATCAGGATCCACAGGTATCGGAACAACTCCCGACGCCTCTGCTATTCTGGAACTTAATGTAAACCAGCTTGCATCAGGAAGCAAAAAAGGATTTTTAGCACCAAGGGTCGCTTTAACAGCCTATAATGACGCGGCTACAATACCAAGTCCTGCGATTGGCTTATTAGTGTATAACTTAGGAACAGCTCCTACTTTTTCCTTTGTAGGATATGTATATTGGGATGGAACCCAATGGAGAGCTTTGGATAATCACTCATTACAACCAGGTACAATAGGTGGTTTGGACTGTACAAGTGCCAATCTGGTTCCGCTAACCTATACTGCAGGCATTCCTTATAATGGTACAATGTCGGTTCCTTATACAGGAGGAAATGCAGGAATATACGCTGCACAGACTATAGGACCTGTAAACGGACTTACAGCAACACTTCCGCAGGGCAGTTTTGCACAGGGATCCGGTACTTTAAACTATACTATTTCCGGAACACCAACGGTATCCAGCCCGAATACAACAACATTTCCCCTTTCAATCGGAGGACAGAGCTGTGGTGCAACAGTTGGCCTTGGAAAAGTACTTGCTCCTGGCGAATATCAGTTCTTCACCTATACATTACCAGCGACGTACGTAGGATTATTGAGTACCTATGTTGGTGGTACTTATGATGCTATTTTAGGACAAAAAGTGAAATTGGATCTTAATTTTAATACCAGTTCCAATGCAGGCAGTGGAACGGTTTCCTACAATCCTCGTTTGGTAAATATTTTTAATTCTAACATTAAAGTTTGGTATGCAGCATTATCAAGCGTAGACCGCTACCGTCGTGCTAATATTTTACTTGCTCCGGGAGGTTATATAGAAACAGATAACGGAATTTATCTTAACTATGGAGATAATATGAATAGCAGTTCAGCTCCTGCAGTTGCTATGACCGGTACTGATGATTCTATGGAGATAGAAACAATAGATTTACTTGTAGACGCAATCTGGTACAGAATAATCGTTTATGTTTCTGTAGATAACCTGAATGATGCTAATCCTGCTAATAACATCCGACGTGTCTTTATGACAGCACAAAGAATGTCGTCTTAAATGATTAATTGAACTGAAGCTCCCGTTTTTCTGAACATAAAGACACAAATGATGGGAAGAATTAATGGGAGCTTCTTTTATCATAGGAAAAAACCAAAAATAAAATAAAACTTAGCCGGCCAGCTTTTTAATATAAGTTTTTATATAATCTTTTGCACTATTTTTTTGCGGCCGGCTTTATTATGAGAAAGAAAAGTCAAACCTGTCATTTTTAAAAAAACACAAAAATGAATTTCAAAAGTATTTACATTGGACCAATCATTGAACAAGGCGTTGCAGAAAGCAAGATAGAAATGCAGCGGATATGTAACTTTTTAAAATGTACCGAAGAAGAGGTTAAACAAATGTACCAGCAAGAAAGCCTTGATACGGAAACTCTGCTGAAGTGGAGTAAACTGTTAGAGTATGATTTTTTTCGTATTTATTCACAACACCTTATTATTTATGCGCCGCCGGGTACAAAACAGAAAACCGGAAAAACAACGCTTCCTCAGTTCCGTAAAAGCATCTACACCAGAGAAATTATTGACTTTATACTGGAACAGATCAACACAGGAGAAATGACCAGAACAGGGGTAATAAAAGAGTATGGGATACCTAAAACAACACTTTATAAATGGTTAATAAAACACAAAGAAAAGGCAGAATAATCTATTCCCCTCTTTATTAAATCTATACACATCTATGAAAAATAATCATCCTAATTATAAAAATATTTATTCCGATATATTGACCAAGAAATTTCCTCACAAGCGAAAAGAATGTGAAGTATTGCTTAATATGGACAGACTGTCGTTTTTGCATATTATTGAATTGAATACGATAATCTTTGGAACAACAGATAAACAAACTGAAAATTTCAACCAAAAACACCGTTCTTACCGGAAGTCTGATATCCTGAAAATATTGGATTATCAGAAAAAATATAAACTTAATAACAGCCAGCTGGCATGCCGTTTCAAGTTAAGCCGTAATTCCGTCAGCAAATGGAAGAAAATGTTTTTGGTGTAGGTTTTTAAAAGTTATCAATACTACAACTAGTTTGAGGCCGAAAACTAAACTCGGGATTTATTCACCTTTTTGCAGAACAGAACATGAGCAATGATTGCCAGCAGTCCAAAAGATGCTCCTACAAAGCATACTCCCTCCCACTGCGCATATTGCCAGGCTATAGAAGCCAGCCACGTTCCGAGTGATCCGCCGATGAAATAAGAAACCATATAAACCGTATTCAATCTGTTAACCGCATTGGATCTGATTAAGAAGTAATTGGTCTGGTTCATAATATGGCTGGACTGTACGCCAAGGTCAACCAGGATAACACCAACGATCAAGCCCCAGTACGTTTCCCCGGCAAAATAGGTAAACGCCCAGCTTCCCACCACTATAAAAAGTGAGTATAAAATAATTCTATTGATATCCAGATATTTCTGAAGTTTTCCCACTTTTGCCGCTGCCAGCGCTCCTACAGCTCCGGCCAGCCCAAAGCTTCCCACTACGGAAGAACCTGCATTGAAGGGCGGTTTTTCCATATGGAAAACCAATGTTGTAAACAAAGCACACATAGATCCGAAGGCCATTGCTCCACGGAATGAAGCGAGCTGTAAGATAGGCTGTGTCTTTGCCAGATGAACCACGGAATTCATTAATTCTTTGTACGTCCCCTTGAAATTTGGCTGCATTTCCGGAAGCATTTTGTATACGGCAATCCACACCAGGACCATTAATCCTGCTGCGATTCCGAACATGGCTCTCCATCCCCAGACTTCACCTACAATACCTCCAATAAAACGTGACAAAAGAATCCCGAGAAGCAATCCTGACATCACGAGTCCAATATTGGAAGATTTTTCTTTATCCGAAGATAATTCTGCTGCAATAGGCACAAAAAGCTGCGGAATTACAGAAGTCGCTCCTATCAGCAGACTTGCTGCATACAGCATCCATAATTCAGTGGCAAAGGTCATCCAAAGCAAGGCTCCAAATACAAGAACCAGATCAAATAAAATTAATTTCTTACGGAAGAATTTATCTCCCAAAGGTACCAGCAGTAAAAGTCCCAGGGCGTAACCTATCTGGGTAAGAACGGAAATTCTTCCCGCTGCACTTTCGGAAATATGAAAATCATTGGAGATGAGTGCCAATAGTGGCTGGTTATAATAGTTATTGGCTACCACAAGCCCCGAAATAACTGCCATAAGCCAGATCACAGTACGGGAAATGCCGGAAGATAAGTTTGCCTGCATGATATGATAAGAATTATTTCAAATTTACAATAGAATGGATGGATAGAAAATGATTCAAGGACTGTTGACAATTAATTGTTGAAACAGTCAGATAAGAAGTTTTCTTTACGATGAGCAAAGATAATCAATTTTAAAAAAAGAGGCCGTTTATTTGAAACGGCCTCTTTCAATCAACTATGGCATTTAATCTTAAAATAATTTGTCAGCAGTAAAAGTGGGAGTTGTCTTTTTCATCAGTAATAGCTTTACAGAAAGTCAGCCATGTAGTGTTGTTCCTTATCTCTAACGGAAAACTATCTGTTAATATTTTGTAGTGGCTTATATTTTTTTCAAGTTTCTATAAAAGGATTTTTGGCAGGATTTCGTTTTTTTTCAGCAAATTTGTAATAAGACACAATTTCAGATTAGTTCCATGGATTTTAAACAACAGCTTTTACAGCAATCTGCCGAGGCAAAAGAGGTTTTTCTGCCTCATATTTCAGCCGATCCCGTTATTTTCGGATTTGAGCATAATGAACTTAAAGTTCTGCTTCTGAAAACCAATTACAGAAAAAAATGGCTGCTGCCGGGTGGCTATGTTAAAAAAGATGAGGATCTGGATGAAGCTGTTAAAAGAATCCTTAAAGAAAGAACCGGGGTTGCAGATATTTATCTTGAAGAATTCGGAGTGTTCGGAAGAAAAAACAGAAGTGAATCTTATTTTGAGGATTTTGATGAAACTCTTTTTCAGAAGCAACGCTTTATTTCTGTAGGATATTATGCACTTTATAACCCGTCAATGTTTAACATCATTCCCGATCAGTACAGTGAAACCTGCGAATGGATCTTCCTCAGCAAACTGCAGGAAATTGAACTGGCGATGGATCACCGGGAGATCATTGAAAAAGCTCTCCTCATATTGAGGCAGAAAATTGCGGCAATACCTGTGGGACGGAACCTTCTTCCGGAAAAATTCACACTGCCTGAACTTCAGAAATTATATGAAGCTATATTAGGAAAAGAGCTTAACCGGGGAAATTTTTACAGGAAAATGAAGACTTTGGGAATCCTGACCAAGCTTGAAGAACAGAGACGCGGTGGCGCCCATAAAGCCCCTGACCTCTACTCTTTTGATGAAAAAAATTATATCAAGGCTCTGAAAAACGGATTGAACAGCTGGTAGCATAATCGTTTTTTACGATAAGTCATATTGAAAAAAAGGTTTTCAGGTTTTAGAAATATTAGGGAAATTTGCAGAATGAAAATTATTCCTCTTAAAGAAGGCAATTTCTCGGCCAGCAAAACAAAGGACTTTACACTATTGACAGATGAAAATTTTGATACAGTGAAAGGAATTAAAATGTCTGTGCAGCCTTTTCTTATTATTACAGCCAATGATTATATCCTTCTTGATGCCGGTATAGGATGGAAAAATGCTGAAGGAAAAACTGTGATTTCCACATTACTGGAAAAAGAAAATATAAAACCGGAACAGATTACTAGACTTCTCCTGTCTCACCTTCATAAAGATCATATTGACGGCAGTATACAGAAAACCGAAAATGGATTTGCCTCTGCATTCCCGAATGCAGAGATCTATATTCAAAAACGGGAGCTGGCTTTCGCGATGGAAAATAAAGGAAATCCTTCTTTTGATTTTAATACACTGGAAAAGCTGATTAGTCTTCCCAATATTGTATGGATGGATGAAGATCAGGGAGAGATAGATACAGCGATTTCTTTTGAAGTGGTGGGTGGCCATACCCCTTTTATGCAGGTATTCTGGATCAGAGAGAACGGGGAAACTGTTTTTTACGGAGCGGATGATCTTCCTCAGGAGTCTTACCTTAAATACCATCTTGCTTATAAAAGTGATTTTGATGGCAGAAAAGCGATGGAATTAAGACTGAAATGGCAGAAAGAAGCTGCTGATGAGAATTGGAAGATACTGCTTTACCACGATCTGGACAAAGCAGTAATCCAAATATAATCTAATACAAAAAATTGTTTTTAAAGATCATTAAACCACTTGTAAATATCCATTTCAGAAGGAATATTAAGTTTTTTCCGGATCCGGTTTTTTCTGTTCTGAATGGCTTTGGGAGTTACAAAAGTATAAGTCGCAATTTCCTTAGTAGTGAAGTTAAGTTTTAGATAAATGCAAAAAATCAATTCAGAATTTTTGAGGTTGGGGTGTATTTTAGCTATTTTATCAAAAAAATCAGGGTAAACTAACCTGAATTTATTCAACAGGCGTGGTGAATTTTCTTTAGCTAAAGTAATAATTTCGTCCTGCATAAAAATCTTTTGGTTCAAATCTTCTAAATTAGATTGCGGTTTTTCGTTTTTCATAATATTTTTCTCATCTCTACTTATTTTTTGATGCTTTGATATGTAAAGCACCAGTACCTGTTCTTCTTTTCCTGTTATTGTAACAGCTGTTTATGGTGTTATGGAAGTTTAAGGTTGCAAATACATTCTATAATTTATAATTATAATACACTTTCCGGATTGGTATTTTTGCTTGCAAACCTCTATCTGACGTTCATTCTTTAACTATTTTAAAAGGAACAAAGAAAGAGAAAATGATTAAAATTCTACAGAATTAAAATACCACATACATACCACGCTCCGTTTTATAAATAGTGTATTATTATGTTTTCCAGCTTAAAATTAGGTTAACCTGTACTTTATATTTAAACAAATGTAGCAGATAAGAATTTTGTTTTTTATGATCTTAATCAATGTTATTAAGGATTTTATTCCCTATTATATTGAGAATATATTGATTTCAGATGAAGGACAACATTTCAATGTTGTGGTATATATATGGTATCTGTATGGAGAAAAGCTGAGCAAAATTGGCCGTTCTTTACAGTATTGAAAATTCAGTTTTCCTGTTGTTGAAGCATCAATACTAAACGGTTGCTTAATTTTAATCAAAAACTTACTTAATCATGATCATTGAAGATTTACTTATTTCATTTGGAGCAGAAGCTAAAGACTATAAAGCGGAAGATATTATTTTCCGTGAAGGAGAATTTTCTATATTTTATTATCAGATTGAGCAGGGGCAGGTTAAACTCAATAATTATACAGAGAACGGAAAAGAATTTATCCAGAATATATTTTCAGGCGGCCAGAGTTTTGGAGAGTCCTTACTGTTTGTAGACCGTCCCTACCCTATGAATGCAATAGCAATAGAGGATTCTACTGTTCTCAGGCTTCCAAAAACACGTTTTATGAATTTGATAAATAGCAACCCGGAGATTTGTCTGAACGTCTATAAATGTTTGGCAGAAAGGATGTATTACAAATACATGATGCTTTACAATCTTTCCGTTCCGAATCCTGTGATGAAACTGAAACAGCTTTTGGATTATCTTAAAAGTTATTATGAAGTCAAAAGTCCCTATTCCTTTAAGGTTCCCATGACGCGGCAGCAACTGGCTTCGCTTACCGGCCTGCGTGTAGAAACGGTGATAAGAGCGATAAAAAGTATGGAAAAGGATAAGATTTTAAAGATAGAAAATAGAAAAATTATGTATTGATTTTCTCATTTTTTTTATAAAATATAATTTTACAGAACTTAACATTAATCAGGCTTATACCCTCCCATCAAGCTGTTTCTGAAACTCCTCCAGATATCTTGCAAGATGAATCCCGTCCGCCAGACCGTGATGCGCTTCCACAGAAACAGGTAGATATTTTTTTCCGTCACGGATACTGAATTTCCCGAATGTGATCTTTGGCACAGATTCCGAATTGTTAAAACTCGTCGGATGAAGCAGCGCGCTGAAAGAATTCCATGGAATTGTTGAATGCCTGATGAGATCTTTACCAAGCTCGCCATTATTCATCCTGATCCCTGATGTGCGCTGTACATCTTCTATTTCCGCCTGCATAATATCATTGAATGTATTAAAATCATTTGAAAAAGGGATATACGCAAAGCCAAAAGTCCCATCTGCCCTTCCTATCGTTGTTCCTGCATGAATAGCATCATATAAAACCACCTGATTGTCTACAATCCGCAGCTTCAGCTCGTCTACGGCATTTACGGCAACCATCGACCGGTGAAGATATGTGGCAAAAAAAGAATGTCCGTTTTCCTTTGCATAGGCATAAGCTTGGGTACAGTTAACCTCAGTGGTAAAACCAAAATACGGGCTTGCCATTTTTGAAAAAAATTCAAAATGCTCTTTCCGGTTCCATTTTTCGACATCTATGATCTTCATTGATTTTTATTTGCTGCAAATTTCCGTAAGTTTTCCGGGTTTTAAAAGTTAATCAACAAAAAATATTATAAAAATATAGCCTTTCTTTGGTCGGTTTTTTGCTGCAAATAGAGCAGGTTTACATTATAAAATTCATTTTTAAAGTGTAAATAATTTTATATTTTGGCTTTAATGCCATTGTTTAATCACCGCAAAAAAATAAAGCATGGAGAAAGAGAAAATAGGATTCATCGGGTTAGGAAATATGGGTCACCCTATGGCAAAAAATCTTGAAAAGGCAGGATTTCCGCTTTCAGTTTACAACAGATCACCTGAAAAAGCTAAAGATTTTAAAGAAAAATCAACGGTTTATACTCAGATTTCAGATCTGGTGAAGAACAGCAGCATCATATTCACCATGCTTACCGATGATCATGCTGCCAAAGCAGTTTACGAAGATATCCTGAAATCGGACATTACCGGAAAACTTTTTATAGATATGAGCACGATCTCTCCACAGGCCACTGCAGAGCTAAGCGGAGCTATCAAAATAAAAGAAGCAGCTTTTATTGATGCACCGGTAGCCGGAAGTACGGTTCCTGCTGCAGAAGGAACACTGATCATTATGGCGGGTGGTGAAGAAAAAGACCTTTTACGGGCTATGCCTTATCTTGAAAAACTTGGAAAAGCAGTTAAGCATTTAGGGGAAAACGGAAAAGGAATTGCAGGGAAACTTTCCATCAATTATTTCCTGTCCGCTATCTACCAGGGATTGGCAGAAACCGTTCTGTTTGCAGACAAATTAGGAATCGACCGAACTGCCATGC
Organism: Chryseobacterium sp. UF-81; assembly: GCF_058245105.1. Taxonomy (NCBI): domain Bacteria; kingdom Pseudomonadati; phylum Bacteroidota; class Flavobacteriia; order Flavobacteriales; family Weeksellaceae; genus Chryseobacterium; species Chryseobacterium sp. UF-81. Next base: position 205,467 of record NZ_JBSIBX010000004.1, on the reverse strand, counting down.
TGGAAATCATCAATGAAAGTGCCAGCGGAAGTGGCGCTACCAAAGTAAAAACACCCATGCTGATCAATAACCGGTACGATCCCGCTTTTGCCCTGGATCTTATGCTGAAGGACATTCTGCTTGCTCAGGATGCAGGTGCTGATTTTCCTTTGTCGAAAGTCTTGAGTGAAACCTATCAATCTGCACACGATGAAGGTTTTGGGAAAGATGATGTGATCGGTATTATTAATTATCTTAAAAAATAAAAACAGAATTTTGATCGGAAATTTAAATATTAATTTTACTGTAAGAACTATGGATAGGCAAAACTTTAAAGGAGAAAACTGGTCTGCAAGAAAAGTTGATCAGGTTTATATAGTAAGTGTAAAAAACAGATCAAGTATAGTTGATGCTTTGACTGATTTCATTAAAGATCAGAACATTCAGGCCGGAGAAGTTACCGGTATCGGGGCGGTAGACGAAGCTACGCTGCGTTTTTTCAAACCTTCGGATAAGAATTATGTAGACAGGACATTCCATGAGCAGATGGAAATGACCAATATCTCCGGAAATGTTTCAGAAATAGAAGGAAAACCTACTCTTCATCTTCATATTACATTGGGAAGAGAAGATTATACTGCTTTGGCCGGACATCTTCTGGATGCTAAAATCTGCGGTGCCGGAGAATTTATTTTCTATCCGCTGAATACCCGGGTTGTAAAAATTAAGGACGAAAAAGTTGGAATCAATTTCTATGATTTTGAAAAATAAAACTAATAAGGAGCAGCGATAAGCTGCCCCTTTTTATAGATAGCGTGTTTTTTTAATTAAACCTCGCTGGTCGTAAGACCAAACTTTTGTTTAAAAGAATAATAGAAATGGGACAGATTTTCAAATCCCAGTTCGAGATAAATATCAGACGGCTTTTTGTTTTTATGCCGGATCTGGTAATATGCTTCTTCCAGTCTTTTTTCTTTAAGCCATTGTTTAGGCGTCATGTTGAAAGCTTTGCTGAAATCACGCTTAAACCCGGAAAGACTACGGCCTGTGAGCCTTGCAAATGTTTCCACCGGCACATTGAATTTGAAATTCTTATTCATAAACTCCTTAAGATCGATCTTATGCGGTTCTGAAAAATCAAAAAGCAGGTTTTTAAAATCAGGATTACTCTGCAGAACTAGCTCTATTGCCTCTTTGACCTTCAAAACCGCCAGTCTGGAAGTTGCTGTTTTTGTTTTGTCAATATATGGAAGCAGTGAAACAAAATACCCGCTGAAAAATTCATCAGGCTCAAAAAAAAGCTTTTCAGTATCGGAAAATCTTTCGGAGGGACTTATTTTATGTTCTGCTGCAAACTGACGGAGTGTTTCCTGGTCAAGAGTTATAGACAGAAACTGGTATTTTTTATTCTTTGAAGGGTATTTTACCGTTCGGATCAGTTGATTTTTTCTGACGAGCACTACTGTATTCTCCTTTATAACAGTTTTGCCTTTGTCATGAAAAGCATGTGTTTCACCGGACAGCTGATAGCCCAGAAAATGATCGGGAATGAATTCCTCGTGTCCCCTGTACATTTCAAAAGCACAGGAATATACCAGCTTATCGAATATGATTTCCGAAGTTTTCTCCATGATACAAATATCTGAAATTTAAGCGATAACAGCAGCACCTGCCCCGGCAATCTCTTTATCCTGTTCAGGAGTTCCACCGGAAGATGCTATCGCACCTATGATCTTTCCTTCAGCATCTTTGATGACTACTCCGCCAGCAATGGTAAGAAGCCCTTCATTGGAATTCAGCATGCCATATCCGTGAATACCTGCTCCGGCAATGATTGTTCCCATCACATCACTGTCAACTCCAAACATTACTGCCGTTTTCGCCTTCTTAACAGCAAAATCGATAACACCGTAAACACTGTCCAGTCTTGCCATGGTCACAAGATGCCCTCCTGTATCTACAACGGCAATACTTACAGGAATATTGATGGATTTTGCTTTTTCTGTGGCTGCCTGAAGCGCTTTTGCAGCCTGGCTATATGTTATACTCATTGCTTAACTTTTTGCAGTCCATGCATCGGCCTGTATTTGTTTTACAAAATCTTCCGTTTCTTTAGGGTGCACATTCCTGAAATTAGAATGGTCATCCAATGCTACATTTACAATTACCTCTGCCATAGACTGCGGATCCAGCTGATGGGCAAGAGAATCGGCTGCCCCGTCAAAAGCAGATTCCGGAGTAAAGTTCACTTCAGGATCATACCATCGGAAAATAGAGTCTATTCCCCTGTCATTAAATCCTGTTCCAAAAACGCCCGGATTACAGGTTGCGATTTTGATATTGAACGGAGCCAGTTCAGTTTTTAACCCTTCAGCAATAGCTTCCATCGCATGCTTTGAGGCACAATAGGCTGCTACATAAGGAACCGTCCATAATCCTCCCATTGAAGTTGTGAATACAATCTTGCCAGGCTTCTTTTGTTCAATAAATTTTTTAACAAACCCCTGTGCCAGCTGTAATCCGCCAAAAACATTCACATCGAACATCGAACGGATAAGCTCCAGTGGCTGCTCAGCTATAGGGCCACCCTCCATAATACCTGCATTGCTGATCAGAACATCAATATCATATTTTTTAATGATATAATTAATGTCCTGTGAATTCGTTACATCCAGTTTATCAACCGTAAGTTCAATTCCCTGTTCGGCTGCGTTCCTGATTAAATCACTCATCTGAGGATATACCTGTGCTGTTGCAATAACTTTGTGGCCTTTTTTAGCCAGATCAAATGCGGCTATTTTCCCGAAACCGCTTGCTGCACCTGTAATTAAAATTGTTTTGCTCATTTTGTTTTCTTTATTGTTACAGGACAAAGGTCATGGATTTCAGATGGATATTTATTGCTGAAAGGTTCAATGTTTTATTGCTGGAAAGCTCTATATAAAACAGATGTATATAACTGATCATCTCAAACTGAACATATTGTTTAAATCATTTAAAAAATGCATGAGCAACAACAGAGTTTAAACTTGCGGGAAGATGATCAATAACTTTTGTCAATGATCGTAAGGAATACAGAAAACTTTTTGCCTTTAATGTTTATGTAATTAATGAATGCATTTGAAGGCGGTATGCTATTCAGATTTTTGCTTTTTTAATTCCTGCTAAGATTGATTTAAAGTTTTAATTTCAAACTCTTTAATATTTTCATACAAAATGCAGGATTGGTTAGATTTTTGAAGGCTAAAACATAACCAAACTTCTATAAATTCAGAACGTTTTATAGAAAATCAAAATATTTTCCATTGAAGCTGATAACATTTACAAAAAAAGGAATTTACTGTCCGCAGGGAAAATTTTATATTGATCCCTGGAGACCTGTGGATTTGGCGGTAATTACCCATGGACATGCCGATCATGCCCGCTGGGGAATGAAGAAATACCTTTGCCACTATTATACAAAACCTATCCTGTACCAGAGAATTGGAATCGATATTGAATGCCAGGGCGTTGAATATGGTGAAGTACTTACCCTGAACGGAGTAAAAGTTTCGCTGCATCCTGCAGGGCATATTATCGGTTCGGCACAGATCAGATTAGAATACAAAGGTTATGTCACCGTTATTTCCGGTGATTACAAGGTACAGGAAGATGGATTGAGCACTCCTTTCGAATTGGTGAAATGCAATGAATTTGTCACGGAAAGTACTTTCGGACTTCCTATTTATAACTGGCTTGAAGTGCCTGACCTTAACAAAAAACTACAGACATGGGTTCTTAAAAATCAGGAAAACTCAAAAACATCAGTATTTATAGGGTATTCCTTAGGAAAGGCCCAGCGTATTATGAAAGCAGTAGAAGGACTTGGGAAAATATACGTCCACTATTCCATTGGAAAATTGAATGAAGCCTTTGAATCTGTCGGAATTAATCTTCCGGATTATACAATCGCCGATTTCAGAGAAAATGCAAAAGAAGTACAGCATGAAATTGTTATTGTTCCCCCGGCATTGCTTGACAGCAATATCATTAAAAAAATACCGGATGCCGCCACAGCAATCTGTTCAGGCTGGATGCAGGTACGCGGTGCCAGAAGATGGCGGAGTGCCGATGCAGGATTTGCCATGAGTGATCATGCCGACTGGAAAGGGCTTTTGCAGGCCGTGAAAGCTACGGAAGCCGAAATCGTACACGTTACCCACGGACAGACCGAAGTTTTTTCAAAATATTTAAATGAAATCGGTATCAAATCGGATGTTGTACAAACCCAGTTTGGAGAAGACGAAGAAGAATCTGAAAAAGAAATCATTGAAAATTCCGGGCTATGAAACATTTTGCAGATCTGATCAATGCTTTGGAAACTACCAATAAGACCAACGCGAAAATAGATGCCATCATCGATTATCTGGAACGGGCTCCGGATGAAGATAAAGTATGGTTTATTGCTCTGTTTACAGGAAAAAGGCCCAAAAGAAACGTCAATACCAATTATATGAAAGAATGGGCTCTTGAGATCACACAGCTGCCCTTTTGGCTGTTTCAGGAAAGCTATTCTTCAGTAGGAGACCTGGGAGAAACACTTTCTCTTATCCTTCCCCCGCCTGCTGAAAAGATCGACCGTACCTTGTCCCAATGGATGATTGATATTGTTCATTTAAAAGATAAATCAGACGCTGAAAAAAAAGAATTTGTATTAAAATCATGGAACGGACTGGATTATACAGAACGTTTAATCTTTAATAAATTACTGGGCGGTAGTTTCAGGATCGGTGTTTCAGATAAAACGCTTATCAATGCCCTCACTAAATTTTCTTCCCAGGAATCCAGTACTTTGATGCACAGCCTGATGGGAAAATGGATTCCCGGTGAAGTATCATTTCAGGAACTGATTCTGGCCGAAAATATCAATCCGGATAATTCAAAACCCTATCCCTTCTGTCTTGCCTATCCACTGGAAAAGGAGCTGGAAGAACTTGGTAATCCGGAAGACTGGCAGATAGAATATAAATGGGACGGGATTCGCGGGCAGATCATCAGAAGGAACGATGAAGTCTTTATCTGGTCAAGAGGTGAAGAGCTTGTCACCGATCAGTTTCCGGAAATCAAAGAGACCGTACAGGCCATGAAAGGTAACTTTGTTTTAGATGGAGAAATACTTGCGGTAAAGGATTCCAATGTGTTAAATTTTAATGAATTACAGAAAAGACTAAACAGGAAAACTTTAACCAAAAAAATGCTGGCAGACATTCCTATCGAAGTTTTTGTTTATGACCTTTTGGAACTCGAAGGAACAGATCTCCGCGAAAAGTCTATGGCCGGAAGACGGGCTATGCTCGAAGAATTACTTCTGAATGAAACCCCTGAAAATATCAAACTTTCGGAGGTCTTAGATTTTGATAAATGGGAGGATCTGAATTCAATACGGGAAGGATCAAGAGATATCAACAGTGAAGGCCTGATGCTGAAACAGAAAAATTCCCCTTATCATGCCGGAAGAAAAAAAGGTGACTGGTGGAAGTGGAAAGTAAGCCCGCTCACTATTGATGCTGTTCTGATTTATGCCCAAAAAGGAAGCGGAAGACGAAGCGCCTATTACACGGATTATACATTTGCTGTAAAGAATGGAGATGCCCTGGTAACCATTGCAAAAGCCTATTCCGGCCTCACCGATAAAGAAATCATGGAAGTCAGTAAATTTGTCAATAAAAATGCCATAGAAAAATTTGGGCCTGTACGTACCGTAAAGGCCGAACTGGTCTTTGAAATTGCATTTGAAGGAATAGGTTTCAGCAGCAGGCATAAAAGCGGGGTTGCCCTGAGATTTCCGAGAATTGTAAGATGGCGGAAAGACAAAACCGTAGATGAAATTGACGAACTTGAAGAAATAAAAAAACTCATCCAATAATTTGAAAGCATTTGAAAACAGTAACGGATTCAGCGTTATCCAGCAATGGATGGCCGGTAAGGGTATTTCTCCTTTCAAATTTCAGATTGATACCTGGCAGAAATTCGGAAGCGGATACAGTGGAATGGTCGTTGCACCTACCGGATTCGGGAAAACTTTTTCTGTGTTCCTGGCTTTGATTTCGGATTTCATGAACCGTCCCGAAGAGTACAGAAAAGGACTGAAGATGATCTGGATCACTCCCCTCCGCTCCTTGTCCAAAGATATTGCTAAAGCCATGCAGGAAGCAATGGATGAAATTGGCCTCGACTGGACTGTTGGTGTCAGAAACGGCGATACAGAACAGAAAGTACGGCAACAGCAGGTTCGGAATATGCCTGAAATTCTTGTAGTAACTCCCGAAAGCCTCCATCTTCTTCTGGGGCAGAAAAACCATGCCCGTTTTTTTCAGGACATGAAATGCGTTGCTGTTGATGAATGGCACGAATTATTGGGTTCAAAGCGGGGCGTCATGGTGGAACTTGCCATTTCCCAACTGAGAAAATATGTTCCGAAAATAAAAATATGGGGAATCACCGCAACAATCGGAAATCTGGATGAAGCCATGGACGTTTTAATTCCGTACAGCATCAAAAAGACAAAAATTACGGCCAAAGAACATAAAAAAATAGATATTCTTCCGGTTATTCCGGATGAGCTTGATATTCTTCCATGGGCAGGACATTTAGGTGCTAAACTGGCCGATAAAATCGTTCCCATTATTCTGGATTCAAAATCTACCATTGTTTTCACCAATACCCGGAGCCAGAGTGAAATGTGGTATCAGCTTTTACTGGATGCCTATCCTGATTTTGCAGGCCAGATTGCCATTCACCACAGCTCCATTGATGCTCATCTCCGCATCTGGATCGAAGAAAATTTAAGTTCCGGAAAACTTAAAGCCGTAGTATCCACTTCATCTTTAGATCTCGGAATCGATTTTAAACCCGTAGATACCGTAATTCAAATTGGCTCAGCCAAAGGAGTGGCCAGATTTCTGCAACGTGCCGGACGGAGCGGGCACTCCCCTTTTGAGACCTCTAAAATTTACTGTGTCCCTACCCATTCCCTTGAGCTGATCGAGGTAGCGGCATTAAAGGAAGCCGTAAAGCAGAAAGTGATAGAACCCCGCGAACCTCAGGTTCTATGTTTTGATGTGCTGGTCCAGTTTCTGATGACTCTGGCCGTCGGTGACGGATTTTACCCTGAAGAGACTTTTGACAGGATCAAGAAAGTATTTGCTTTTCAGGAAATGACAGCAGAAGAATGGAAAAGCATACTGGATTTTCTGACAATAGGCGGAAGCGTTCTGAAAAGCTATGAAGAATTTCATAAAATAGTGGTTATGGAAGATGGTCTCTACAAGGTAACCTCTCGGAAGATCGCTATGCTTCACCGTATGAATATGGGCGTGATAGTAAGTGATGCCATGCTGAAAGTCAAATTTATTTCCGGCGGTTATATCGGGATGGTGGAGGAATATTTTATCTCAAAATTAAAAAAAGAAGAGAAATTTATTCTGGCGGGACGAACTCTTGAAGTGGCTATGATCAAAGACATGACCGTTTATGTCCGCGCAGCAAAAGGAAAAGCAATGGCTCCGAGCTATCTGGGCGGAAGGCTGCCCCTGAGCTCCAACTTAGGCCATTTTTTAAGGGAGAAACTGTCCCATGCCTTAAATCCGAAAGCCTCAGAAAAAGAACTGAAATTTTTGCATCCATTATTGTCCAGTCAGGAAAAAAACTCCCACATTCCCAGAGAAGACGAATTTCTCGTGGAACTGATCAAAAACCGTGAAGGCTATCACCTGTTCATGTATCCGTTTGAAGGCCGTCTGGTGCATGAGGTAATGGCTGCGCTGATCGCTTACCGCATTTCAAAGCTCGCCCCGATCTCTTTTTCAATGGCAATGAATGATTATGGTTTTGAGCTCTTCAGCGATAAAGAAATCCCTTTACATGAAGACAATTTAGATAAGATCCTGACCCGGGAGAACCTGATGAATGATGTGATAGCCAGTATCAATTCTGCGGAAATGGCCCGACGGAAATTCCGGGATATTGCAGTGATCTCCGGAATGGTGATTCAGAATTATGCAGGGAAGCAGCGTTCCAATAAATCTTTACAAAGTTCGGCCGGGCTTATCTTTAAAGTGCTGGAAGACTATGATCCCAACCATTTTCTTGTAAGACAGGCATACACCGAAGTTTTTAATATGCAGCTACAGGAAGCCCGTCTCGTGGAAGCCTTTAAAAGAATCGAAAAATCAAAAATCATTTTAAAATATTCCCATACCTTTACCCCCTTGAGCTTCCCTATCAAAGTAGACAGCCTCAGACAGACCCTCTCAAGTGAAAGTCTGGATTCGAGAATCAAACGGATGGTGGAACAGGCGAGGAAAAGAGGTTTTTAGAGTTTAAAGTTACAAATAATGGTGATGGTTTGTTGCATGTCGCAATATGATTTCCTTTCCCGGCTTCCATTTTCCAACCTTAAAAATCATCATTACATTTTACAAAAAAATGAACATCGCAGTTAAAAATATTACCATCAACAACGAAGTTTTCACTTTAACCAATCAGCGTGCTGCGTTTTGGAAAAGGGAGAAAGTACTTATTTTATCTGATCTCCATGTTGGAAAAACTGCCCACTTCCGGAAAAACGGAATTGCGCTGGCCAATCATATCATGAAAAGTGATCTGGAAAGACTTTCTGTTCTTATCGAATATTTTCAGCCGGAAAAGTTCATGGTGGTTGGGGATCTGCTTCATGCCGGAGATAACTCGGATGTAGACGAGTTCTGCAGCTGGAGAAATCAGTATCCGGATCTTCATTTTTATCTTATCAAGGGAAATCATGACCGTCTGTCGGCAACCCTGGAGAAAAAATTATGCTTAAATTTTAAATCAGAATCTTTTTCAATTGATGGCTTTACTTTTATTCATGATTTTGACAAAACACTTTCTGATTTTCAGATCACCGGACATATTCATCCCGGTGTTGTGCTGGATTCTTCCGTAAAAAAGATCAGGCTTCCGTGCTTTGTACAGACGGCTAATCAATTGCTTCTTCCTGCTTTCAGTGAGTTTACCGGGCTCGATACCAAAAACATTCCTAAAGGCGGGAAATTTTTTGTCTTTACAGATTCTGAAATTCATGAAATATAAAATAATGCTAAAAAGACTGCCCGACTCTGGACAGTCTTTGAAAGAGTAAGACAGGTAAATTATTTTAATTTTTACTTAAACGAATGCTGTAAATAGTGATCAGTACCGTTACCAGTAAAAATAAAGCTCCAACCCACGGTGTGCTGGCCAATCCCAATGATGATGTTACGATAAGTCCTCCTGTGTAAGATCCAATGGCAATTCCTATGTTGAAAGCAGCAATATTAATTCCTGAAGCTACATCTTCTGTTCCCGGAAGTTCTTTTTCGGCAATCTGTACCACCAAAAGCTGAAGGCCCGGTACGGTTGCAAATGATAAACCGCCTAAAAGAAATAAGGTTATGATGCTTAAGATCTGGCTGCCGGATGTAAAATAAAAAGCCAGCAATACCAGTCCCTGTGCTGCAAACATCCAGAGAAGAGCTTTTAAAGGATTTTTATTGGCCATTTTTCCACCTAAAAGATTTCCTAAGGCAATGGCAATTCCATAGATAAGCAGGATAAAAGTAACCGTGGATTCATGAAATCCTGTGATCTGCTGCAAGATCGGTGATAAATAGGTGAACACTACAAAGGTACCGCCATATCCCATTGCTGTCATTAAAAAAGCAAAGATCATACGTCTGTTTCCAAATATTTTAGGAAAACTTTTTAAAGAAGCGGTCTGGTTATTTTTAAGATTCTTCGGAACCAGCAGCATGCTTGCTGATAAACCTATGATTCCCAGGATAGAAACTCCTATAAAAGTAGCTCTCCATCCGAAATGCTGTCCTATAAAAGTCCCGAGAGGCACTCCGGTTACGATGGCAAGGGTAAGCCCTGCAAACATAATGGAAATAGCTGTTGCCCTTTTCTCCTCAGGAACCAGTGAAGCTGCAATAGTTGAGCCGATGGAAAAGTAAACCCCATGGGCAAATCCTGTCAGAATTCTGGCCATAATCAGTGTGATAAAGCCTGGCGCAATAGAAGCCAGCCCGTTGCCGATCACGAATAAAAGCATAATGGATACCAGCAATGCCTTTCTTGGGATTTTCCCCGTTAATGCCGTCAGGATCGGAGCTCCTATAGCTACTCCTATGGCATATAAACTGACAAGAAGTCCTGCCGACGGAATGCTGATGCCGAGATCTCCTGCTACAGTAGGAAGAAGCCCTACAATAACAAATTCTGTAGTTCCTATTCCAAATGCACTGATAGTTAAAGCCCACAATGCTGCCGGAAGACCTTTACTTTTCACAGCAGGATTTGTTTGGATCTGTATTTCTTTTTGATAATTCATTGCGTTGTCTTTTGTTGAATTGATGATGCAAATTTCCGGAGAATTATTGTATTATAAAAATTATTTAAATTCTAGTTTAATATCAGAATAATGATAGTTTGTTTTTTAAAAATTCCGTTCCTTTGCAATAAAGCCAGTCTATTCCAATGAAAAAATCAGAAGCAACCCGATTGAATATTCTTCAGAAAGCCTTTGAACTGATCTATATGAAAGGATACCAAACTACCAGTGTTGACGAGATTATTGCAACCACTCAGGTCACAAAAGGTGCCTTCTATTATCATTTTAAAACAAAAGATGAAATGGGTCTGGCTATCATTAATGAGCTTCTGATCAATAACTTCAGAAGTACTTTCATAACACCGCTGGAGACCAGTAACCATCCGTTGGAAAGCATTTATAAGCTGATGCATGATATCTTGATGGAAAATGACTTTTTAAAGGTTGAATATGGCTGTCCTGCTTCCAATTTTACCCAGGAAATGGCTCCCTGGCATGTAGATTTCACGAAAGCATTGAATTCGCTTTCTAAACAGTGGGAAGATGCAATAATAGCATGCATTGAAAACGGAAAGACATCAGGAACCGTAAAAAATGATGTTGATGCCAGAGAAATAGCTGTTTTTGTGATGTCCGGCTATTGGGGGATCAGAAATATGGGTAAGCTGGAAAATTCAAAATCAGTATATCTTGTTTATTTAAAGGGACTTAAATCTTATTTTGAATCCCTTCAATAATTTTTTTATCAAAAAACATACTAATTAGTATGTTTTTATCATACCTTTGGAATGTTCTAAAAAATTCAAAATGTACCAGACTCTTACATTTCTGCATTCCCTATTCCGGTGGGTAGTTTTATTAAGTCTTATTTATGCCGTATGGATTGCCTTCAGAGGCTATTTTTATCATAAAGCGTTTACAAAAAAAGAAGATCTGATCAGGCACTGGACAGCCACAATTGCACATATTCAATTGATTTTCGGGATCCTTCTTTATACGAAAAGTCCAATTGTAAAATATTTTTGGAAAAACTTCAGTGAGGCCAAAGAATCCTTAGACCTGCTTTTCTTCGGGATGATTCACATCCTGCTTATGATTATGGCTATTGTTCTGATCACCGTCGGTTCTGCTTTAGCCAAACGGAAACCTACGGACAGAGAAAAATTTAAAACCATGCTCATCTGGTTTACGGTTGCCTTGGCGGTTATTTTTATTGCTATTCCATGGCCGTTCTCCCCTCTTGTTAACAGACCTTATTTCAGATAATTATGATACACTTATTGAAAACAAAAACCGGACGCCTGAGAATCCTCGCTATTCTGGAAGGAATATCTCTGCTGATGCTGGTATTCGTTGCCGTCCCTGTAAAGTACTGGCTGGGAAATCCTGTGCTTGTAAAAATGATGGGTCCGGTGCACGGAACTTTATTCCTGCTTTTTCTGTTCAACACTTTAAGCGTGGGGGTTGAGCAGCAGTGGAAATTTAAGGAAACTACCTGGAAAGTTATTCTGGCATGCTTTATTCCTTTCGGTACTTTTTATATTGATAAAAAAATTCTCAGCAGATTATGAAAAATGTACTTATTTTTTGTGGAATCATTCTTACAGTCTATATTATGTACAGGGTTTACAGCTACCAGACTTTAGATGACGGTTTAGATCGACTCATTAAAAAAGGAGCTGTTATCCTGGATGTAAGAACGGAAAAGGAATATACAATGGAACATATTGAAGGCTCTGTGAATATTTCTTTGGGAACAATCCGGGAAAGATATACAGAACTTGATCCTGACAAAACTTATATCACGGTCTGTTCTCATGGCTTACGCAGTGTAAAAGCTGAAAGCATCCTAAAAGAAAGAGGTTTTAAGCATGTGCATAATGGCGGAGCCTGGAGTGATCTTCAGGGATTGATAAAGTGAGGAAGTTGGGAACCGGAAGATGGAAGTTATTGAGGTTAAAAATATGATTCTATTTCATTACATTGTTTATTTAATAACTATCCTGAGGTAATTTCGAAAAGTGTCGTTCAAAATTTAAAACCTTGACAAAATATCTTCCGGCTTCCAACTTACAGCCTCATAAGCCAGACTAAAGAGTATTATCCTTCATCCAGACGACTTTCTGCTCAGAATGATGCTCCATACCGATAATATCTCTGTACAGTTCCGGTCTTCTTGCCTGGATATACCTGCTTCCTCCACTCTGATCCAGCTTTTCAGGAGAAATGGTAACAGTTTCAAAGCTGTCATTGAACGAACGGCATTCTGCAATAATATCTCCAAACGGATCAATGATCATGGAACAGCCATTTTTAAGCTGATCATCATCCATCCCGACAGGATTTGAGAAAACTATGTACATTCCATTATCATAAGCCCTTGCCGGTAACCACTTCATCAGCCAGTCCCTTCCCTTCATCCCGTTGAATTCAAGACGAAGTGATGTAGGATCGGATTCTCTGTTCTTCCATAATTCCGGGTCTACAAAACCAGCTCCCGGCCTTGTAGAAGGGGTACACATCGTAACGTGAGGCATGAAAATGATGTCCGCTCCCAAGAGTCTTGTCGCTCTTACATTTTCAATGATATTATTATCGTAACAGATAAGAATACCACACTTCCATCCATGAATATCAAAGACACAATATTCATTTCCGGGTGTCAGGTGAGGATTAATAAACGGATGAAGCTTTCTGTATTTTGCTTTCAATCCGGTTTTATCCACACAAACATAAGCTTTGAAGATACGATCATTTTCATCTTTTTCGAAAAGTCCGGCCAGAATGGTTATGTTGTATTGACTGGCGATCTGCTGTAATCTTTGAATACTTTTTCCTGCAGGGATCAACTCTGCAATATCCAGAAGCTGGTCTTTTGAAAGGTTTCTGGCAAAGGTGTACCCGGTAATTGAGCATTCATGAAAGGCAATTACCTTTGAGCCTTTGGCTGCTGCTTCTGCCGCTAATTTCTCTATAACTGAAAGATTGTATGCTTTGTCGCCACTCTTATTTTCGAACTGGGCGGTAGAAATTTTGAGATTGTCCATCTTTTTTTACTGCAAAACTACCAGTCAGGCTTATCCGAAGATTGTAAAAAACCGACATTTCAATGTAATTCGATAAAATTGATTGCCAGTTTATTTTTTGTTTTCAGATATTGGTTTGGAGTGAGCCCGGTATTATTTTTAAAATCTTTGATCAGATGCGACTGGTCCGTATAGCCTGCATCGTAAGAAAGCCCGGCAATACTTTCCCTGTCAGCATTTTTCTTCATGAGGCTGATAAAATGATGAAGCCGGATAATATTTCCGTACTTTTTGGGCGTTAAACCAATGTAATCTTCAAATTTCCTTTCAAGGTGCCGCTCAGAATATCCGGTGAACAGCTCCAGATCTTTTGAGGTTATCGAACCTTTATTGTTAAGCATCAGCTGCTGAACAGCTGTGACCAGCTCATGGTCAGTACTGCTGCTTCCGGAAATGAATCTAGTGAAGAAATTATTCAGCTGAGTGATGATAAATTCAGGCTTTTTTCCTGCCAGAAGATGTTCCTGAAAAGACAACAGCTCACTTTTTAAAACATCTTCCACTGAAATAATCTGGTCTTTTGCTTCTTTTGCTGAAATTTTAAGAAGAATATTAAAGAAATAAGGCTGAAAAACCACTGCGATCATAGAAAATGATCCTTTCACTGCAAAATCCCTGTGTGCCGAAAGTTGTCCATAGAAAAAAGAAGAAGGAACACCGCCTTTTAAAGCACCTGTATAAAAATCCTGGTTACCAGACAGGATCAGCCCGGTGCTGCCGTCTGTAAACAACCTCAGTTTTTTATACTCATTTCCCGCATTTTCTAAAAAGATATAATGTCGGATATAAGATGATAAATGCTTGGGTGGCTTGATCTGCATGATGCAAAGCTACACAGAATAAAATATCTTTATTGGTGATTTTAAAGAATTTTTTTAATTATTACTACCACAAAAAACTATTGTTTGGTCAGGTATTTGAATGTTTAATGAATAAAATTATTGATTCTCTCCACTGAGGAATTCAATTTTAATATAGAACTCAATACCAATCACTAAATTATAATATTATGTCAACACAGAATTTAACCCACCTCGAAGCCATTAAAAAAATCAAAGAACTGTCGGAAAATGCAAGGACATGTATGTTCTGTACCGAGCTTGAAACAATTCCGGTTAATTCCCGTCCCATGACCCTGCAGGAAACAGATGACAGCGGTAATTTATGGTTTATCAGCAGTGCTTCAAGCAATAAAAATTTTGAAATAAAAGAAGACCGCAGGGTACAGCTGTTTTTTATGAACAACAGCGATTCACAATATCTTTCTGTTTATGGTGAAGCTTCCGTTTATAAAGATAAAGCTACCATTGAAGAAAAATGGTCACCCATGGCCAAAGCATGGTTTGACGGTAAGGACGATCCGGATGTATCGATTATCCGTGTAGAACCCAAAGAAACATACTATTGGGATACAAAAGCCGGAAAACTTGTCAGCCTGTTCAGCTTTGTAGCCTCTGCCCTAACCGGCATTAAAACCAATAATGCTGACGGTGTGGAAGGAAATGCTACTGTATAAATAAAGCATCCTCTATTACAACATAAAAAACACTGGTGGACGAGGTATCTCAACCACCAGTGTTTTTATTTCTTCCCATTTTTGATTGCTCACAACGACTTGCAGAACATATCCGTTCGGTTCTACTCCACTTCAAAAACAGCCTGTATCTCCACAGAGGAATTCACAGGAATAGATGAAGCTCCCAAGGTGGCTCTGGCATGTTTCCCTTTTTCTCCAAAGACTTCTACGGTAAGATCCGATGCAACATTCATCAGGTCTGCGTGTTTTGTATAATCGTCTTTTGTATTGAAAATTCCTGTCAGCTGTACACATTGTTTTACCTTATTGAGATCGCCGCCTACCGCTTCTTTCAAAACAGCAATAACATTAAGCATGGTAGCTTTTGCAGCCTCCTTTACCTGCTGTTCGGTAAGGTCAACGCCTAATTTGCCGGGATTTAAGATTTTCCCGTCTTTCAAAGCGACCTGATTGATAAACACCAGGTTTCCGGTGCGTACAAACGGCTTATAATTTCCGGCAGGCTGGGGAACCTGTGGCAGAATAATATTTTTCTGCTTCAAAAGATCATCAAAATCCTGAGATTTTACCGGAATTACAGCTGCTGCTTGTTTTTTAGAAAATGTACCTTTCAGAGCCAAAGCTGTCTTGGCAAAATTTCGTCCCTGGAGCTCCGCCAGTCCACGTTCATCTTTTGTGGGCCTTTCAACATCTTTCAGTGATGCCATGCTTGTAATGCCTAAAACAGTATTCCCTTGTGGAATCGCCTTGTTGATATTTTCCGTTCCTCTGATCCCATTGGAAACTAAGATCATTCCATGAACCGCAAGACTGTTCCAGAAAGCCTGAAGTGCCAGTTCCTTTCCTGCTCCGCTTCCGGCAGACATAAAAACTGTTGCAGGCATTCCTTCCAGCGCATGGCTGGTCCATAACTGAACAGTTTTGGATAAAAACTCACTCATTCCTGTACTGATATTCCCAAAGTAAACAGGCGATCCAAAAGCAATTCCATCATAAGAAGGCAGCTCATCTGCTGAGGCTACAGGAATGTTTGTCAGTTTAGGATTGGAAGATGCTTTAACCTGCTTGATGACTGCAACTGCATTTTTACTGCTTTCAATACCGGATGCAATTTCTTTGGCCAGTTCATAGGTTCCTCCGTTATCGGAATGAATGAGGACCAATATTTTAGCTTTATTGTCTTGTGCCATGACCGTGGTGATTTTTAATAATAGAATTAATACAAAAACCGTACTTAGTTTTTTCATTTTTTAATAGAATAAATAATTACAATACAAAATTAGTACTGTCGTTTTTATTAAATTTGCCAAAAATTCTATGCAGAACGACATCATAAAATGCGGCTTAACCGAACAGGCCGGCAGCCGCTTTGTAGATACCATTGAAAAAGAAGCTTATGTATGGTGTGAGGAAGGCTGGAAACATGATGATCATGAGCATGCCCACCAGCGTTCCCAGCTTACTTTTGTGGAAGAAGGATATCAGTATTTTCATATAGACCAGAAAATCTATCTTGTGCCTCAGCATCATGTTATCTGGATTCCCTCCGGAAAAGCACACAGGATAAGTTCGGAAGCAAAAACGGTTAACCTGATGGTTTTTCTGTTCAAAACTGTTTTCGGTGACAATTTTTATCAAAATGTTCACGTTTTTGCTGTTCCTGCTGTTTTGAAAGAAATGCTTTTATATGCCTCAAAATGGAATCAGCTGACCGAAGAAGATGAGGAACAGGATTTGTTTTTTAGGGCCATTTTGAGAAGTCTTCCCAATTTCTGCAGAGAGAACAGCTATCTTGAAATCCCTGTTCCATCGGATGTCCGTCTTATTCCGGTCTGTACCTCTATCAATTCAAATTTTAAATACAGTCTTAACACTGATGAACTGGCTGATAAAGCACAGATGTCTGTAAGAAGCTTACAGAGGAATTTTAAGAATGAAACAGGAATTACCCTACAGAAATACCTGCAGCTTGTCAGGATATTAAAGAGCGTAGAACTGATTGATACGGGACAGTATACTTTAAGCCAGATTGCTTATAAGGTAGGTTACCAAAGCCTGTCTGCCTTTACATCTTCTTATTATTCGATCATGAAAGCCAAACCCAAAGTGAAAAAATTAAGTTAAGGTGTTTCATCATGAGCCATATCTACCGGTTTGGATTCCGGTGATCCCTTTTCACGGAGCCATATAGACAGGATGACTAAGGAGGCTACTGCCAGAAACTCGCTCTGCCAGTTCTGAAAGGATTCAAACCAGAATCTGGACTCTGATATATACTGTAATGCAGTAACGGTGGGCTCTTTTTTTACAATCTGCTCTTCATTGAATTCCTTCATACTTCCATAGAAATGCATCGCGAAGCTGAGAATAAATAAAACAGCAAAAGCCAAGGATAAAGAATGCTTATAAATACTCAGCCATACTCCGCCTTTTTTTACCGGCCACGGAGCATTGGCGTGGGCTTTCGGTTCCCTGTCTACATCTTCTTTTTCTTCCAGGGATTTCGATTCACTGGAACCTTTTTGCCTCAAGGAGACTGTGAGTACAACATACAGCATCATCTGGAGAAACTCACTTTCCCAGTTTTCGAAAGTAGCCTGTATAAAATGTCCGCTCCGGACATAGGCTCCCAGACTAAGCATTGAGCCGCCTTCTTCTGAAAGGTCTTTGTTCAGTGTTTTCCATCCCATGAAAAACTGTCCTGTAAGGCTTAAAAGCATTAATGCAAGTAAAACAATACTTAAACTATTACGGTAAAAGAAACTTTTTTTAGGCATAATTGACAGTTTAAATGGTTAAGGTTCAAAATTACAGTTCCAAAACTCATATTGCTGCAGGATTTTATCCGTTAACAATCAGACCTCCGTTCGGGTGAAGAACCTGTCCCGTAATCTGGGCGGCACCACTGCCGGCAAGGAATAAAAAGCTGGCTGCAACTTCTTCCGGAGTAGCATTTCTTTCGAAAGGAGGTTTGTTGGGATCTTCTTTTTCCTCTCCAAAGGTTTTTTGAGTAAGTGGTGTTGCTACTGGCCCTGGAGCAACTGCATTAATGCGGATTCCGTTCGGTTTTGCCTGAAGTGCCAGAGAACGTGTGAAAGATACAATAGCACCTTTGGTTGCGGCATAGTCCAGAAGCTCCGGATGTCCCTGATAAGCGGCTGCAGAAGTAGTATTAATTACGCTGCTTCCCTCTTTCAGGTAAGGAAAAACGACTTTCGTCAGCAGGATCATTCCTATGATATTGGAATCAAAAGTTTTCCGGATATTTTTTTCTTCGAGATTTTCTATGTTTTCTGCCGGAAACTGTACGCCTGCATTATTGATGAGGATATCAATGCCTCCAAATGCAGAAACTACTTTCTTTGTGGTATCTTCACAAAAATCGTAATCATTGATATCCCCACTGAAAATGATGCATTTTCTGCCCATCTGCTCAATCTGTTCTTTTGTTTTTTGGGCATCATTATCATCCTTATGATAAATAATGGCAATATTGGCTCCTTCCTTTGCAAAAAGTAATGCTGTGGCCTTACCAATTCCACTGTCTGCACCTGTAATAAGAACGGATTTATCTTTTAATTCCCCCATATGAAATTACTTTAAAATTAGAAGTTGGTTAATTTCACTTTTAAAGCATCCCAGGATAAATTCTGTATAATATAACTGTGCATTCAGAGCCTGGGTTTTAGGATGCAGTTCCAGTTTTTTGGTGAGAATAATTTCACCTTTGTAAGAAAAGGCAAAGTAAGCAAAGATCTTATAGGATGAATTTCTGATGGGTGTACAATACCCTGTAGTCGCAATCGACCAGTCAGACTCAAACAGCTTTGCTACATTAAGAGCCATAGTTCGTGCGATATTTTCCGATACGCAGTCGCATTCTTCAGCTTCCTGCCTGTCTACATTCAGCAATTTTACTTTCTGAGGCAGTGTATAGGCCGTCATACCGCCCTTGTAAAAAAGGGAGGCATTCGGCATTTGTGAAAAAGCCAGCTGGAGACAGCCTGATGTAACACTTTCTGCAATTGAAATTGTTTCGTCCGCAGTCATGAGAGACTGGCTTATATATTCTAAAAGACTTTTTTGAAATTCCATAATTTTAAATATTTAGTGTGTGAAGGTGTGTTTGTATTTCGTCTACCTATTTCTTTCCATTTCAAGATCCCATACTCTGTGTCCGGCTATTGCTGTAATAAACTGTTTATCAGTTCCGCCGTCTTTTGAAATAATTACAGCGCGATCTTCATGTTTTTTCATGGCTATATTGCTGCTCATGTAAAGTTCTTCTGTTCCTGCTCCGAAATAAATGGCCTTACAATGCTTATAGGCTTCATTGATGAAACGGAGGCTCAGATGCCTGTTTTCGGGAGCCATCAGTTCTGCTGCCGATTTTTCTCCGGCACCGATGTATAACGCATCAAAACAGACACTGGCGGTACTGGTAAGAGAGTGCTTTGGAGTTAATGGTCCGTTATCAGTTATAACGGGAGCCAAACTCGGTGCGATAATTTCTACTTTTGCCCCTTTACTTTCAAGTTTAGTTTTCAGATCAGTAAGAGCGGCTCCATCTGCACCATTGGCAATAATAAACCCGATCTTTCTGCTTTTGATAGTGTCCTTAACGGTATCCTTCATGCTTAGTGCCTGGGATATTTTCGTCTTAGGCTCTCTTTCTTTACTCTGAAGGTCTGCGATATTAGCATCAGCAGGAATGCTTTGGTTAGGCTGTTCTAATTTTTTAACTTTTACACCTAATTTTTCGGCTACTTTTTTGGCAAGATCATGATCAATAAAATTCAGCTGTCCTACCATTCTTTCCCTGATCTCCGGTATCGTTACTTTCGAAAGTTCAAAAACAAGGGCATTCTGAAGATGGGTCTGTTCAGGAACCGACTGGCTGTTATAGAATAATTTTGCCTGTGAATAATGGTCTACAAAGCTCTGGCTTCTTCTTCTGACCTTCTCACCCGAAACTCTTTCCTGATGGGAAGCAAATCCGCCTTCTGACATCATGGCCTGGAAAGGACATCCGCCTCCGATGGAATTGGGTTCATAGCTTACTTTTCCTTTGGCAATCTGCTGTCTCATATGTCCGTCACGCTGGTTGTTATGGACTGTATTGATGGATCTGTTGATCGGTATTTCATGAAAATTAGGTGATCCTAATCTTGATAACTGGGTATCGGTGTATGAAAATAATCTTCCCTGAAGCAAAGGATCGTTACTGAAATCTATTCCTGGAACCAAATGTCCCGGATGGAATGCTACCTGTTCTGTTTCTGCAAAAAAATTCTCCGGATTTTTATTAAGGGTTAAAGTTCCGATGATTTCTACGGGAATTTCTTCTTCAGGAATCAGTTTTGTAGGGTCCAGAAGATCAAAATCAAATTGATGCTCGTTCTCTTCCGGGATCAGCTGCACGCCGAAATCCCATTCCGGATAGGCTCCGTTTTCAATGGCCTCCCATAAATCTCTTTTATGGAAATCAGGATCTACCCCGGAGATTCTCTGAGCTTCGTCCCAGGCTACAGAGTGTATTCCCAGTTTGGGTTTAAAATGGAATTTAACGAAATGAGCTTTTCCTTCGTCATTAATAAACTTGAAAGAATGGACTCCAAAGCCTTCCATCATTCTTAAACTTCTGGGGATGGCTCTGTCGCTCATGAGCCACATGATCATATGCATGCTTTCCGGCATCAGCGAAATGAAATCCCAAAATGTGTCATGGGCAGAAGCGGCCTGTGGAATCTCATTATCCGGTTCCGGTTTCACGGCATGAACCAGATCAGGGAATTTAATGGCATCCTGAATGAAAAAGACAGGCATGTTATTCGCTACCAGGTCATAATTCCCTTCTTCTGTATAAAATTTTATTGCAAAACCTCTTACATCTCTCGCCAGATCGGTACTTCCCTTGCTCCCTGCTACAGTTGAGAATCTTACAAAAACAGGAGTTTCCTTCCCTACTTCTGATAAAAATTTCGCTTTGGTATAGGCGCTAAGGCTTTTTTTGAGCTTAAAAACACCATGTGCTCCGGAACCTCTTGCATGAACAATTCTTTCCGGAATTCTTTCATGATCGAAATGGGTTATTTTTTCTCTCAGAATGAAGTCTTCCAGCAAGGTAGGACCTCTGTCTCCGGATTTTAACGAATCCTGATTATTGTTGATTTTCAGCCCTTGGTTAGTAGTTAGTTTTTCGTTTTCATTAGAAGTGCTGTGTGCCTCAAGCTGGTCTAACTTCTTGTTGTTTTGGGTATCATTTTTCATATCAATTTATCTTTTAATGTGGTGTGAAGGTTAAAATCAAACTAAAATCTTTTATGGATTATTCCTTTTCTGCTCTGTCTTTTTCCAGGGTGTTTAGCAGTTTATTAAGATATTCCTCTTCTTTTAATACTTTATAGTATGCTGTTTTGGCATAGAGCGTAAAGTATGAATTCTCAATATTTATTTCTGTATTCAGGTTTTCCGGAGGCACGGTACTTTTACCGTGATACTCACTGATATTCAGAATATATTCCTTAATATAAGTGTCAATTACATTTTTCAGAATGTCACATTTTGCATTATTTTTTATCTTTTCCAGAGATTTGATCAGAAAAGCGGTAACTCCGTAAGAATTGATCGCACTTGGAAACAAAGATTCATTCTCTATCATATTGTTTTTATCATATAATCCGGAATGTATTAAGGTGTCGTTTTCAAATATCATATTCGTAGCGGTTATTAGTTATCGGAAATTTTTAAATATTTCTCAAAATAATGAAGATCTTCCTTGTCTTTGATTGAAAGATAGAACATAATCTGCTCAGGTTCTTTCAGTCCTATACTGCCGAAACAGTCGAAATGTGCAATCAGAGCCTGGATATTTTCAATTTCTATGTCTTTCAGGATCACAAACAATAAAAAAATGTTATCCTTTATTTCTTTGGCGTAGATAGCCGCCCCATCTTCAAACCAGTTTCCTTTATTAGAAACTTTAATGAAGTCTTTATGCTTTAATGTTTTTACTATTTTCTGACAATTCATATTGAGTAATTGTGGTTTTATACTTTCGGGAGAAGTTTCAACATCAATTTCTCTGAATTGCTGCTATTTTCAGTATCGCTACTGATTTTTATAAATCAATATGAATGGCATACGGCAATCTGGTGCTTCATGCTGTAGAGCAATGACCGGAATTTTTAATCATCTGAAAAGCTGAAGCTTTAAACTGCTCTTACCTGTTTAAGAATTGTATTGAAACTTATTGTTTCAAATTTACATATGAATAATTCACTTTTTTATGACCTGAATCATATTAAGCACTGGCTAATAAATAATTTTCCTGTCTTCTATGGTAATATTTCCCTCTTTTTCCATTTTTTTTAAGGCTCTGATCACTGTCTCTACACGTAAACCTACCAGGTTGGCGATCTGCTGTCTTGTAAGCTGTACATGAAAGCAGCTTCCACAGCTGTCATCATGATAGCTTTTAAGATAATTAAGAAGCCCTGTCAGCCTTGAAATAGGATTCAGAGAGGCCATATTCTGGATCATGATCGCTTTGAAATAAAGCCTGTGGGAAAGGCAGGCATTCATTTCCAGAGAAAGCTTTGGATCTGTCTTTATTAATTTGAGAAACTGATCTCGCGGGACTCTAATAATTTCCATAGGACTGATACATATGGCATTCATAGGATAAAATTTATCCAAAAAGAGCATTGAATCCCCAAAGCTCTGATTTTTTCCGAGAATGTTATGTATAAATTCTTTTCCCTCATCATCATAATTGTTCAGTTTCACTTTTCCCTCTACGATCTGTAAGTAATAAAGAGAATGGTCTCCCTCTCTGTATATAATCTCACCTTTTTTGTATTGTTTGGTTTCTCCTCCATATGAGTACAGCACTTCTTCGGCTATATTCATGCAGCTTATTGTCTTCATAGTTTTTTTTAAAATATTTTCAATAAAAAATAGTGAAATTTATTATTGAAATTACGTTTAAAATAAATTTTTATTATTAAAATATTTGGAAAATTTATTTTTTGCTCTCTATATGCTGTTTCTATTAGTTTTTTTTAGTAAAAAATTATAAAATCAGATTCAATCAAACCAAATACAAATATTGAACCTTATTGTTTTGTGAATCGTTAAAATACGTTAAATAAATGAGCGAAAACAAAATATATCATTGAAGTCTTACAGAGTAAATCATCATATTGGATATATGTGAATTCTCGATCTAAGCTGTAACCGGCAACTGACTTAAAAAAGACATTAAAACCCGCTTTAAATAAAACGGGTTTTAAAATCTATGAATGATAAAATTATTTTTTGATAACCTTAGCTGTATCTGTTTTTTTGGTAGCTGCAGGATCTGCAGTATGCAAAGTATCGGAAGGCACAGGAGTAGTAGTAACAACAGTGTCTGCCGGTACTCTATCAATTATGACACTGTCTGTTGTTGTGGTAGAAGTGTCTACTTTTGTTTCCTTTTTGCAGCTCAATACGGTTAGGCCTAATAGCATTAATGCGATGGTAAATTTCATAATAGATATATTTTGTAATGTGATCCAAAGATAATTCATTACTAAATGTCCTTTTATGACTTGGATCATAATGCTATTTTGATTATTTCGCAAATTTTTTAGTTCCTGCAACACATAAAATAACTCCGATGGTGACTCCCACCATACCCATGCTCACCTGCTCATGAAGGAAGTAAGCAGCAAGGGCGAGTCCGAAAAAAGGCTGCAGCAGCTGTAGCTGCCCTACCGTTGCAATACCTCCCTGCGCCAGACCTTTGTACCAGAATATAAATCCAATGAACATACTGAAAAGAGAAATGTAGGCCATCCCGAACCACCCCCGGAAGCTTACCGTCTCAATATGATCCGGAAAGTAAATGAAGAATAGAGGAATCATGATTGGCAGAGCCAATACCAGTGCCCAGGAAATTACCTGCCATCCACCTAATGTTTTTGAAAGCTTAGCACCCTCGGCATATCCCATACCACAAAGAATAACCGCAAGAAGCATAAGGATATCGCCAACAGGTGAAGCAGATATTCCCTGAGAAACAGCGTAGCCTATCACTAAAAGGCTCCCGATGATAGAAAAAAACCAAAATATAGGATGCGGCCTTTCTCCGCCACGGAAAACTCCGAATACAGCAGTTGCCAAAGGAAGCATTCCTAAGAATACAATAGAATGTGCCGAACTAAGATACTGAAGTGCCAGTGCGGAAAGAAGTGGAAAGCCAACTACACAACCTATAGAAACCAGCAAAAGGGGAAATATCTGATTCTTTTCAGGGCGTTTTTCTTTATAAATCATCAGAACAGAAAGTGCCAGAATTCCTGCAATAGCTGCACGGGCTATGGTTACAAAAATCGGGCTCATTTCCATTACAGCCAATTTGGTTGCAGGCATAGAGCCACTGAATAGCAGTACCCCTATAAAGCCGTTAATCAACCCGCTTATATTTTCATCTTTAGAAATTTTATCAGTCATCATTTTTTATTTTTTTTGATAATTCAAAATTAAAGCGCCTAAATGAATAAACACAGTCCCAGTTTTGTACATTTGCATGAGCACAGTTTAAAAATGAGCAAAGAATTTAGATATACAGAAATTGCTGACGGGATTGCTTCCCAGATCAGAAATGGTGTACTGAAGACAGGAGACAGACTGCCTTCGGTAAGAATGATGTGCCAGGAACATCAGGTAAGCATGAATACGGCAAAACGTGTTTTCCTTGAACTTGAGTCACAGTCTTTAATTGAATCCAAACCCCAGTCAGGTTATTTCGTCAGCAGACTGATGTCTGTGAAGCTTCCTCTTCCTGGGGTAAGCCGGC
The DNA here is from genome assembly GCF_058245105.1 of Chryseobacterium sp. UF-81. NCBI lineage: Bacteria > Pseudomonadati > Bacteroidota > Flavobacteriia > Flavobacteriales > Weeksellaceae > Chryseobacterium > Chryseobacterium sp. UF-81. Next base: position 180,631 of record NZ_JBSIBX010000004.1, on the reverse strand, counting down.
CTTCCCTTATTGCCAATAATGATGAACCGGACGAACTGATCAGCAGGGTCTATGAAAATATGGGTAAAAAAGGATTTACATTTTTTTCCATCGGAATTCCTTCAGGAGATCTTCTGCCACAGGCCAAATTAAAGAAGGAGATCATCAACGCAACCCGTGAATTAAAAGAAGGAGGAACGGAATATGAGGAGCTTCAGGGAAATTTAAAATTGCGGAGAATGATTGCGATCCGTTCTCTTCAGTGGGGTGGAAATCTCAGTGAAAATGATTTGATTACTACAAATGGTGGGATGAATGCACTATCTTTCTGCCTGATGGCTTTAGGCAAACCCGGAGATACAATAGCTATTGAAAGTCCCTGCTATCCGGGTATTTTACAGCTGGCGCACGGACTGGGCTTAAATGTGCTTGAGCTTCCGACCCACCCGACAACTGGTATTGAAATAGAAGCCCTGCGAAAAGTAATTCCGCAGATAGATCTGTGTTTGTTAATTCCTAATTTTAATTCACCGCTGGGAAGCTGTATGCCGGATGAAAATAAAAAAGAGATTGTGAGAATGCTTTCTGAAAACAGGATTCCCCTGATAGAAGATGATGTATATGGTGATCTTTATTTTGGACCGAGCCGTCCGAAATGCTGCAAATCGTTCGACAGAGACGGGAACGTGTTGTACTGCAGCTCAATTTCAAAGACACTGGCTCCGGGGTATCGTGTAGGATGGATTGCACCGGGGAGATATAAGGATAAAATAATGAAGCTTAAACTGCTCCATTCCACTTCGTCTATTTCTATTGTTAATGAAGCAGTGGCCAATTTCCTCAAGTCCGGAAGATATGAAAAACATCTCCATCAAATGCGGAAAGCTCTTCAGAATAATTATCAGAATTATGTGCAGACCATCGCAGACTATTTCCCTGAAGGTACAAAAACAAGCCGCCCGCAAGGAGGTCTTTCCCTGTGGGTGGAATTTGATAAAAGTATCCGTACCACTGAACTCTATGATCTGGCGATTAAGCAGAACATCAGTATTGCTCCGGGCAGGATGTTTACCCTGCAGGATCAGTTTGAAAACTGCATGCGTCTGTGTATCGGTCTTCCATGGACGGAAGAAACCAGGCTGTGTCTTCAGAAGGTTGGAACTCTCGCAAAAAAGATCTGATTATCTGTCAGGAACAAAATTTTTCCGTGCCAGCTCTTTTCTTACCCTGCTCAGGCTTTCAGGCGTGATTCCAAGGTAAGAAGCGATCATCCACTGGGGAACTCTCAAAAGAAGGTCGGGATACATCTTAATGAATTTCATGTATCTTTCTTCTGCCGTTTCTCCCAATAAAGAATTGATCCTGTTCTGCAGGCTTCTGATGTGCTTCTGTAAAAGAAAGTCACTTCTTTCGATACTGTTAGGAAATTGCTCTACAAGATTATTGAAAAAGTCAGGGTGCAGAAACAGAACCTCTGTATCTTCCACCGCTTCTATATAGTAAATTGATTTTTCGTTAAAGTAAAGGCTGCTTCGGTCGGAAATCAGCCAGCTTTCCGGGGCAAACTGTATAATATGCTCTTTCCCGTTCTTGTCAATGGAATACATTTTCAACAGCCCTTTTTCCACAAAGAATATATACCTGCAGATTTCACCATACTGTAAAAGAAACTGATTTTTAGGTATTTTCTTTACTTCATAGTGTAAGCTGCACATGTTCACTTTTTCTAAAGGAACATTTAATACTTTGGCTAGATATGTGTTAATATTCTTCATTATCAAACCTGGCTTGCGGATATATCTTCATGCGATGCACTGTTAATGACTTGTCCATCTTCAATTACGATCAGTTGAGGGCTTTCATGCCTGATTCCAAAGTCTTTGGCAATTTTATTGGAAATGGATCTGTATTCCAGCAAATCTAAGAAATATAAATCCAGCTTATTATCCAAACTATCTATTTCTTTTTCAAAGTTTTTCAATACTGTTTTGCTGATGAAGCAGCGTGTTGAATGTTTGAAAATAGCAATTTTATGGTGATGGGATGCTTCAATAGCCTTAGCCAGGTCTTCCTCAGATGTTATTTTTTTCCAGAAGGATTGATGCTCAGGGCTGTTTTCTTTTCCTCCGAATATTTTATCAAAAAAACTCATACGTTAAATTGTTTTAAATGATGATCAAGATGCTTGTATTCTAAAAATCCCCAGTCTTTTTCAGTCATTTTCCCGAATAATCTGTGACGGTCCGGAAGGTCTTTATTTTCAGATGCTGTCCGGAAGTCTTTCAGTGTATTCAGCAGATTGGTTTTTGATTCATCAAAATCACATTCAAAATTAATGATTAGTTTTTGAAAAGTAGGCATGTTTCGGGGAATTCCGTTGTTAAAGATCTGCATTTCTATTTTGGTAACGATTCCTATTGCGGAAATAAAGAAATTAAGCTCCGGAAGTTCAATTTTTCTTAGAGCTATCTGAAGAACAAAATCACAGTGTTTCAGCATCTGGGAAACGGACATTCTCCCCCATCTTTTTTGAGTATTTTCAGTAAGAAGGGAGATCCTGTACACAATTTCTTCAAAATAAACGGGATTATTCAGACTTTTCTTTACCACCCTTTTTCTTTCTTCAGATTTTCAATATGGGCAAAATGATGATTACAGTGCCATACATAAAAAGCAAGATAATGTCTTAAGTCATAATCTTTATTCTGCTCCGGATGCCGGAATGTTCTTTCGAACTGTTTATTGGTAAGGGTATTAAGCAGGACGGTCCACCTCTGATGGGTTCCTTTAATCATTCTCATTGCAGGTTTTACTGGCATATTAACACTATCCTGGAGTTCTGCCCATTTGGCTTCATCATAAGGTTTGATCACAGGATTATCTTCTGTAAGGGCAAGCTTAAAACGTATAAAACTGTTGATATGGCTGTCTGCAATGTGGTTAACAAGCTGACGGACCGTCCACCCTCCTTCTCTGTAAGGGGTATCTAATTGTTCATCCGTGAAATGCTCAATAAGATCTTTCAGTCTTGCCGGAAAATTCTTGATGACCTTAATATGTTCATCCAGCTTCGTGTCACAGATATTTTCGGACTGCTGAAACTGGCCGATGGGAAATTTCTTTTGCTCTAGATCGTTCATTTTTAGTTATCTTGGTGAATATGTTTTAATAAGTTTTCTGTTGTGATAAAATTACTACAAGAAAAGCAGAAAGCCAATAAAAAAATAAATTTCAAAAGTATTTATTCACTGAAGAAATGATAAATAAAAAGCCTCAATTCTAAAATTGAAGCCTGTATATTTTAAATTCTATTAATAACCATGCAGATCCACGCCCTCCGTTCTCTGTAACGTCACTTTCCTGCCCATCTTTTTTTGAATCACCCTGAAATGCTGCAGTTCGTCATCCGTCAGAATATTAATGGCAGTACCTTTTTCGCCTGCACGTCCCGTTCTACCGATACGGTGGATGTAATCCAGAGGCGAACGCGGCAGTTCATAATTGATCACACAAGGTAAAGATTCAATATGGATACCCCGGCCAATCAGGTCTGTAGCGACTAAAATCTGGGCACCATTTACTTTAAATTCTTCTAAGTTATTTCTACGGGCACCCTGTGATTTCTGACTGTGAATGGCTACGGCTTTAATCTTATTTTTTTTAAGCTTTTCCACTAAATTATCTGCAGATCTTGTGGATGAAACAAATATCAGAGCTTTTTCAACCTTTTTCTCTTTAATCAGGTACCGTAAAAAAGGGCCCTTATTTTCAGGAGAAACGTGATAGGCTAACTGCTCGATATTATCAATTTCCACTTCTTCTTTTTTGATCTCGATGATCACTGGATTAATGGATAAACGCTCTTTCATTTCAGAAACCTTATCATTTAAAGTTGCCGAAAACAGGGTTGTTTGTTTCACTACAGGCATCATCGCGAAAAGTTTATTCATTTCTTCACCAAAACCTAACTGAAACATTTTATCTGCCTCATCAATCACTAAATGCTGTATTCCTGAAATACTCAACGCATTATGATCAATTAAATCCAGTAAACGCCCGGGTGTTGCGATAAGAATTTCTACGCCAAACATTCCTTTCATCTGCGGATTGATAGAAACACCGCCATAAACAGCCATAGTACGGATGTCACGTTTCAGGTTTTCTGTGAATGCTCTGAAAACCTCATCAATCTGTATCGCCAGTTCGCGTGTAGGAACCAATATTAAAACCTGAACGTTACGGTCTTTTTTTACTTCTGAATTCTGTAATTTTTCTAAAATAGGCATCACAAAACAAGCTGTTTTTCCGGAACCTGTCTGTGCAATTCCCATCAGATCTTTTCCCTGCAGAATGACAGGAACAGCCTGCTCCTGAATCGGAAATGGTTTCAGATAACCTAATTTTTTAACGGAATGAATAATATTGTGTGATAAACCTAACGACTCAAATGACATAAAATACTTATTTGATGCAAAGATAAGCTATTGATATTTGACAGATAACCCGAATCGGGATCTCCTATAAACAAAAGGTTAATTTTAGTTTTCTGAGACCTTGCTCCTATCTGTTTTTAAAAAATTATATTGCCGATTTGTCCGATAATTCAGTTTTGGAAAGTTTTTTGAGTATTTTTATCCAAAATTCGAGAAATCTAAATATGAAAAAAGCGTTAATAATCGTAGATGTACAGAATGATTTCTGTGAAGGCGGCGCATTAGCAGTTCCGGAAGCCAATGAGGTCATTCCCTATATCAACCTTCTGATGGAAGAAAATGAATATGACCAGATCGTTCTTACCCAGGACTGGCATCCTGCCGACCATAAAAGTTTTGCCAGCAACAACAACAGAAAAGTAGGCGAAAGCATTATCCTGAACGGTGTTCCACAGTTTATGTGGCCGGATCATTGTATCCAGGGTACTTTCGGGGCAGAATTTCATAAAGATCTGAACAGAGATAAAGTAACCCACATTATTCAAAAGGGAAAGAATACAGAAATTGACAGCTACAGCGGATTTCAGGACAACAATCACTTTATGAAAACAGGGCTGGATGATTTTTTAAAGTATCATGAAATTCAGTTGCTTGAAGTTGTTGGTCTTGCAATGGATTATTGTGTGAAATTTACGTGTACAGATGCGCTTGCAAACGGATATATCACATGTCTTCATTTTAATGGCACGAAAGCCGTTAATGTAAAGCCGGATAATGGCAGAGATGCTATTTATGAGATGATCCAGAAAGGAGTCACAGTTCTCGGATAGGATTTAATTAGCAATTATGAATGAAGAGCTTTTTTGGAATTCCACAAATTGATTTTCATATAAATAAACCAATAAGAAAGGCGCAGAAATTTTATTTCTGCGCCTTTTTAATACGTATAATTTTCTTAAATGATTCAAGCTGAGCATTCAATTATGATCTGGAATCCATAGACCCGAGCATGATAATTGATAACTCAGAACTTATTAAAGCATTTTAAGATTATTAACTTCCAGATCTGTAAGGATTCTCCAGTGACCACGTTTGATATTCTTTTTCGTAAGACCGGCAAACATCACTCTGTCCAAAGCTTCCACTTCATATCCAAGTCTTTGGAAAATTCTTCTGATCACACGGTTCCATCCGATATGAATTTCGATTCCTATCTCATTTTTCGGTTTTCCTTCAATAAAAGAAATCTGATCTACAACAGCTACCCCTTCATCAAGGCGGATACCTTCCACAATCAGTTTCATATCTTCATGGGTCAGCTTTTTATCCAGTGTTACGTGATAGATTTTTTTGGCATCAAAAGAAGGATGCGTCAGCTTTTTCGTCATATGTCCGTCATTCGTCAAAAGAATAACCCCGGTTGTAGAACGATCCAGTCTTCCTACAGGAAACAAACGGTATGGTGATGCATTAGCAACCAGATCCATTACTGTTTTTCTGGCTTTGTCGTCCTTAGTTGTAGAAATATATCCCTTTGGCTTATTTAAAAGTACATATACTGGCTTTTCCGGGGTAATACCCTGTCCGTCGAAAACTACTTTATCCGTCTTCTGAACCTGATAACCCATTTCATTCACCACTACTCCGTTTACTTCTACAAGTCCCTGCGTAATGAGTTCGTCAGCCTCTCTTCTGCTGCAGATCCCGGAATTGGCAATATACTTGTTCAGACGGATGGTGTCCTTATGAACATCTTTTTCAATCTTATTTAACCTTCTTTTCTGTACAAAAGATCTTGCCTTATCATCATTTTTGTCATCTGCACCGGATGGTCTTCTTCCGTATTTCAGGCTGCCTCTTTCATACTTGTCCCTGGTATCAAAACTTTTTCCACCTTTTTTGGGAGCCGACTTACCAAAAGTTTTTCTCTCACGTCCTTCACTTGAATTGGTAATATAAGCTCTGCTCTCAGTTTTTGCCCCGGAATCCTCATCTCTGTTCGTAGGGTTGTCTCCGCTTTTCTTAAAAGGTTTCGGCTCAAACTTCGAATTGCTTCCTTTATAGTCAGTATTTCTTTCACCAGCTTTTGGAAAAGGCTTCTTAAAAGGTTTTGATCCTGAAGAATTTCCAGATCTAGAAGCACGAGAATCATCAGAATTGTTTCTTGTTGAAGTTCTTGGTCTTTTTGGTCTTTCTGAATTATTGTTATCTCTGCTCATTCTAAAAATTTCTGCAAAGATAGTAATTTAGTTACGAGTTAAAAATTAAGAATCATAACTTTGCAGAATAGTTTTATTTTAATTTTAAAGAAACTCCAGTAATGATAACAATATTAAACGATGATTTTTCTCAATTAAATAGTTTCCTGCACGAAAAATCTTTCAGTAAGATCTTTATTTTGGTTGATGAAAATACCCATGAATATTGTCTTCCGGTTCTCTTAGGCAACATGGAAACAGACTTAAACTTCGAAATTCTGGAGATTGAGGCTGGTGAAGAAATGAAAAACATCCAGACGGCCAACCAGCTATGGGAGATTCTTACCGAAATGCAGGCAGACAGAAAAGCGCTTGTCATTAATCTTGGCGGCGGTGTAATTACGGATATGGGTGGTTTTGTTGCGTCTACCTATAAAAGAGGAGTCCAGTTCATCAATATCCCCACTACCCTTTTATCAATGTGTGATGCCTCTATCGGAGGAAAAACAGGGATAGACCTTATGCATTATAAAAATATGGTAGGAACTTTTGCCTTCCCTGAACAGATCTTTATTTATCCTAAGTTTCTGGAAACACTTCCTTTTAAAGAATTACGGAGCGGTTTTGCAGAGATGCTGAAACACGGCCTTATTGCCGACAAAGCACATTGGCAAAATCTTATTCAGATCCATAAACTTGATGTGGAAGCTGTAGTTCCTCATATTCAGACTTCAATGGATATCAAGCAGGATGTAGTGGAAAAAGATTTCCATGAAAGAAACATTAGAAAGACCTTGAATTTCGGGCATACAATCGGACATTCCGTAGAAAGTCTCTGTCTTGGTCAGGGAAATCCTATTCTTCACGGTGAAGCTGTTGCCATGGGAATGATCTGTGAGGCTCATCTGGCTTATCTTGAAGATCTTATTACCCAACAGGATGCTGCGGATATTGTTGAAAACATTCGGAGGTACTACCCTTATCTCGATATAAGCGATTTTACGGATGAAAGCATTACTGCACTTTTGCTGAACGATAAAAAGAATACGGACCGCAAAATTAATTTTTCATTAGTCTCAGGAATCGGTTCGTGTACCTACGACCACCAATGCAGTGAGGAAAACATCTTGAAGTCTTTGGATTTTTACAGAAAATTGAATAATGCTTAAATTATTTAGGCAAAACAATCATTCTTCTTTACTATTTCAATGGAGTCAATAATTTAGATTATCTCTAAACAAACGTTTGTTTTTTATTGTAAATAATTAATAATCAATATTTTAAATTAAAGCAGCTTATAATTTGAGCTGCTTTTTTTTACTGACTTTTATCATGTTATTTGTTTTTGGCAAGCAATTTGAAAGATACTCTGCGTCAAACTCAGTAGTAAGTTTTTGGCAGTAGTAAAATTTAAAATTAGAAATAGTAAAATATTAAAAAAATTAAAGTTATGAAAAAGTTAATTTTAGGATTGGCAGTAACTGCAAGTTCATTAGCATTTGCTCAGCAGACTCCATCATCTTCTTCTAACCCGGTAACATTTGGTGTAAAAGGTGGAATGAACGTATCTTCTCTTTCTAAAGACGAAGGTTTGGATGATCAAAAATCTAAAATCGGTTTCAACGCAGGTGTATTTGCTAATATTCCAGTAGCAGAATCATTCAGTGTTCAGCCGGAAGTATTGTACTCTCAATATGGTGCAAAAGCAGATTACACTCTATTAGGTACTAAGTATTCTTCTTCAACTAAATTAGATTATATCGCAGTACCGGTAATGTTCCAGTACAACCTGATCCCTAATCTTTATGTAGAAGCTGGTCCGGAATTCGGATTCTTGGTAAGTGCAAAAAACAAGATAAAAAACGAAAATAACGGAAATTCTTCTACTTCCGATAACTACAAAGATGATTTGAAAACATTCAACTTTGGTATTGGTATCGGTGCAGGATATTATTTCACTCCTAACTTCGGACTTACAGCAAGATATGTTGCTGGTCTTACAGACGTTGCTAAAGACAGACCTAACGGATCTGATGCAGTAAAAAACAATGTATTCCAGGTAGGATTAGCTTATAAATTCAAATAGTAAGCTTTAATATTCAGAAACAAATTTTATATTCAATAGAAAGCCGGATTAATTTATTTAATTCGGTTTTTTTATGGTCAATATTTTAATCTGTTTTGGCAAGAAGTTTGTCTATAGTACATAAGCTGAAAGTATTGATATTTTGAATGTCTGCAGCAAAGTTTATTCATATAAATTGATTTCAAATAGAAAAGGTCAGGTTTATTCATTTAAGCCTGGCTTTTTCGCCTTTAACATGACTTTTGTCATTTTATTCTCTTTGGCGGGAATTTTGCTGAAGTACGGAGAAATAAGTTAAAACTTTATAATCATGAAAAAACTAATTGTAGGATTAGCAATTGCAGCATGCCTTTCGGTTAATGCTCAGGAAAAAACTAAGTCTTCTGCACCCGTTACTTTTGGGGTTAAAGCCGGATTCAATGCATCAACAATAAGCAAAGTGGATCAGTACGATAATGACCAGACACTAAAGCCTGGTTTTAACGCAGGCGTATTTGCCAATATTCCGGTAGCAGAGAAATTCAGCATTCAGCCGGAGCTGCTTTTTAACCAGTTAGGTTCAAAAACTGAAGAAAGAGAAGTATACTACATTAATTCTGACAGATACAGCAGAGAAGTAGATTATAAAAAAACACTGAGTTATCTTGCCGTACCTGTAATGGTACAGTATAATATCCTTCCTCAGCTTTATGTAGAGGCAGGACCGGAATTCGGATTTCTGTTAGGAGGAAAAGATAAAGGTGATATTACCACTACCAAAACTTCCGGAAATACTACGACTACGCAGACAACAACATTTTCAGAAAAAATTGTTAAAGATTTATATAATAAATTCAATTTCGGAATCGGGATTGGAGCAGGATATTATTTTACACAGAATTTTGGGGTAACGGCCAGATTTACTGCAGGTATTACAGATATCTTTAAGGAAAACAGTGCAGATACCGTTAGAAATAATGCCTTCCAGGTGGGTGTGGCTTACAAATTCAAATAATAATATGAGAACATTATTTTTAGGATTAGCCGTTACGGCAGGCTCATTGGTGTTTGCACAGGAAAAAACAGAGACTGCATCTAAATCTCCTATTACTTTTGGAGTAAAAGGCGGGATGAACATTTCTTCTCATACTGATGGAAGTGAAGATACTTATTATTGGTCAACCTATGAGCGAAAGGCAAAGATAGGGTTTAATGCGGGAGCTTTTGTCAATATCCCGGTTTCGGGGAAATTTAGTGTTCAGCCGGAAATATTGTATAACGGATTGGGCTCAAAAATAGAAAGCACCATCAACTATGATATTCCTGAAGCCAGAATGGACAATAAAGAAACCCTTTCTTTAAGTTATCTTTCAGTACCATTAATGCTTCAGTACAATCTCTTGCCTGAGTTATATGTAGAAGCAGGTCCTGAATTCGGGTTCCTTCTGGGTGGAAGATCCAAAGGAGACCTTACTCAAACCAGTAATCAGGACGGAGCAAGCAGTACACATAGCTATTCTGATAAAATTGCCATGGATGTATTCAATAAATTCAATTTTGGAATAGGTATCGGCGCAGGTTATTACTTCACTCAAAATCTTGCAGTTACAGCCAGATTTACGGCCGGAGTTACAGATATCTACAAGTACAATCCATATGATGCCGTTAGAAACAACGCATTACAGATTGGTTTAGCCTATAAATTCAAATAGAAGATATATTATTTTCAAGTTAATGCCGGATCTTTTGGGTCCGGCATTTTTATTTTGTATCCTGACAGGGAGACAAAATTCAATATTTTCAATTGCTGTTTTTTTGATTTTTTTCAATTTTAACTCTGTGTTAAATCATCAACATAAAATCAATTTTACTTACAATCATGTTTCAAAAACAAATTTTCATAATATAATTTTTCTTAAAAAACAGTTAAAAACACAGACAAAGCAATATTAAAAACCTTTATAGAAGCCCTTTAAATAAGGGTTTTTGGAGTTTGGCAAGCATTTTGCAAAATAAATCAAGTCTGATTGAAAAATCAGGTGAAAAGTAAAATAGTAAAATTAAAAAATAAAATTATGAAGAAGTTATTTCTAGGGTTGGCAGTTGCTGCTGGCATGATGACGTTTGCTCAAGAAACAAAAACAGTAAGCACAGAGCCAATCAAAAAAGAAACACAGCCTATCAGATTCGGTATTAAAGCAGGTGGAAACTCATCTTATTTCAGTGAGCAGAAATTAAGCCTTAACAACCAGAAAATCGGATTTCATGCGGGGGTTTTAGTTAATATTCCACTTTCTCAGAAATTCAGCTTACAGCCGGAAGTTTTATACAACCAGTTAGGAGCGAAAAGTGTAATCTCTTCCACTGATGTAACTGTTGGTGATACCAATATTAAAACAAAAAGCGATTACAAAACTACCATGAACTATATTTCAGTTCCTTTAATGGTACAAATGAGACCTACAGAGAAATTTTATGTAGAAGCAGGTCCTGAGTTCAGTTATTTCATCAACGGAAAAAATTCTGGAAACAGTACTATTTCTACGACTAAAGGAGGCGTTACAACCACTCAGTCTGTATCCAACTCTGAAGACATTAATAAAGATAACGTTAACAAGTTTAACTTAGGTCTTGGTTTAGGTCTTGGGTATGATATCACTCAAAATATTGGGATCAACGCAAGATACATCAACAGTCTTACGGATATGAGAAACCAAAAGCCTGAGGGTACTGAGCCATTGAACCACAGAGCGTTTCAGTTAGGCTTGAATTATAAATTCTAATAGAGGACAATCAATTATTTAACCTATAGTAAAGTCCGGACTTAAAATCTTTAAGTCCGGACTTTCGTTTTTACTGATCTAGAGAAAGATTTTAGACGTCATATTTAAAACAACATGAGACTTTTATAGGAATCAGCAACTATAATTTACGCGCTATACTCTCAAACCCAAAAACGCTCCGACCTTCAATCCCGTACACTCAAATTATTCAAATATTCGTGGATCATCGCTGATCACTCCATCTATTCCCATATTTTTTAATTGTTTTAATCTTTCTTTGGTATTGACGGTCCAAGGGATAACTTTCATGCCCAGCGCATGGCATTCCTTCACAAGCTCTGAAGTAACAAGTGTGTGATCTGGACTGTAAATGGTTGGGGTAAAACTCAGGAATTTCATATCTCCTGCCAAGCCATTCAGATGATCAGGATACTGCCTGAATTTCTCTGCAGGTATATTTTTGAAATGAGCCTGCTGCTGTACCAGCTTTTTATCATCAACCTTTTCCACGAGTAAAGCAGTCATGATCTTAGGGTATTGTTTATGGATAATTTCCAGTGTTCTGGGGTCAAACGACTGAATAATTACCCGGTCCTGAATTCCTTTTTTTAGAATAATGCCCATCATCAGATCTACAAAAACCTTTGGTTCCGGATGCAATATATTATCGGAAAAAGGACGTGTTTTGGTTTCAATATTATAAAAAGGTAAAGGTCTTTTCAGGGTACGGGAATAAGCCTCGCATGCATCTATTACCTCTGAAAAGAGAGGTTTTTGAACCTTTATTTTCTTTTGATCCGGATAGTTATCAAGTTTCTTTAAGCCTGCATCAAATGTTTTAATTTTGGCATAAGGCATTTCATAAATTTTATAGTAAAAACCCGAATCTTTGGGAATATAAGTTCCATCCGGTTTTGTTATCAACTCAGGAGAAAGAAAAGCGTCATGAGAAAGAATTACTTTTTTGTCTTTTGTGACAGCCAGATCCATTTCCAGCGTTGTAATATTCATTTTTAAGGCGTTCTTCATGGCCGGAATTGTATTTTCGGGATACAAGGACTTTCCCCCGCGGTGTGCCTGTTTATCGAAAGACTGAGAGGAATACCATTGGGCCAATATCAGAAAAGCACCCGTTAAAAATACGTTCTTCATATCGTAAAATTTTAAAAGAACAAATTTAGAATTTGTGTTTCTACTGTATAATAAAGGAATATTAAGCTTTTGATACATTTATAAAAATAAAAAGAGCCAGACTCAATGCCTGGCTCCTTTTTTTATTTTAATCGCAGAATATTAATTAAATAATTCTATCTCCTCTCCTTTTCCTACCGGATATTCTTCTGTAAAACACCCGAAACAGTGGTTGGAAGATCCTAAAATCTCTTTCAGGCTGTCCGTGCTTAAAAATTCCAGAGAGTCTACACCCAGATAATCTCTAAGCTCTTCGGTAGTCATGTTGGCCGAAATCAAATCATCTTTTGAAGGGGTGTCGATTCCTAAATAGCATGGGGCAATAATAGGTGGAGAAACACTTCTGAAGTGGATCTCTTTTACTCCTGCATCTTTCAGAATTTTCACTAATCTCTTAGAGGTGGTACCTCTTACGATAGAATCGTCTATGATCACAACCCTCTTGTCCTTGATCTCAGAAATGATAGGATTAAGCTTAAGGTTCACTACCCTTTCTCTCATTTCCTGTGTAGGAACAATAAAACTTCTTCCGATGTATCTGTTTTTGATCAGAACCGGACGGAAAGGTATTCCTGAAGCTTTGGAAAAACCAATAGCTGCCGGAACTCCGGAATCCGGAACCCCAATAACTATATCAGCTTCTACAGGAGCCTGCTCCCAGATTTTTTCACCGGATTTCTCTCTGATTTCATATACGTTGATATTTTCTAAGGTAGAGTCAGGTCTTGCAAAATAAATATACTCAAAAGAACATATTCTCTGTTTTCCTTTTGCTTCATTAACCATATAAGACTGAAGTTTTCCAGGCTCATTTTCATTGGTATAGATAATCTCTCCCGGAAGGATATCACGTACATACTGGGCGCCTACGGCATCCAAAGCAACAGATTCGGAAGCTACAACGTAAGTTTTTTCGTTAACAGCTCCTAAAACCAAAGGACGGATTCCGTTGAAATCCCTGAAAGCAAAGAATTTATTTCTTGTCATTCCCACTACGGAATAAGCGCCTTCAATTTTCTCCATGGTCGCCTTAATGGCTCCGCGAAGTCCTAAGTCAAGATTTTTTTGAATTAATCTTAAAATAACCTCAGAATCGGAAGTAGCTCTGAAAACTACGCCTTCAGCTTCCAGTTCATTTTTTAATTCTCTCGCATTGGTAAGGTTACCGTTATGCGCTATAGAAAGAATAATCTGGTCATATTCGTTTTTTGCGAAAAATGGCTGGAAATTATACTTCTTTTTGTCTCCTGCAGTCGTATAACGAGTGTGTCCGATTGCAGAATTTCCCATAAAAGCTTCAGGATCCTGGATCTCTTTATAAACATCCAAAACCAAACCTTCATCTTTCATATTGGTAATTCTTCCGTCTTTTAAAACAGAAATACCGCACGCTTCCTGACCCCTGTGCTGTAAAGCAAAAAGCCCGAACTGTGAAAGAGAAAACGTATCAAGATCATTATCAGAATACATTCCGAAGATGCCGCACTCCTCATTTGGAGCGTCCAGTCTTTCTTCTTCCTGCGTTCTGAAGAGATTTCTTCCGTAGGTTTGAGTTTCAAATTGTTTTAAATATTCACTTTTATGAATGTCTAAACTTTTCATTTCTATTTTTTCTAAATTAGAAGTTAGATATTAGATGTTAGAAATTAGTCTAAGTTAACTTCAATTATAATTTTAAACTTGTCTTTAATGAATAAATCATTTTCTGTATCTCAGCTAAAAGTTCTTTTAAGGGAAGAATTTTAGTTTCAGAAATAAAATTTAAATCTATTAATAACTGTAACTGAGTTTGCAATTCATAGGTCGAACCAAACGCAATTCCGAGGAATTGATAAAATTCATTCTTATTATTTCTTCCTGCTCCTTCTGCAATATTAGACGGTATTGAAACGGCACATCTTCTAATTTGAGATAACAAGCCAAATTTCTCTTCGTTAGGCAGTTCTGCAGTAATCAGATAAACCTCTTTTACCAAAGCCATTGATTTGCTCCAAACTTTAAGATCTTCTATCCTGTGCGATTTCATACTAACCTCTAATATCTAACTTCTAACTTCTAAACTTTATTTATTCAGTAAAGTTTTCAGCCTGTTGTAGATTTCTACATACGCTTCAGTAACTTCTCCTAAGTCTCTTCTGAATCTGTCTTTATCCAGTTTTTTCATGGTATCTTTGTCCCAAAGTCTGCATGTGTCAGGAGAAATTTCGTCTGCCAGGATAATTTCACCGTCAGAAGTTTTTCCTAATTCAATTTTGAAATCAACTAAGATGATATTCATCTTATCAAAAAGGTCAATCAGTATTTCGTTGATATCAGAAGTAAGTTCATACATTTCATCAAGCTCTTCATAGGTTGCAGCACCTAAGAAAACGGCGTGGTGATCGTTGATAAGCGGATCTCCCAATTCGTCTTTTTTGTAGCAGATATCGAAAATGGTAACCGGAGATTTAATTCCTTCTTCCACTCCCAATCTTTGAGCCATGCTTCCTGCAGAATAGTTTCTTACTACCATTTCCAAAGGAATGATTGATACTTTTCTTACCAATTGCTCTCTTTCGTTCAATTGTTTAATGAAATGAGTCTTAATCCCTTTTTCATTTAAATATTCAAAAATCAAAGTTGTGATGGCGTTGTTCATTTCACCTTTCAAATCAACAGATCCTCTTTTTTGAGCATTAAATGCTGTAGCGTCGTCTTTAAAACGTACTACTACTTGATCAGGATTATCGGTAGCAAATACTTGTTTTGCTTTACCTTCGTACAACATTTCTTTCTTTTCCATTTCTAAATTCGTATTAGTTAGATTTATTTATATTACTTAATTAAAATTCCCGTTAAAACTGCCATTCCAAAGCTCAGTAGTGTACCAATAAGTACGTATTCCGTCAGTTTTCTCTGCTTGGCCTGTGCCAGATCACTGAATCTGAAAACCGATTTGGCAGCAACCATAAAACCTACGCCTTCCCAATGGTTTACCATAATAAAAGTGAAAACCAGGAGACGTTCCAATATTCCTATATATTTTCCTGCACTCGACAGAGATTCTGTTTGTATGCTGCTTTGTGTTTCCGGAGCTGGAGTCCAGGAAGACAATATTATCTTAATAAAAATTGAAGCTGGTGTTGTGAGAAACACTGCAGCTATCAATATTTTCAAAAATTGTTGATTCTGCAGAAAATCAAAACTGAATTCTTTGAAATAAAATGAGATCCCGGCAATGACAAGAATATGCAGCAACTGATCTATGAAAAACCATCTTTTCTTATTTTTTACAGTCTGGAAGATCAGTTTTGAAGCATCAATAATAAAATGAGAGATCCCGACCAGCAATGAAACCCACCACAGATCCGTATTCCATAGAAAAACAAAGCTTAAAACGGTATGGATCAGAACATGAAGATACAAGTACGGGCTTTTCAGCTTACGGCGTTCCTTATCGGCAACCCAAGAATTTGGCTGAAGAATAAAATCTCCGAGTAGATGTGCCAATATGAGTTTAGTAAAGATCATGCTTACAGTTCTGAGATTTTCTTTCTAAAATATTGATTAGTTTCCACGATAAGATCGTAGTTGGCGCGCTTCAGTCTCTGACTTACCGAGGACTGTGAAATTGCAAACTTCCTGGCGAGGTCTTCCTGTGTGATATCCTGGTTCATGACCATTTCATGAATGATCTCTGCCGTAGCTACCGTCCAGTTGTCGAAATCTTTTGAAGACCATTTCAGGAGGATATTCAGATCCCTGTCTACGGCTTCGTTTGAGGTTTTTATAGAAACGGTGTGACCGTCACTTTTAAGGTCGTTCAGCAGTCTTCCGGAATGCACGTAAGCTGTTCCGTTGGATTCGGTGATTTTGTCTGAGGAAAAATTCTCTTCTCCAATGCCTATGGCAATTCTTACATCTAAATTTTCCTGACTTCTAATAAGGGACTTAATGGCTAGGAAACGCCAGAATACTTCATCTATACTGCATTTGAGCTGAAACTCGTCTCCTCTGTAAATTTCCCATGCGAGCGGTGAACTTCCCCAGTTTTCCAGGAGATTCTTGAGTCTGGTGATCCAAACTTCTGTGTCTGCATGCTGTGAATTTATAATATCACCGGTTATGACCGCTATCATTGTGCAAATATAAGCATAATTACTTATAAATAAAAAATATAAGCAGAAACACTTATAGATATTGATTATTAGTGAATCTGCTTATATCAATGATGCTTTAAACAGCAACTTTATACGCATATTTTATGTCATTGCGAGCGGAGTGAAGCAATTTCCTATTAATAATGTTGAAAATGTTCTATAGATTACTCCGCTCCGCTCGCAATGACAGTTACCTGTTATTTTTTGATAAACTGATAGGCTCTATCATCAAGTTTTAAGAAATATAATCCTGTTGAAAGATGTTGCACGGAAATATTCTGCTTATTTCTGAACGGATCTTTTTCCGTGTAGATTATTTTTCCTGAAGTATCCAATACCTGAGCCATTTTAATATCCTGAGTTTCTCCACTTACGAAAAGATCATCATAAACAGGGTTTGGATATATTTTAAACTCATTATTGGAAGTCATCAGTTCGGTTGTGGATAATGTCCCTGGATTCTGGCAGTAATCAGCAGCGTAAGAATCCCACTCTCCGATAGTGAAAGTAGTTGTTGGCTGGCTCACCGTAGTTTTTCTGTAAAGGGAAACATCTCCGTATGCATTACTCACAAATTTACTTCCTATAGCATCAACCGTTGCTGATTTATAGGCCAGCTCTACATATTGAGTACCTGCAAAAGTTAAAGCCTCACCTGCTGTAAGAAACCGTGCATCATTATCGGTATAGCATGACAATGCAGATTTAGGGTTCAGAATGACGAAATTTTCATTATTGGGTATTTTCCCTTCAAGTTCAAAACTGTTACCGAAATAATAAGAGCTGGTTGTATTATTATAATATTGTACTCTTATACTGTAATTGTTTAAATCTACCTCATGGCCGGTTCTGTTGGCAATTTCCAGAGCTTTGTTATTACCTGTCCCTTCAATATATTTAACGATAAAAAGATCCCTGGCATTTGTGTCAGCGGCTGATGTGGATACTGTGATTGAATTGCTGTCAGAAGATTGCAGGTAACCCTGGTCATATGCTCTTACGGTAAAGGTATAAGAGGTGGAGGGTGTCAGATGGTCAATAACTACTGATGAAGATTTTGTGGTGGTTAAAAAAACGCCATTCTGATAAATATTATATCCGATAACATCTGAACTTGTACTTGGTGACCATATTAATTGAGTAAAATAAGCTCCGGACTGAATGGAATTTAAATTTAAAGGAGCCTGTGGCGCCACAGCATCAGGGGTCTGTACCCAGATGGAATTCACCCATTGAGGGTTGTCAATAAACGGGTTTCTGTTTTTCTGAATAGTATAGATGGCATTATTGCGGTCTGTTTCCCTTTGAGATACAGGATCCTGAAGGTGCCATTGAAGAAGCATCGAAATATAGGCAGGATCAAAAGCCCGCTCTGCGGTTCCATCCAGGGGAGACCGGTCTATGGCAGGGTTGATATTGGTTGAGTAATTGAAGGAAGGCAGTTTATCTTCATATCTTACAGCAAAATAAAGCAGCATCCTCGCAATATCTCCTTTGAATTCATCAACTGGCTCATATACCCTATTGGTATAAACGTAATTGGGAATAGCACTATTGGCAATTTTAGATGAGTTTGTAAATGTATAATGAACCGTAGAATTCCCAATACCATAAGGATAATTATTTCTAAGCTGATTGATTCTTGCATCCGTAGGGATCACAAAATGTAAATCAGAATACATGGGATAATCACTGTTAAAAGTACTCTGCGGTAAAACATGTTCCCTGTTGAAGCCTAAACCTTCAGATCCTGAAGTGCTTATTAAGTTTGCCGATGTATATTCATAGGAATCAGGACCAGAAGGAATCTCCGAATAAATATCCAATAAAATGGTAGTATTGGTTGGTCCGTGATCATAATACTTATCTAAATCTGTCTGATTATATAGATTGGGTAAATCACCGTAATGCCAGTTGACATTCTTCTCAGAAATAATATCGTGTAGCTTAGATTTCAGTGCATAGCCTGTAAGTCCCGCTGTTCCGTCATAATATCCCGCAGGAACCTGGGCAGCAGCAAGTGATGAAATCAAAATAACAGGTAGTAAATGTTTTTTCATTCCGCAAAAATTAGTGACTAAAATAGTAAATTAAAACATTTGAAGTTCTGGATTTTTTATTAAAAAATCATTAATTGTTAAAATATAAAAAATTGATTATTAAAATATTGCGTATATAGTCCTATGAGCTAAATAATTATTTTTGGCTTTCCGTCAATTTAATTATCTTTGGGAACTAACTATTTTATCTATATGAACACAGAGACTATTGACAACATTAAAATGATAGCAGAAACAGCAAGAGAATTTGCTGAGAAAAATATCAGACCGAATATTATGGAGTGGGACGAGAGCCAGACATTTCCTAAAGAATTATTTCATCAGCTGGGTGAAATGGGATTTATGGGGATTGTAGTTCCTGAGCAGTACGGAGGTTCCGGTTTGGGTTATCATGAGTATGTGACTATTCTGGATGAAATCTCTCAGGTAGATCCGTCTATTGGTCTTTCTGTAGCTGCACACAATTCACTTTGTACCAATCATATTTATGAGTTTGGAAATGAAGAGCAGAGAAACAAATGGCTTCCGCAGCTTGCTTCAGGAAAAGTGATCGGAGCATGGGGACTTACGGAGCACAATACAGGTTCTGATTCAGGAGGTATGTCTACCACTGCTGTAAAAGACGGTGACGAATGGATCATCAACGGAGCTAAAAACTTCATCACACATGCTATTTCAGGAGATATTGCCGTAGTAATGACAAGAACAGGTGAAATAGGAGCTAAAAATAACTCTACTGCTTTTGTTCTGGAAAAAGGAATGCCTGGTTTTAGTTCAGGAAAGAAAGAAAACAAACTGGGAATGCGTGCTTCTGAGACAGCTGAACTTATTTTTGATAATGTTCGTGTACCGGATTCTCACCGTTTGGGAGAAGTAGGAGAAGGATTCAAACAGGCTATGAAAATTCTGGACGGAGGCAGAATTTCTATTGCAGCTTTAAGTTTGGGAACAGCAAGAGGTGCTTACAAAGCGGCTTTAAAATATGCTAAAGAAAGACATCAGTTCGGAAAAGCAATCGCTGAATTCCAGGCGATCAACTTTATGCTGGCTGATATGGCTACGGAAATTGATGCAGCTGAACTTCTGATCCAGAGAGCTTCAACACTGAAAAATGCCAAACAGAAGATGACTAAAGAAGGGGCAATGGCAAAACTATATGCTTCTGAAGCCTGTGTAAGAATTTCTAACAATGCTGTGCAGATTTTCGGAGGTTACGGATATACAAAAGACTTCCCTGCTGAGAAATTCTACAGAGATTCTAAATTATGTACCATAGGTGAAGGAACTTCAGAGATCCAGAGAATGGTAATCGGAAGAGATATAACAAAATAACTTAAAATATTTACACAAATGATTAAACAAGCTCTTTTAGGTGAATTTCTGCATGAAGCAGAAAATACCAGAAAAATTTTAAAAGCAATTCCGGACAGTGCCTTAAACTGGCAGCCATCCGAGAAAAACTGGACAACAGGACAACTTGCGTCCCACATTGCTGAAGTGTACAATTGGTACGACTCTACCTTTAACCTGGATGTTTTCGATATGGGAAACTACCAGTATGATAAAGGAGATATTTCTAAGATTGAGAATATTGTAGCGAAATTTGAAGAAAATGTTGCAAAAGCTCAGAAAGTTTTAGAAAATTCTGATGAAAACACGTATTTTAATGAGTGGAAAATGGAAATGAACGGAAACGTTATCTTCCCTCCTGCCCAGAAAATACAGGTAATCAGAGGGTTTTTATACAATCACCTGTATCATCACAGAGGAGAGCTTGTAGTGTATTTAAGGTCGACAGGAAATAAAGTTCCCGGACTTTACGGACCTACTGCCGATGATAAAATGTAATTAGATTTATTCTGTAAATAATTGAATAGCATACGTATTTTGCGTATGCTATTTTCTTTTTTTGAGATAATACATTTTCAATGTATCGCATAATAAATTAAACGCATACTCTAAATTATTCTTAAATATTTTTGTTTTTCGTAAATTATTTTTTATTAGCTTTGATATTCCACAATCTAAATAAATGATTTATGAAAAAACAATTATCCATGATTGGAATGCTTCTTATTACAGGCATTTCTTTCGCGCAGACTGACCGTCTCTGGAGTGAAGGTTCAAAAAAAGCACCTTCAAACATTTTTGAAAACAAAACCTCAATTAATAATCCGAAAATCTACAGCTTAGATTTCGAAGGATTGAAAAACGCTCTCAACAAGGCCCCCAAAAGGCTTGCTCCGGGAGAAAAATCAGAAACTATCATTTCTTTTCCTAATTCTGAAGGAAAAATGGAAAATTTTAAAGTGAGAGAAAATTCAAACTTTGACCCTCAGTTAGCCGCGAAATATCCGGATATTAAATCTTATGTAGGCGAAGGCCTGACAGATTCCAATTCAACTGTTTATTTCAGTATTTCCTCACTCGGTCTTTCTTCTATGGAGATCTATGGTGACAAATCTGCAGTTTTTATTGAACCTTATGCTAAAGATCTTTCTTCTTATGTTGTATACAGAAAATCAGACAAAAAAGATGATCTCAATAAATTTGAATGTACCGTTATTGATGTAGCACAGAAAGGAGTATCCAATACCCTTGCTGCCAGACCCAATGCAGATGATGCCAAACTGAGAACATTCAGACTTGCTCTTTCAACTACCGGAGAATACACTACTTATTTTGGAGGAACTAAAGCGAATGCCCTTGCTGCCATTAATAACACAATGACCCGTGTAAAC
This sequence comes from Chryseobacterium sp. UF-81, assembly GCF_058245105.1. Lineage (NCBI taxonomy): Bacteria > Pseudomonadati > Bacteroidota > Flavobacteriia > Flavobacteriales > Weeksellaceae > Chryseobacterium > Chryseobacterium sp. UF-81. The sequence goes on along the minus strand of NZ_JBSIBX010000004.1, from coordinate 159,042 downwards.
GGTGTTTTTGAAAAAGATTTTGCAGCAAGAATGGTCCTGATTTCCAACAATGATGCTGTAATTTATACAGACGCTTCTACGGATCCATATTCTGCCGCTTCAGGAATGAGCAACTGGAACTCACAGCTTCAAAGTACACTGACTTCCGTGATCGGAGAAGCCAATTATGATATCGGGCATTTATTCGGAGCTTCAGGAGGCGGCGGAAATGCGGGCTGTATCGGCTGTATCTGTACGAACGGTTCAAAAGGAAGCGGATATACCTCTCCGGCAGATGCTATTCCTTCAGGAGATAACTTTGATATCGATTATGTTGCTCACGAAATGGGGCATCAATTTGGAGGAAACCACACTTTCTCTATGAATAATGAAGGAACCGGCGCTAATATGGAACCTGGCTCAGGATCAACCATTATGGGCTATGCAGGGATTACTGCGCAGGATATCCAACCTCATTCCGATGCATTTTTCCATGCAATAAGCATCCAGCAGATCACCAATAATATCAAAGCTAAAACATGTCCGGTAAGCACTTCTACGGGAAATGCCATTCCTACAGCTAATGCCGGTCTTGATTATACTATTCCTAAAGGAACACCGTTCGTGCTTACAGGCACAGGAACCGATGCTAACGGAGATTCATTAACTTATATCTGGGAACAGATGGACAATGCTTCATCATCCCAAACCGGAGCAAGCTCTGCAGCAAGCGCTACCAAAGCATCAGGTCCTACTTTCAGATCATGGACTCCTACGACTTCTCCAACAAGATATTTCCCAAGAATGGCATCTATCTTAACGGGAGGCACCACTACAGCAGGTTCAGAGATCACAGTGGAAGCTTTATCCAATGTAGCAAGATCTTTAAATTTCAGATTTACTGTCCGTGATAACAGAGCCGGAGGTTCAGGAAATAATTCTGATGATGCTCTGATCACAGTAAACGGAACTGCCGGACCTTTCAGCGTTTCATCACAGAATTCAGCCACTACCTATTCAGGAGGAAGCTCACAAACCGTAACATGGAATGTAGCGGGAACCACAGCCAATGGAGTAAATGCTGCCAATGTAGATATTCTTTGGTCAACAGACAGCGGAAATACATGGACTACCCTTCTTGCAGGAACACCTAACGATGGAACTCAGGCGGTAACCATTCCTAATTCGTCTACTACAACCGGAAGAATTATGGTAAAAGGCTCAAGCCATATCTTCTTTGATGTTAATAATGCCAATATTACTGTCAATGCAGGCGGTGGTACAGATACTGTTGCCCCTACAGCTCCTACCCTTGCGGCTTCCGGGACTACATCTACCACAACCAATCTTTCCTGGAGCGGAGCTACCGATAATGTAGCGGTTACAGGTTATGACGTTTATCAGGGTGCTTCACTTATTGGTTCCACAGCATCTACAACATATACGGTAACAAGTTTAACGCCTGCCACAACGTACAGCTTTACTGTTAAATCTAAAGATGCAGCAGGAAATGTATCGCCTTCAAGCAATACAGTAAGTGTTACAACACTTTCCGGAGGTACAGTAACTTACTGTTCATCTTCTGCAAGCAATACAGCGGATGAAAGAATTGGAAATGTGAAATTCGGAACCATTAACAATACTTCGACGGGAACTGCCGGATATGAAAACTTCACTTCTGTTTCTACCAATGTAACAAGAGGAAGCGCTTATACTATTTCTGTAACTCCTACGTGGACATCTACGGTTTACAGCGAAGCTTATGCAGTGTATATCGATTATAACGGCGATGGCGACTTTACAGACAGCGGAGAATTAGCTTGGTCTAAAGCAGGTTCTACAACCACTCCTGTAACAGGAAGTATTACAATTCCTGCCACTGCCACTGTTGGCTCTACAAGAATGAGAGTCATGATGAAGTACAGTTCTGTACCTACTTCTTCATGTGAAGCTTATACTTATGGCCAGGTTGAAGACTATACCCTGAATATTGTTTCTTCAGGAAAAGGAGACCTTCTTGATACCAAAGATCTTATCACTGATATCAAGGTGTATCCAAACCCTGTAAGAGACCTGTTACATATCTCAAATACGACATCTGAAGATTACAGAATCTTCGATATGGGTGGAAAACTAATCAATTCAGGAAAACTGGAAAGAGGCAGTGTAAATGTAAGCGGACTTATTAAAGGTGCTTACATGATCCAGGTTGGAGAAGCTGCCAAGAGATTCATTAAAAATTAATAACCATTATTAAGTAAACACTATGAAGACTGCCTTATCGGGCAGTCTTTTTTATTGAAAACAACTAGTATAAAATATTCTAAAACTGATTATTAATGCATTAAAAACTTACATAATGTTTTATTGTTAAAAAATTAATTAATATTTAAAATTTTGATTTAAATTTACCATTCAAATTACTTCTTCATTGTATCGTTTGCCCAATCAGTATTTGAGATAAGCCCGGGACCGGATTTCTGGCTGATGGCGATGCAATTGTTTCTCTTTAATCCCGATTCTTAGAACCAGGTTGTGTGCTTTAAAAGCCAGGTCGCAGAAAATATCTTGTCATATCTCTCTCGTTACCATTTTATAGGAAAACGGACATATACTATTGCGTGCAAAAAATATCATATGATCCTGTTTAAAAAATAAAATAACCATAAAACTTTTACCATGAAACATTTATTTAAGTATCTCTTTTTACTGACAACCGTATTCTTTTCAGTTGCCTGCAGTTCGGACAATGAAGAAACCGATCAGCCTACGGGAATCGTTACCCATGTATTCTATAAAAATGCAGATGAATTCGCTTTAACTTATGATCCGGCCGGAACGGTAAGTCAGGCAATCAGAAATCAGGCTTTTGATTTATATAAACAGGGGAAATGGAGTGATCTGGAAGCGCTTTTTAAGGCAAATAATCTCAATGGAGGATGGCCACCTGCCAACGGTGGCTATAATATTGTAGATGATGTTCCGTTCCAGGCCGGACAAAAATTCGACAGATACAGCGGAGCTGTGGGCAGCTATGACGGAACAGGGGTTCCTACTCTGGGAGGCAGCTTTACAAGCCCTATCGTAAATGGATATGTCTATACTTTCTCACAAAGAGCCTTAAACCAGCCTGAAAACAAATATGATTTCTATTACGAAATAGATGTTCTGAATAATTTACTACCTTTCAAATCTCAAACGGCAGATGTAATTCCCTGGTTTAACCAGATCGGCGGAGGAAAACAGACCATGTGGAAAATCCCGATTGATGTGGCAACAGGCTATCAGAAGACATGGAATAAACTCGCACAAGAAGGATATGTAAAGATTACCATCAAAAAAAGCCCGAGCGGAAAATACAATAACCAGGTAGGCACAGTGATTCAGCAATAAATAAACTCAGATGTATTCAATATCAAAAAAAATAAAACTCATCAGCCAGGCAGCCATTGCCAAAAATCATTTCAGCAATGATGAAATAATCCCGGCAGCTGAAACAAAATTTACATGTTGTGATTGCAGTCAGGAGAATTCCATTGAAATATTCCCATATAAATCCGGATTCCCGATTTTTCAGATTTACAATGATGATCAGGTATTATCAAAAGATGAATTGTTAGAAAAAAAAATCGTTACTAAAACTTCCCGTAGAATATCGTATCTCGGAGAGTTAACGGTAAATGACTTACCTACTTTATATTTTGGAACAGACTGCAGATTTTGCCATTCAAAATACTTCTGTGTATTCAGTTACGGAGAATGGCAGCCGGGGCTAACACTTTTAAACATTTCCGGTATCTGGAAATATGAAGAACTGGAATAGCTGTTTATATTTTTAAACCATTAAGAGAAGTGAAGAAATTAAGGGAAGTTAAGAAAAATCAAGAGGATTTTTTAAGTAAATCCTTAAAACAGTGAAGCTCATCTTAATATCCTTAAAGCTTAATCATCCTTAATGGTTTAGAATTAAAGGTTCAAAAATTTCATTAATATATTTCAAAATTTAAAAATATAATCCACAGTTTAAGCTGTGGATTTTTGGTGAAAACATCTTTGCAGGCAACGGTTATTTAACCTTTTATAAGAACAGATATCTAATGAGTATTACAAATTTTCCAAAATCGTTTTCTATCTTTGCTGTAAATAATAAAATTAATGGATAAAATTGACAGTCTGAACCAGGTAGCAGAATTCCACACCACTTTTAAAGCCCCAATTTTAGATACACCCCAAATTCCGTCTCAGGAAAGATGCAACCTCAGAGTTGAACTTTTACAGGAAGAATTAAATGAATTAAAGCAGGCTATCGCTGATAACGATATTGTAGAAATAGCTGATGCCCTTTGCGATCTTCAGTATGTTTTAAGCGGAGCCGTTCTGGAATTCGGACTTGGCAATAAATTTGTAGAGCTATTCAACGAAGTACAGCGTTCCAATATGTCTAAAGCATGCGATAATGCAGAACAGGCAGAGGAAACTGTAGCATTTTATAAAGAAAAAGAGGTAGAATCTTTTTATGAAAAGTCAGGAGAGAAATTTAATGTCTACAGAAAAGCAGACCATAAAGTTCTTAAGAATAAGTACTACTCCCCTGCAGATTTAAAAACAATTATCGAAAAATAATATGAAAAAATTTATTACCAATATTGTTGCCATTTCATGTCTTGTTTTGGCTTCCCAGCAGTTCAGTGCCCAGAAAGTGGTGATGAACCGTGAAGTAGAAACTCAGAACGATGGCAAAATGCTTTTGGGAAATCAGTTCAAAGAACAATTCTTAAAGGCTCCCTATGCAGACTGGTATGTGAAGGAGCATGATGAATATGCTATTGATCAGAAAGCGATTGCTGAATTAAAGAAAGCCAAGTTCAATACCTATTCTCTTGTGGTTTTTATAGGAACATGGTGTGAAGACAGCCACAGAGATTTTCCAAGACTGATGAAGATTATTGAGGAATTAAAATATCCGGATAATAAGCTGACAATCATTGCTGTTAACCGTAAAAAAGAATCTCCTACCGGAGACGAGGTGCGTTATAACATCCAGAAAGTTCCTACCATTATTGTTGAAAGATATGGTAAAGAAATCGGGAGGATCATAGAAATGCCTAAAACAGGATATATTGAAAGAGATCTGGCTGAAATTCTGAAAAAAGACGATAGTTCTGTAATCAAAGAAATTTTTAACAAATAAAGTTGAGAAATTACAAAGTAATCATATCATTTGCGGCGGGAATTCTTGTTATGCTGATCCTTTTTTTCGGGTTTAAATCATGTTTCAACATTGGTGGAAAGACGGAAAAATCGGATTATTATATCCTGACTAACCAGATTTTAAAAATGAACAAAATGGTGGTCATGGAACAGAATGTATCCAGCATGCAGAAAACCAAGATGGGCTACGAGGTGTTTGGAAAAGAAGTGTCGAACAACAGTATTATTACTTATACCAAGACCAATGCACAGGTTTCTTATGATCTTAATAAAATGAAGATAGAAGTAGATTCTATCAACAAAAAACTGGTAATCACCGAGCTTCCTGATGCAGAAATAAGAATTACACCAAGCGTTGAGATCCAGTCGCTGGACGATTCTTTTTTCAACAGAATCTCAGAAAAAGATATTAAAAATGTGACTCAGAAAGCTAAGGAAACTGCAGTTAAATCTATTAATGAGAATCAGTTGAGAACAGAAGGCCGCAAACAATTAATGGAAAATCTTAATAATATTTTCGTTTTGGCAAAAGCCTTGAATTATACCATAGAAGATGAAACCGGCAAGCTCGGTGTTTTAGGACTCTAAAAATGTAAAGCTATGAATTCAGAAGACAACAAAAAAAAGGAATCTGCCAATTCAGCAGAAACGAAAAAACAGAATCAGGATTTTCAAAATATTCCTGCTTCATCAGAAAAAAGCAATCCACCTGATATTGATAAAGAAGATGTTCAGAAATCCTCGAAAAACAAATCAGGAAAAACGGATAATACTAAAAAATAAACGAAAAGGTTCTGCTCACGAGTAGAACCTTTTTTATTGGAAATTTTAAACCACAAAAGTCACAAAAGCTTATTGAACACTTTAGTTATTTTAAGGTTAATACATTACGCATACGAAGTACACTTAAGTTATATTAAAATTTTTGATTTTAGGTTTATGTGTACTTAATATTTTCAGGATATAAAAATTTTAAAACTAAAGTGCTCTAAAGTGGTTAAAAAAATAAAAGAACTTTTGTGGTTTAAAAAGCATGTTCTTGTAAATCTTTAAGCAGATAAAAACGAAAGATTCCGCCTCATTCGAGACAGAACCTTTCTAACTAATCTATTATTTATGTGAACTGTTAAGTAAAAACTATACGATCGTAGATTTTCCGATCTTGATATTTTCAATATTGTAATAAGATTTCTCAGAATATTTAATATAATCCGTGATAAAGCTTCCTACCTCACTTGTGGAATAATGCTGCTCAGCATTAAGGTCTACTGTAACATATCTGTTCTCAATAGCATGCTCCACTGCCCTTCTCAATTTGTCAGCAGCTTCAGGAAGATCAAGGTAGTCAAGCATCATGGCTGTGCTCAGGATAGAGGCAACAGGATTGGCAATTCCTTTTCCTTTGGCCTGAGGATACGAACCATGGATCGGCTCAAACAAGGCATTCTCCTCACCTATTGATGCTGATGGTAAGAGCCCGATGGAACCGCCAATAACACTTGCTTCATCAGAAATAATATCTCCGAACATATTTTCGGTAAGAATAACATCAAACTGCTTGGGGTTCAGAACAAGCTGCATAGCTGCATTATCAACAAATATATAATCCAACTGTACATCAGGATATTGAGAGGCAATTTTCTGGCAGGTCTTTCTCCAAAGCCTTGAAGTATCCAAAACATTGGCTTTGTCGATCAGCGTAAGCTTCTTTTTTCTTTTTTCAGCTTCCTTAAAAGCCATATGGGCAATAGGAATAATTTCTTCCGTGCTGTATTTACAGACATCATAGGCATATTTACCATCCGGATCTGTAAATTTTTCACCGAAATAAATACCACTCACAAGCTCTCTGAAGATCTGAATATCTGTTCCTTCAATGATCTCCCTTTTCAAAGGACTTTTATCGATCAGTGAGGCATAGGTTTTCAAAGGCCTGATATTAGCATACAACCCCAGCTCTTTACGGAGCTTCAGCAATCCCTGTTCAGGTCTTACTTTTGCCTCAGGATTATTGTCGAAAACCGGATCTCCAATGGCTCCAAAAAGAACGGCATCTGAATCCTTACAGATCTTTAATGTTTCTTCGGGAAGAGGGTCACCAGTTTTAAAAATAGCTTCGGCGCCCATCAATCCATAGGAAAAATGAAACTGGCAGTTAAAAACTTCTGCCACGGCATCCAATGCTTTAATACTTTCACTGACCACTTCCGGTCCGATCCCGTCGCCGGGAAGAACTGCTATTTTAAAATAACTGTTGCTCATACTTTTGTGTTTTTTGTTCAAATTGTTGTATCACCTGTTTTTTGCTGATTAAAAAGTCAATATCATCATAGCCGTTCAACAGGCAGATTTTTTTATAGGAATCAAGCTCAAAAGTCTCGGTTGTATCTTTAAAACTAACAGACTGTAATTCTACATCAATAGCAATTTCATTATCCGGATTTTCATTAATTCCTTCTAAAATTTCTTTTAAAAATTCTTCAGAAACTTTTACCGGAAGGAGTCCGTTATTTAAGGCATTTCCTTTAAAGATATCTGCAAAATAACTGGAAATAATTACTTTAAATCCATAATCCGTTAATGCCCATGCTGCATGTTCCCTGCTGCTTCCACATCCGAAATTATTTCCTGCCACTAAAATTTTTCCGCTGAATCTGGGGCTGTTCAGTACAAAATCAGCATTAGGCTCTCCTGTATGGATATTATACCTCCAGTCTCTGAACAGGTTTTCACCAAAACCCTTTCGGTCTATACTTTTCAGAAACCTTGCCGGAATAATCTGGTCTGTATCTATATTTTCTGCGGGTAACGGAACTGCAGTGGATTTTATGATGACTAATTTTTGCATGTATTGTAATATTATTGGATTTAGAACCGCAAAGACACAGAAAATAATAAAAGGTACCGTATAGAAGTTCAAACTAATAAAATCATGGATTTTCAAAAAAATAAATGCTCTTTTTGCAAACCAAGAATGGCTAAAATGGTATACCTTTTTGTGTATTTGTGGTTAAAATATATTCTAAAAAATTATTTTTCTTCTAGTTTAAGCTTTCAAAAGCTGAAATTCTACCTTCTATAGCTGCTTTAGCTGCAGTAAGCGGACTGGCTAAAATAGTTCTGGCCCCTTGTCCCTGCCTGCCTTCAAAATTCCTGTTTGAGGTTGAAACACAGTACTCTCCTTCGGGAATTTTATCATCATTCATCGCCAGACATGCTGAGCATCCGGGCTGGCGGATCTGGAATCCCGCATCATTAAAAATCTTATCCAGCCCTTCTTCATAGATTTGTTTTACAACCTGTTGAGAACCGGGAACGATTAAGGCTTTTACATTTTCAGACTTATTTTTTCCTTTAATATAGGCTGCTGCAGAACGGAAATCTTCTATCCGTGCATTGGTACAGCTTCCGATAAATACATGCTGCACTTTAATCCCTGAGACTTCCTGCCCGGCCTTCAGCCCCATATAGTGAAGCGCTTTTTCTTCGGATTCATTCTGGGGAACAGGAATGGCTTCATTCACTGAAATTCCCATTCCCGGATTGGTTCCGTAGGTGATCATTGGAAAGATATCCGAAGCATCAAATGTGAGTTCTTTATCAAAAGCAGCACCTTCATCTGTTTTCAGGGTTTTCCAATAGGCCAGTTTATCGGCCCATTCTTCTCCTTTAGGCGCGAATGTTTTTCCTTTTACGTAATCAAAAGTAGTCTGGTCAGGCGCGATCATTCCGCCTCTTGCACCCATCTCGATACTCATATTGCAGACTGTCATCCTTCCTTCCATAGACATTTCCTCAAAGACATTTCCTGCATATTCACAGAAATGCCCTGTTCCGCCATCGGTCCCGATTTTGGAAATAATGTAAAGAATCACATCTTTTGCCTGAACATTATCATTGAGTTTTCCAGTGACTGTAATCCTCATAGATTTTGGCTTATTAAGCAGCAGACACTGGCTGGCAAAAACCTGCGCAACCTGGCTGGTTCCAATCCCAAAAGCAATGGCACCAAAAGCGCCGTGTGTAGAAGTATGGCTGTCTCCGCATACGATACTCATTCCCGGTTGAGTGATTCCCAGTTCCGGAGCTATAATGTGTACAATGCCCTGATACTGATGTCCCAATCCGAATAATTCGATATTGTTTTTTTTGCAGTTTTCAGTCAGTTGTTCTACCTGGTTTCTGGACAGGTCATCACGAATGGGCTGTTCCTGGTTAAGGGTCGGAACATTATGATCTGCCGTAGCTACAATCTGCTTTGGCCTGAAAACGTCAAGATTTCTGGCTTCAAGTTCTGCAAAGGCCTGAGGACTGGTTACCTCATGGATCAGGTGTTTATCTATATAAATGATTTGAGGTCCGTCTGGAATTGTTTCTACAACGTGGGCATCCCAAACTTTGTCAAAAAGTGTCTTTTTATTATTGTCCATATTCAATTTTCCTTGATTGTTAAATCAATACTATCCTATTTTCCGGCTGCATGTTTCCATGATCATATACAGATCATCATTTTTAACTTCTTTTTTCCGGTCAGCGATTTTTAAAAATTCCTGATACAAGAAGTCAAGTTCATTTTTAGTGACATTGTAACCGATGTGCTTAAACCTGTACGCCAATGCGGAACGACCGCTTCTTGCCGTAAGAATAATAGATGAAGCACCGATGCCTACTTCTGCAGGATCAATGATCTCATACGTTTCACGGTTTTTAATAACACCGTCCTGATGAATTCCTGAGCTGTGTGCAAAAGCATTGGCCCCTACAATAGCTTTATTCGGCTGTACCGGCATTCCCATCAGATCAGAAACCATCAGACTCATTTCATTAAGCATTTTTGAATTGATATCTGTATGGAAATTCAGATCCTTATGTTGTTTTAAAATCATGACTACTTCTTCCAAAGCTGTATTTCCGGCCCGTTCTCCCAAGCCGTTGATCGTACATTCAATCTGGCGCGCTCCGTTGATAACTCCTGCAATCGAATTGGCTGTAGCAAGCCCTAAATCATTATGGCAATGGCATGACAAAATTGCTTTTTCCATGCCTTTCACATTTTCTTTCAGGTATTTTATTTTCTGACCGTATTCTTCAGGAAGGCAATACCCTGTTGTATCCGGGATATTCAAAACAGTAGCTCCGGCCTTAATTACTTCTTCGCAGACTCTTGCTAGGTAGGCATTATCTGTTCTTCCCGCATCTTCTGCATAAAATTCCACATCTTCTACATAGCTTTTGGCATATTTTACGGCTTCTACTGCCCGTTCCAGGATATCCTCACGGGTTGAATTGAATTTATATTTAATATGAGAATCAGAAGTTCCGATTCCTGTATGGATACGTGGCTTTTTTGCATATTTCAATGCTTCGGCAGCGGTATCAATATCTTTTTTATTGGCTCTTGTCAGTCCACAAACTTTGGCATTTTTTACCAGCTTTGAAATCTCTGAAACCGATTCAAAATCTCCGGGGCTTGAAATCGGAAAACCAGCTTCAATTACGTCAATCCCTAGCATATCGAGCTTTTCTGCTATAATCAGTTTTTGTTTTGTATTCAGTTTACATCCGGGGACCTGTTCCCCATCCCTCAGCGTCGTATCAAAAATTTCGATTTTTTCGGAATTCATAATGAAGTTTTTTACTTAATTTTGATCAAAACTACTGCTTACAATATTTTTACGTTTTCATCTTGTCTGAAAATTACAATATTCAATAGCCGGAAAAATAACCGCATTTACTTAATAATCAATTTATTACATTTTATAAATTTACAATGGCAGAATTGCAGAAAGATTTTTTGTTTGTACTGATTAAGTCATTAACCACTTCTGAGAAACGACAGTTCAGGCTGTATGTGAACCGTCTCGGAATTAATGTTGATGCTAAATTTCTGCTCCTCTTCTCGGAACTGGATAAGATGAAGGAATATGATGAGCAGATCATCATTGAGAAAAAAATTTCTACCAAGCAGCAGCTTTCCAACCTGAAAGCCCATCTGTACAAACAGATCCTCGTAAGCTTACGAATGAATCCCAGTCACCAGAACTACAGGATACAGCTTCGTGAGCAGCTTGATTTTGCCAATATTCTTTACCAGAAAGGGCTTTATAAACAGGCTTTAAAAATACTGGACAAAACCAAACAGTCTGCATTGGAGCTGGATGAAAAAAGCATTGCGTCAGAGATTATCAATCTTGAAAAAGTCATTGAATCACAATTTATTACCCGAAGTATTGAGGGGCGTGCCGATGAACTGATTGAGCAGTCTACCGAAATCAGCAGGCAGAATCATTATGCAACGGAACTGTCTAACCTTTCTCTGAAGTTATACAGTGAAATGCTTACGTATGGCTATGTAAAAAATGATACAGACCGGGAAAAAGTATTAAATCTGTTCAATGATCAGATTAAGAAAATTAAACTAGATCGGCTGAATTTCACGGAAAAGCTTTGGTATTTCAAAGCTCATGTTTGGAAAAACCAATTACTTCAGGATTACAAATACACGTTGAAATATGCCTATCAGTGGGTAGATCTGTTCCACAAAAAACCGGAGATGATCATCAGTCATCCGGTGTGGTATATCAAAGGAAACACTTACCTGCTGAAAATTCTGTTCCTTTATGGAAATATTGATATCCTGGAAGAGCATTTTGAGCATTTCAATGCGATGGTCAATTCACAGAATTTTGCCCAGAACGAAAATCTGCAGGCACTGATCTTTCTTACCCATTACAATACTTTAATGAATATTCATTTTGTAAAAGGTGAATTTTTCACAGGGACAAAACTTATCCCTGAGATTGAACTGAAGATGGAAAGACTTCGGGAAAAAATTGACGAGCATCATTTTATGATCCTTTACCTGAAAATGGCAGCCATGTTTTTCGGAAGCAAAAAGTTTAAAAAGTCCATCGAATATTCCATGAAGGTTGTGGAATGTAAGGGCAATGTTCAGGAAGATCTTCTATTCCACACAAGGATCCTGATCCTGATGGCGAAATATGAATCCGGAAATGATGAAGACTATGATGAATTCATCAATTCTACCCTTAAATTTGCCCGAAAAATGAAGAAACCGGAAGCATTTCATTTTGAAAGCATTCAGTTTTTTAAAAACATTAACAGTCTGGTATTAGATCAGCATCATAAAGCTTTTGATGCTTTTGATGAAGTGCTTGATGGATTTTCTAAAAATGAATATTACAGGAGATCACTGTTCTATATTGACATCCATGGATGGGTGAAATCTAAGGTGAAAAATGTGGATGTGATTGAGATTATCAAACAGAAAGTGAGATATAAGAGGAAGAGTTAAAAATCCTGCAGATGCTTCAATAGTTTCAGCCAACTACAGGATTTTCGTTTTTATAATCAAATGCAAAGAGTATCAGATGGCTGAGGAGCCTGAAAGTCGGATCAACACTTAAATCCTTTCTATAAAGTCCAATGCATTTTTATGACTGATCTTTTCCATTATTTCTGTGGAAAAATCTTTTTCAATTCTGCTGTTGGTAATATTAAATAATGAAGCATTATCATATCCTTCAAAGAAAAAAGGATAACGGGATTTATCCGGATGGCCTTTATCGTAGAAAAAATCTGCACCATATGCAATAACATCTTCTGCTCCCAGATCAAGCCCGTATCGGATATGTTCATATAGCCTCTCAGGATTCTTTTCGTCAAGCCATTCCCGGATAAGGTTGAGCCCGATCAGGCCTTTCCTTTTAATCACTTCTTTCGCCAGTTCATCCGGAAGATTTCGCTTTTTGTCCTGGATACTTCTGTAGTTGGAGTGGCTTGCCAGAACAGGAATTTTGTAATTTTTTTGGTCTACATAATTTAGGATATCATAAGCCAGCTGATCACTCGTGTGGGAAAGATCGATGGCAATCCTTCGGTCTGCAATATAATCGATCAGGACTTTTCCGTCATTTTTCAGGCCGGCTTCAGAATTATTCCCGCCGCCAAAACGGTTTTCAGTATGGTGAGTGATCCCCAGATAAAGAACTCTCTTTGTGTTCCTGATGATCTCTTCCAGGTTTTTAAATCCTGATTCCAGAGTGTCATTTTCATCACAAAAAGCCGATGCATTTTCGATGGAGGCTATAATGCCTACCCGATCTTCGTTTTCAGTGTTTTTATAGTTTCCGTTTTCAAACAGAAAGAAATTTTCATTCTTTAAAAGGTCTGAAAATATTTCACTCTGCTTTACTCCCTCAACAGTACTGTTTGCACCGGTTGAAGCATATATTGCCATAACCTGAAGCTTCACGTTTCCTTCTTTTAAATACGGAAGTGAGCATCCCAACTCTCTGTCGTCAATTGTTGAGCCCGCTTTTAATAAATAGCATAGTAAATCGCAGTGCAGGTCAATAGTAAAGTTTTTCATATCATCGTACATTATCATTTCTTTTGAATTGCTGTAAATTACTGCGCAAAAAAATCTCATTTTCACAGCATTATTACTGTAAAATACCGGGAATTTCAATATGTTTTTCCAGGTGAAATTTAGATTGGGAATGAGTACATTTAAAATAACGAATCTAAATTTGAAGATTCAACAGCAATTCTTACTTCAAATATACTTTAAAAATAGCATATTATTTAAAAAATGCGTATTTTTGCAACTTAAAATTTCTTAGTAAACAATGATAAAAATTACACTTCCAGACAATAGTGTCAAAGAATTCGAAGGAGAAGTTACTCCTTTAGATGTGGCGAAATCTATAAGCGAGGGATTGGCTAGAAATACCATCTCCGCAGTTGTAAACGGCAAACAAGTAGAAACGACCACACCTATAACCACGGATTCAACGGTACAATTGTTGACATGGAATGATGATCTTGGAAAGAAAGCGTTCTGGCATTCTTCTGCCCACCTTCTGGCGCAGGCTATCCTTGAATTTTATCCTGATGCTAAGCTAACGATAGGACCTGCCATTGAAAGTGGCTTCTACTATGATGTGGATTTCGGGGACGAAAGTTTATCGGAAAAGGATTTTGAAAAGATTGAAAAGAAAGTTTTGGAAAATGCCAAAAAAGGTTCAACATTCTCTTTATATCCTGTTTCTAAAGAAGAGGCATTAAAAACATATGCGGATAATCCTTACAAAGTAGAGCTTATATCCAATCTTAATGATGGAGAAATTACTTTTGTAACACATGATGATTTCACGGATTTATGTCGTGGAGGTCACATTCCGAATACAAGTATTGTAAAAGCTGTTAAGATTCTGAATGCAGCGGGAGCTTACTGGAGAGGAAATGAAAAAAATCCTCAGTTGACAAGAGTTTACGGAATTTCTTTCCCTAAACAGAAAGAACTTACTGAGTATCTTGAAAAACTGGAAGAAGCTAAAAGAAGAGACCACAGAAAGCTGGGTAAAGAATTGGGCATTTTCGCATTCTCTGAAAAAGTGGGTGCCGGTCTTCCGCTATGGCTGCCGAAAGGAACTGCTTTAAGAAGAAAACTGGAAAATTTCCTTTCTGATGCTCAGAAAAAAGGAGGTTATGAGTTCGTAATGTCACCGCACATCGGGTCAAAAGAGCTGTATGTAACTTCCGGACACTGGGATAAATATGGTGCAGACAGCTTCCAGCCTATCAAAACTCCAAATGAAGGAGAAGAATTCATGCTGAAGCCTATGAACTGCCCTCACCACTGTGAGATCTACAAAACTTCACAATGGAGCTACAGGGATCTTCCAAAGAGATATGCAGAATTCGGGACTGTTTACAGATATGAGCAGAGCGGAGAGCTTCACGGATTGACAAGAGTTCGTGGATTTACTCAGGATGATGCTCACCTTTTCTGTACTCCGGATCAGCTTTCAGAAGAATTTGAAAAGGTAATTGATTTAACGCTTTATGTGTTCAAATCATTAGGTTTTGAAGATTTTGTAACTCAGGTGTCCTTAAGAGATCCTGATAACAGAGAAAAATATATCGGTTCCGATGAAAATTGGGAAAAGGCCGAAAACGCAATCATTAATGCAGCAGAGAAAAAAGGGTTGAAAACGATTGTAGAATATGGTGAAGCTGCATTCTACGGTCCAAAACTGGATTTCATGGTAAAAGATGCCTTAGGAAGAAAATGGCAGCTGGGAACCATTCAGGTGGATTACAACTTACCGGAAAGATTTGATCTTCACTACATCGGAAACGATAATGAGAAGCACAGACCGGTAATGATTCACAGAGCACCATTCGGTTCTATGGAACGTTTTATCGCGATTCTTTTAGAAAATACTGCAGGTGATTTCCCGTTATGGCTAAGTCCTGATCAGTTCATTATTCTACCGATTAGTGAAAAATATGTAGATTATGCAAAAAAAGTTTCACAATTTTTGGAAAATCACGATATTAGCGGTCTGATTGACGACAGGAATGAGAAGACAGGGAAAAAGATCCGTGATGCGGAGTTGAAAAAAATTCCGTTCATGCTAGTTGTCGGTGAAAATGAGGAGAATGACGGCACAATTTCTGTAAGAAGACGTGGAGAAGGCGATCTTGGAGTCATGAATATGGAGGATTTTGTTTCTTACTTTAAAAAAGAGGCAGCGATATAAAATTTAATTAAAAAATTTAATGATTAAAAGATTGATTTACGCTTAGTAATTTTTCAATCTCTTAATTCCTCAATCTTTTAATTTAAGATAAAATAGTAATTAACCAATAAAATTATAATACAATAGCACAAAGATTTAACAACAGGGGCCCACAGAGACGTCCGGTACAGGAGGACTTACACTTGATCAACGATAAAATTCGTGTGAGAGAGCTTCGTTTGGTGGGCGATAACGTAGAGCCGGGAGTTTATCCGATTGACAAAGCAAGACAACTTGCCACAGAGCAGGAACTTGATCTGGTAGTAATCTCCGATAAGGCTGAGCCTTTCATTGCAAGAATATTAGACTATAAAAAGTTTTTATACGAGCAAAAGAAAAAGCAGAAGGAACTAAAAGCTAAGCAGGTAAAAGTGGTTGTAAAAGAGATCCGTTTCGGACCTCAGACCGACGACCATGATTATGAATTTAAGAAGAAGCATGCTGAAAAGTTTCTTGAAGAAGGTTCAAAATTAAAAACCTACGTATTTTTTAAAGGACGTTCAATTATCTTTAAAGATCAGGGAGAAATTTTGCTTCTAAAACTTGCCCAGGAACTGGAGCATGTTGGAAAAGTAGACCAGCTTCCTAAACTTGAAGGAAAAAGAATGATCATGATGATGAGTCCTAAAAAACCAGCTAAATAGTTTTAACAGACTGAACGTCTGTTACCTATCATATAAAAACCTCAAAGTATTTTGAGGTTTTTCTGTTTTGTAATTTGTTAATTTATTATTAAATATTATCCTACATCAATATTCATTGAAAGATATAAATATACCTTTGTATTGTAATTAACAAATGGTGACATCCATTGCGCAATCAATAACCTATTAAATAATAAAACAATGAGTACACTTAGATTAAAAGACGGAACAGAGATTTATTACAAAGACTGGGGAAAAGGACAGCCGGTATTTTTCCATCATGGATGGCCATTATCCAGCGATGACTGGGATGCGCAGATGTTATTCTTTTTAGAGAAAGGGTACAGAGTAATTGCACACGACAGAAGAGGCCACGGAAGATCCGAACAGACTCCGGAAGGACATGATATGGATACTTATGCGTCAGATGTTGACGAAATTGTGACCGCATTAAACCTTACGGACGTCATCCACGTAGGACATTCTACCGGAGGTGGTGAAGTGATCCGTTATGTAGCGCAATACGGCAAAGGAAGAGTGGCAAAAGCAGTTTTAATAAGTGCCGTTACGCCAATTATGGTTAAGAATGAAAACAACCCGAATGGTGTCCCTATTTCTGTGTTTGATGATATCCGTAATAATACCGCTCATCACAGACAACAATTCTATATTGATCTTACCTTCCCTTTCTACGGGTATAACAGAGAAGGCGCTAAAGTTTCTGAAGGCATCCAGAGAAACTGGTGGAGACAGGGAATGATGGGATCTATCAAAGCTCATTATGACTGTATTAAAGCTTTTTCTGAAACTGATTTTACAGAAGACCTTAAGAGCACTGAAGTCCCTGTTCTGGTTCTTCATGGCGAAGATGACCAAATCGTTCCTTTTGAAACTACAGGTAAAATTGCCGCTACCCTTCTTAAAAATGGAAAACTAATTTCTTATCCCGGATTTCCGCATGGAATGCCCACTACAGAAGCAGAAACGATTAATAAAGATTTATTATCATTTTTTCAATCATAATAAACCTGCATTATAAAATTGTAAGCCGTCATTTGAAAAAGTGACGGTTTTGTAATTAAAACACACTAAAAAGTGTTTTAATTAATATCTTAAAATGCCCATTAATAAAGGATTTAAGCAAATTAATTTAATCCTATACTTGTGATTTAATATGATAATTTTTATATTTGTCCTGTAAATCATAACCTATGAAAATTAAATTACTGACTTTATTAAGTCTTCCGGTGCTTCTTGCATCTTGCGTTCAGGATGATACTCTTGACCATGTGAATACGAATGTGCAAAATGAAAAGCACGCCACTGCAAATAAAAACAGTGAATCCCGTATTTTGGATCTTACACGTTATACACTTTTAAAAGAAAGCACTAATCATCCTCAGATATTAGAAGCCGGACAATCAATCAGTATGGAGTATAATGGCAGCACTTACCGGTTCATTATGCAGACGGATAATAATCTGGTTTTATACAGAGAAAGACCGGGACTTACCAATGTAATATGGCATTCCAATACATACAGAAGCTCGGGTACTCCAAGGCTTATCGTACAGAACGACGGAAATATGGTTATTTACAGGGATGGGAATCCTCTTTGGAGTTCCAATACTGCAGTTAACTATTATGTGGCCAATCCTCATGTAAAACTTCAGCTTTACTCAAGAACAGGGGCAGCAATTCCTTCAGGATTCAGAATTAAAGTTATTTTAGGGGGGAATAACGAAGAAAGAAATGATATAATCGTTGAAGACTTCCTATAATAGAAATCACTTTTACCTTATAGCCGTCTCTTAACAGAGACGGTTTTATATCAGTCCGACAAAATCACAGATTATGAAAGTTCGGATTGATTTTTTTTGTATCTTTGCCAACTGTTATTCCTAAGTTTACGAAGGAATCAAGGACAAGATATTGATAACAAAACAATAAAAAAGCAGAACAATGCCAAAATTAAAAACGAAATCAGGTGCTAAAAAGCGTTTTAAACTTACCGGAACTGGGAAGATTAAAAGAAAGAATGCTTTCAAAAGCCACATCTTAACTAAGAAAGAAACTAAGCAGAAGAGAAATCTTACGCAGACTTCTTACGTTGCAGCTGTGGATACAAAAAGCGTTCTACGTCAATTAGCCATTAAGTAGTTTTTATAAATCTATATTCGGTTTATAAGAATTCAAACAATTCAACAATTTAACCCTGAAATGGTGCCACTAAGAGCAGTTTAGCTGCCGCCCCTTTCAAAAAAACAATTTAAATTATGCCAAGATCAGTAAATGCAGTAGCTTCAAGAGCTCGCAGAAAAAAAATTATTAAGCAAGCTAAAGGTTTTTTCGGTAGAAGAAAGAACGTTTGGACGGTAGCTAAAAACGCGGTAGAAAAAGCAATGCAATATGCTTACCGTGGAAGAAAAGAGAAAAAGAGAAACTTCAGATCACTTTGGATTACTCGTATCAACGCGGGTGCCAGAGAGCACGGAATGTCTTACTCTCAGTTTATGGGAGCTCTTAAAAAGAACAACGTAGAGCTTAACAGAAAAGTTTTAGCTGATTTAGCAATGAATCACCCTGAAGCTTTCAAAGCAGTTGTAGATCAAGTAAAATAATGTAGAATTTTTTGTTATCAATATAAATCCCGGGCTATGTCCGGGATTTTTTTTATCTTATTCTCCCATATAAGTTGTAAAAATTTAGTGATTCTGAAAGCGTATTGAAAAAAAGAAATCATATGGGAAAGTTTTCATTTTGCATAAAATAAAATTGATTTTTATTATCTACATTTGCTGAATTATTAAATCTATAAATCTTTAGTTAAAAGTGAAAAAAATAACGACTCTTTTAGTCCTTTCTTTATCAGCTTACAGCCTTCAGGGCCAGAATTTTATACAGGCTTATCAAACAAGGGTTGATAAGATATCCCAGGCCAATATTACAGCCAACCTTCAGAGCTTTGGAGATCTTGGTGTAAAGGCCACAGGTACTCTGGAAAATACAAACGCGCTGAACTGGCTTAAAACAAAATACCAGTCTTACGGGTATGATGTAAGCCAGATCACAGAAGACAGCTTCACCTATAACGGCAACACTTCAAAAAATTTAATTGTCACCAAAACAGGAACCGTATATCCAGACACTTATGTGATCATCTGTGGTCATTATGATACCATAGTTGGCCCCGGAGTAAGCGACAACGGTAGCGGAACTTCTATTATGCTGGAAGCAGCCAGAATTTTAAAGGATGTTCCTACGGAATATTCTGTGAAATTTATTCATTTTTCCGGTGAAGAGCAGAATCTTTTGGGAAGTACACACTATGTAAATAATGTTGTTTTCCAGAATAATGTACGCCAGCTTAATCTGAAAGTTGTATTTAATATCGATCAGGTTGGAGGAAAACTGGGGAATGTAAATAATAATATCAAGTGTGAAAGCGACCAGAGCGGACAAACCGGAAATAACGCAGCTTCATTGGCGATGACCCAACAATTGGCAACCTGTACCACGCTATATTCACCGCTTCAGACGACCATGTCAAATGCCTATAGTTCGGATTATATGCCGTTTGAAAATAAAGGGGACATTATTACAGGATTTTATGAAACAACCAGAAGCTATAATGAACATACTGTTAATGATACTTTTGCCAATGTAGATCCTGTTTATGTATTTAATGTGGGAAAAGCAGCTTTAGGGGCATTGCAGCATTTTGCAGTAGCTTCAACCGTTACCCTGGCAACAGATGATGTGCAGACTAAAAACGCATTAGAATCAATCAGGATTTATCCTAATCCGGCCCGTGATGTTTTAAATATTGAATTACCAAAGAACCACAATAGCTTTAAGGTAGAAATTAGCGACATGAATGGCCGCTTAATTTTAAATGCAGAGAACGAAAAGAAAATAAATACTTCCGGCCTGACCAGTGGGACGTATATGGTCACTGTAAAATCTAATCAAAATAGCATCACCAAAAAAATAATCATAGAAAAATAATCACACACCACCAAAATATTTAATATGAAAAAACTGACCACCTTTTTATGGGCTGCATTAGCGGCCGGAAACCTTAGTGCCCAAACCTTTATTCAGGCCTATAAAAACAGAGCCGATCTGGTTTCCCAGACCAATATTACCACCAACCTGCAGGAATTTTCCAATTTAGGGGTAAAAACCACCGGATCACTGAATAATGCCAATACCCTGGCCTGGATCAAGAACAAATATACTTCTTACGGGTATTCTGCCAGCCAGATTGTAGAGGATCCTTTCACTTTTGGAAGTACAAGCTCGAAAAACCTTGTCATTACCAAGACAGGAACCCTTTACCCTAATAAGTTTGTGATCATCTGCGGACATTACGATACGATTACAGGCCCCGGAACAAATGATAACGGCAGCGGAACTTCAGCTATTTTAGAAGCTGCCAGAATTTTAAAAGATGTTCCTACGGAATATTCCATCAAATTTATTCATTTCTCGGGAGAAGAACAGGGCTTGTACGGAAGTTCTCATTATGCCAATGATATTGCTTACCAAAGCGGGGTGAAAAAACTGGATATCAAATTGGTCTTCAATCTGGATCAGGTTGGAGGAAAACTGGGCAATCTCAACAGTAAAATCATCTGTGAAAGAGATACTTCCGGCCAGTCCGGAAACAATGCAGCTTCCAATACCGTTACACAGCAGCTGGCCACATGCACTACCCTGTACTCTCCTCTTCAGACCAGTATTTCCAATGCCTATTCCTCAGATTATATGCCATTTGAACAAAAGGGATATGTGATCACCGGTTTTTATGAATATACCAGAAGTTATACTGAGCATACCGTGAATGATACCTTTGCCAATGTGGATCCTGTTTATGTATTTAAGGTAGCTAAAGCCGCGGTAGGTGCCATGCAGCACTTCGCAACAGCCTCTTCCACCGTTACAGCAGTTTCAGGTAAAGAAAAGCCATTAAAATCACCGGAATCTGTAAAAATTTATCCAAACCCGGCCCAGGATATTTTAACAGTAGAATTACCTGATCCCACGATAAAAGATTTCACTATTGAAATTACTGACCTGAAGGGACTTTCTGTATTGAAATCAGAAAATCAGTCTCAGGTGAATGTTTCACACTTAGATAACGGAATTTATTTATGCACTGTTAAAACCGAAGGTTCCAGTGTTACCAGAAAGATCATTATTGAAAAGTAAATACCCCTTAAAGTCCCGTCTTTTAGCCGGGGCTTTTATTGTTTGGATTCATTATCAATCACCACAATCTTAAAATAATTAAAATGAAAAAAACAATCACAATTTTTTCTGCTTGTCTGGCTGTATTCAGCAGTAAAGCCCAGACTTTTATCCAGGCTTATCAGGACAGGGCCAATCTGGTTTCACAAACCAATATTACCACGAACTTACAGCAGTTCTCAAACCTGGGCATCAAAACTACAGGTTCACTCAAAAATGCCAATGCGTTAACCTGGCTGAAAAATAAGTATACTTCATTTGGATATTCTGCCAGTCAGATCGTAGAAGATCCTTTCACATTTGGGAGTACAAGCTCTAAAAATCTGGTCATTACTAAAACAGGAACGCTTTATCCTGATAAATATGTGATCATTTGCGGGCATTTTGACAGCATCTATGGTCCGGGGGTGAACGATAACGGAAGCGGAACTTCTATTATTTTAGAAGCAGCAAGGATTTTAAAAGATATTCCCACCGAATATTCTATTAAGTTCATCCATTTTTCCGGCGAGGAACAGGGGTTGAGAGGAAGCACTCATTATGCCAATAATGTGGCTTACCAGAACGGAACAAGGGTATTGGACATCAAGCTGGTGTTCAATCTTGACCAGGTAGGCGGTGTTATGGGCAACAACAATAATACAGTCTATTGTGATCAGGACCTGGCAGGGCCAACAAGCAATAATGCAGCTTCGGCAGCAGTAACGCAGCAGCTCAGAAATTGTACGGCACTATATTCTCCTCTTCTGACGGCTGTGGATCCCGCAGAGGATACTGATTACATCCCATTCGAAAGAAAAGGTGAAGTGATCACTGGTTTTTTTGAAAAAATAAGAAGTACTTATCCGCATTCCATTGATGATACTTTTGCAAATACAGACCCTGTTTATATTTACAAAATAGGAAAAGCAACGGTGGGAGCGCTGCAGCATTTTGCCGTTGCCACTTCTGCAAATTCTATTATACTGGGAGCAAAGGAAACTGTTCCAAATCATTCCCTTGAAACCGTATCCATTTATCCTAATCCTTCCAAAGACACCATTAACATTGAACTTCCTGACACGGGCAGAAAAGATTTCAGTTTCGAAATTACAGACCTTTCAGGTAAATCACTCCTTAGAACGTCCAACGAAAAGCTGATTAATGTTTCAGGACTGGCTGCAGGGGCCTATACTGGTGTTATTAAAGCTGATGGTCAGACTGCCGTACGGAAAATTCTAATTGAAAGATAATCTGAAACCATACATCTAATAAAAAAGCAGGAAGAATTTTCTTCCTGCTTTTTTATTGATGATTTTCCACTCTGCCTTATCTGTCTCTGCCCTGCAAAACTTTCTCAATATCCTCCATTGCAAATCCTTTTGCTTTAAGCAGGATCAGAAAATGGTACAGCAAATCTGCGGCTTCATTCTTAAAAAGATCATCATTGCTGTCTTTAGCTTCAATAACGAGTTCTACGGCTTCCTCTCCCACTTTCTGAGCCATTTTATTGATGCCTCTCTGATAAAGGGAATACGTATAGGAACCTTCTGTCTTATGATCAATTCTTTCGGCAATCTTTGCTTCTAATTCATATAAGAAGCCTTTGCTTTCCTTTTCACCGAAACAGCTGAAGCTTCCGGTGTGGCAGACTGCATTTTTGGGAACAGCCTGTATTAAAATTGTATCCTGATCACAATCTATGCTTATATTTTTTACAGTCAGGAAATTACCGGATTCCTCTCCTTTTGTCCAGAGCCTGTTTTTGGAACGGCTGAAAAAGGTGACGATACCTTCCTTTTCTGTCTTTATTAAAGCTTCCTCATTCATGTAGCCAAGCATGAGCACCTGCTGTGTTCTGCTGTCCTGGATAATTACCGGGACAAGTCCGTTATTTTTATCAAAATCTATTTTCATCGTACGGGTATTTTTTGGGTTTTTAAATGTTGTTTTAATTCCTGAACAGGTACTTCATTGAAATGGAAAATACTGGCTGCCAAAGCTCCTGTGGCTTTTGTCTCATGAAATACCTGAACAAAATCATCTGCGCTTCCTGCTCCCCCCGATGCAATCACAGGAATAGATACAGCCTCTGAAACCAGCTTTGTGATACGGATATCAAATCCGTTTTTTGTCCCGTCACCATCCATTGAGGTTAATAAGATCTCCCCGGCCCCCAAAGATGCTGCTTCTTTGGCCCAATCTACGGTATTTAAACTGGTGGCCAATCTTCCGCCTCGGACATAGACAAGATCTGATCCGTCTGTAAAACGGGTATCAATAGCGACCACAATACACTGACTTCCGAATTCTCCGGCAAGCTCATGGATAAGCTGCGGGTTTTTAACGGCAGAAGAATTGATGCTGATCTTATCTGCTCCGGCCTCCAGAAGTCTCCTGACATCTTCCACAGAAGAAATTCCGCCACCAACGGTAAACGGGATGCTCAGCTGTCTGGCGATTTTCTTTACCAGATCTGCAAATGTCTTTCTGTCTTCCAGTGTTGCCGTAATATCCAGAAAAACCAGCTCGTCGGCACCTTCCATTTCGTATTTTACGGCAAGCTCTACCGGATCTCCGGCATTTCGGAGCCCTTCAAAATTAATTCCTTTTACCGTAGTTCCGTCTTTAATATCCAGACAGGGAATGATTCTTTTTTTAAGCATTTTCAATAAATTTCTGAAGTTGTGGTAAACTTATTTTTTCCTCATAAATGGCCTTCCCGATAATTGTTCCCGAGCATCCGATCTCCTTCATGCTGTATACATCTTCAATACAGGAAATTCCACCGCTGGCCGTAAGCTTTACCGAGGTTTTACCCAATATTTCTTTGTACAGCTCTGTAGATGGCCCTCCCAGCATTCCATCCTTTGAAATATCGGTGCAGATCGTCTGGCTGATTCCTTTTTCCTGATATTGAAGCAGAAAGTCTATAATATCTAAAGTACTTTCTTCCAGCCAGCCGGATGTTTTGATCTTCCTGTTTTCACAATCAGCCCCTAAAATAATCCTGTCATTACCATATTTTTGAATCATTTCAAGACAGAATTCCGGGTTCTGTACGGCAATGCTTCCGAGAGTGATCTGCTTTGCTCCTGCATTAAAAGCAGTTTCTATATCATCCCCCGTCTTTAATCCGCCTCCAAAATCAATATGAAGCGAGGTTTCCCTGGCTATGTTTTCCAATACTTTTTGGTTCACAATATGCTTGGATTTCGCACCATCAAGATCTACCAGGTGGAGAAACCGGATTCCAAAGCTTTCGAATTCTTTGGCCGTCTCTACAGGATCTTCACTGTATATTTTTTTTGTGGAATAATCCCCTTTTGAAAGACGGACACATTTTCCGTCGATAATATCAATGGCTGGAATAATTTTCATCATTTACAATTTTATAAAGTTTTTTAATATCCTGCTGCCTGTTAGTCCCGATTTTTCCGGGTGAAACTGTACCGCAAAAAAATTATCTTTCTGCAGGGAAGCACTGAATGGCAGAATATAGTCACATTCCGCAACTGTAGCTGCTGACCGCCCGCAATAATAGCTGTGAACAAAATAAACATCACTGTTCTCTTCAATCCCTGAAAACAGTGGAGATTTCAGTCCAGAAATGGTATTCCAACCCATATGGGGAACCAGATCTTCAGGAGGAAACTGTTTAACATCTACATCAAAAATCCCCATTCCTTTTGCATCTCCTTCTTCATTATTCCCGCACATCAGCTGCATTCCCAGACAGATCCCCAAAACAGGCTGCTTAAGGCTTGGAATAAGTGTATCCAGACCTTTTTCCTTAAGGACTTTCATGGTTGAAGAAGCTTCTCCAACGCCCGGAAAAATGACTTTATCCGCTTTTATGATCAGCTCAGGATCATCTGTAATGATAGAGCCTATACACAGCCGATCCAAGGCATTCTGGACCGAACTTACATTTCCTCCGTTATATTTTATCAAAGCGATCATAATTATAAGCTTCCTTTGGTTGATGGTAAATTAAAACTGCTGTCCGACTGGTTCACTGCCATTTTAACGGCTTTTGCAAATGCTTTGAAAACAGCTTCTATTTTGTGGTGCTCATTACTGCCTTCCGCTTTGATATTCAGATTGGATCTTGAAGAATCTGTAAATGATTTGAAGAAGTGAAAGAACATTTCTGTAGGCACATCCCCTATTTTTTCTCTTTTAAAATCAACGTCCCAAACGATCCAGGGCCTGCCTCCGAAATCAATGGCTGCCTGAGCCAGACAGTCGTCCATCGGAAGCAGGAAACCATATCTTTCAATCCCTTTTTTATTTCCCAGCGCTTTTATAAAGGCTTCACCTAAAGCAATTCCCGTATCTTCAACTGTGTGGTGCTCATCTACCTGGAGATCTCCTTTAACATTAATTTTAAGATCCAAATTTCCGTGTCTGGCAATCTGATCCAGCATATGATCAAAAAAATGAAGGCCGGTGGAAATTTCAGCAATTCCTTTCCCGTTAAGATCTATTTCAATATCAATCTCGGTTTCATTGGTTTTTCGGTAGACTTTAGCCTTTCTTGATTCCTGTTTTAAGAAGCGGTAGATCTCAGACCAGTCTGTTGTGGTAAGCGCCGCATTTTCATTAAAGTTTTCATTGATAAAAATAGCTTTAGTTCCCAAATTATGAGCAAGTTGAATATCTGTAATCCTATCTCCGATAACGTAAGAATTTTTAAGATCATAACTTCCATAGATGTATTTTGAAAGCATTCCGATTCCAGGTTTTCTGGTAGGCAGGTTTTCATGTTCAAAACTTTTATCAATCAGAATATCACTGAAAAGGATTCCTTCGTTTTCAAAGGTCCTCAGCATTTTTTCCTGCGGCTTGATAAAATTTTCATAAGGAAAACTTTCAGTTCCCAGACCATCCTGATTGGTTACCATCACCAGTTCGTAATCCATTTCCCTGGCAATCTTGGAAAGGTTCTGAAATACTCCGGGGTAAAACTCAAGCTTTTCCAGTGAATCTACCTGAAAATCTTCGGGCGGTTCTATGATAAGCGTTCCGTCACGGTCTATAAATAATACTTTTTTCATGAGGCTATTCCTTTTAAAACACTGATTAATTTTTCATTTTCTTCACGGGTTCCTATATTGATCCTGATGCAGTCCGGAATCACAGGGGCTCTTTTACTGGTCAGAATTTCTTCTTCAAGCATTCTATCGTAGACTTCTTCAACATTTTTTATTCTGATCAGGAAAAAATTGGCGTCTGTCGGAAATACTTTTTCGATGCATTGAATGGTTTTAAACTGCTCCTGCACCCAGGTTCTTTCACTGAGCACATTATCAACATTTTCCTTAAGCTTATTTTTATCGTCCAGAAGGTTCAGAATAAGTTCCTGACTTAGAGAATTTACGTTGTAAGGAGCTTTAACCGTATTGATAAACCGGATGATCTCTTGGGAAGCATAAGCTGCACCTACTCTTGCCCCGGCTGTTCCCCAGGCTTTAGAAAATGTCTGCAAAACAATTAAATTGGAGTATTTCTTCAGCAGCTCAATTCCTGATTTGTTTTCGGAAAATTCAATATAAGCTTCGTCGATGACAACAATACCTTTAAAATTCTGAACAAAAAATTCAATGTCCTGTACACTGTTTCCTGTCGGATTATTTGGGGAGCACAGAAAGAAAATTTTGATTTCGCGTTCTTTAGTAATCTTTAAAAAATCATCTTTTACGATTTCAAAATTTTCATCCAGATCCAGTTTTAGAACTTCGTTTTCATTCACTGCAGCGTAAAAGGCATACATGGCAAATGAGGGATTCATCATCAGAATAGCATCTTTTTTAGGCTCGCAAAAGATTTTTATGATCAGATCAATCAGTTCGTCGCTTCCGTTTCCTAATGCAATCTGATCGGATGAAACACCTTTAAGCTCTGCCAGCTTTTTTTTGAGTTTTTTTTGTGTAGAATCCGGATATCTATTGAATTCCCCGAACGGGCATTCATTCGCATCCAGCATTACCGGAGCATTAAACTCATTATGATCTCTGAAACTGATGTAAGGCTGTAGGCTCAGTATATTTTTTCTTACTAAAGTATGGAGGTTAAATTCTTTCATTGTATTATTTTAATCTGATAGATACTGCATTTTTATGGGCGATAAGGCCTTCTGCCTCTGCCATTACTTCTATTGTTTTTCCTATTTTCTTCAGTCCTTCTTTAGAAAGGTGCTGGAAGGTAATTTTCTTGATAAAGCTGTCGAGAGAAACCCCGCTATAGTTCTTTGCATAAGCATTGGTAGGCAAAGTGTGATTGGTTCCGCTGGCATAATCCCCGGCACTTTCACAGGAATAATTGCCGAGGAAAACAGATCCGGCATTGCTGATTACGGGAATATATGGTTCAAAATCTTCCAATGCGAGGATAAGGTGCTCCGGAGCATACAGATTACTGAATTCCAGAGCTTCATCAACAGAACTGACCAGAATAAAAAGACTGTGATCCAACGCCTGGCCAGCCATCTCATTCCTTGGAAGTTTTTTAACCTGCTTTTCAACAGCTTCAATAGTTTCGGTGAAAATTTTAAAATCTGTCGTTATAAAAACAACCTGGCTGTCACTTCCGTGTTCTGCCTGTGACAAAAGATCTGCAGCACAGAAATCGGGAACGGCTTTATTATCTGCAATAACAAGAACTTCACTGGGACCCGCAGGCATATCAATGGCAACACCATACCGCTGTGCATATTCTTTCGCTGCAACAACGAATTGATTTCCTGGCCCAAAAATTTTATACACTTTAGGAATGCTTTCCGTTCCCAGAGTCATTGCTGCTACAGCCTGCGCTCCTCCGGTTTTAAAGATTTTCGTAATCCCGCAAAGCTTTGCTGTGAACAGGATAGCCGGATTGATATTCCCGTTGCTATCCGGTGGTGTACAGAGAATAATCTCTTTGCATCCTGCCAGATTTGCAGGGACTGCAAGCATGAGGACTGTTGAAAACAAAGGAGCTGTTCCTCCCGGAATGTAGATCCCTACTTTTTCAACGGCGCGGTTTTCTCTCCAGCAGGTTACTCCTTTTACGGTTTCAATTTTTTGGGTCTCCACGATTTGGGAAGCATGGAATTTTGAAATATTTTCTTTTGCCTGCTGAATGGCCTTCTTTAAATCTTCAGAAATTTCATTTTCTGCATTTTCCAGTTCTGTTTCTGAAACTGTAATTTGTGGAGTAACCGCCTTATCAAATTTCTTATTGAATTCAATAAGTGCCTGATCTCCTTCTTTTCCGACAGATTCAAATATTCCGGTAATAAGTCCGGATATTTCTTCACGTTCAAAAACCGGTCGCTGTACCAGATCCGGCCATGTTTTTCTTTCTGGATATCTGTATATTTTCATAATTAAATAACCATTTTATCGATTGGAATAATGAGTATATCCTGGGCCCCGTTTTCTTTCAGCTCATCGATCACGTCCCAAAATCTTTCTTCATCAATTACAGAATGGATACTGCTCCATCCTTTTTCAGCCAAAGGAATAACGGTAGGACTTTTCATTACGGGAAGAACCGAAGCAATGTCACTAATTTTATCATCAGGAACGTTCATCAGGATATATTTGGAGTTTTTGGCTTTTAAAACGGATTTAATTCTGAACAGGAATTTATCCAGGACAGCTTCCTTTTGTGCATCAAGCAGCGATGTCTTTGCCAGAACAGCTTCTGATTTCAGAATGGTAACGGTTTCTCTCAGTCCGTTTTTAAATAAGGTGCTTCCTGAGCTGACAATATCACAGATACCATCTGCCAAACCAATATTCGGGGCTATTTCAACTGAACCGGAAATGATATGGATTTCGGAAGTAATTCCTTTTTCTTCCAGGAAATTCTTGAGGGTATTGGGATAGGAAGTCGCTATTTTTTTGCCTTGAAAATAGGACAGGTCATCGGTATCCACTTCTTTGGGAACAGCCAGGGAAACACGGCATTTTGAAAATCCAAGCTTCTGAACAATCTGAATATTCTTCTGTTTTTCAGCCAGGAGGTTTTCTCCGACAATGGCAATATCTACCACTCCATCTTCAAGGTATTGTGGGATGTCGGAATTTCTGAGATACATAATCTCCATCGGAAAGTTGTCTACGGAAACTTTAAGCTGGTCTTTCCCGTTGTTGACGAAAATGCCGCAGTCTTTGAGGAGCTGTAAGGAGTCTTCATAGAGTCTGCCGCTTTTCTGGATCGCAATTTTTAATTTACTCATTGTATTGTTTTAAGATAAATCTGAGTAAACGAAAACTGATCTGTGGATACTTCCGGAAGAATTCGGGAAACAAAAAACCGTCTGTTTACTCAGACGGTTTTAATTATTTTTGATTTTAACACATGTTTATATCAACCAATTCCGTCTTAGCAGAGATGATGATAGTAATGATGAAGTGTTAAAAAATTCGGTTTCATTGTTTTGAATTGTGGTACAAATGTAGGATTTATTTTTAAACTGCAAAGTTTTTTTACAGATTTTTTTTGTAAAGATCCATCAGCTGCGCTGCAATAGGTTCGTCATTAAATTTCTGAACAAACTCGAAACTCTTTTCTGCACGGCGTTTTCGCTCGGATTCATTTTCCCAGAGAAATTTTATCTTGGCACTGATATCTAGATAATTGGAAGGATCGATGTAGACAGAGTCTTTTCCTCCTGCTTCCGGCAGGCAGCTAGCATTGCTTGTAATGGTTACTGTCTTTGAAAAAAGTGCTTCTATTACAGGAATTCCAAAGCCTTCGAAAAAGCTCGGGTACACAAATATGTCTGCCAGCTTGTAAATCACAGCCAGTTCATCCATGGAAACCCCTTCCAGAAAAATCACCTGTTTTTCCATCTTGTTTTTCCTGATAAAATCTTCTACTTTTTTATAATAGGTAGTCTTTCTTCCAACGACAACCAACGGAATATCTGTTCCACTGATTCCTTTAACGATATTGAGAAGGTTCTTGCGGTCTTCGATGGTTCCAACATTTAAAATATATCTTTCCGGAAGGTTGAATTTCTCCTTTACCACCTGAATAAATTCATTGGACTGCTGTTCTTTAAAAGCTTTGTGACATCCCTGATAAATAACTTCAATTTTGCTTTCAGGGACTTTTAAATAGGTGATAATATCTCTTTTCGTCTGCTCTGAAATAGCAATGATTTTATCTGCTGAAGATGCGGCTTTTTTAAATTTCCAAAGGTGTATTTTTCGATCAAAAAAGGAATAATACTGCGGATATCTCATGAAAATCAGATCATGGATCGTAACGATTTTTTTGATGGGTTCTTTGCCCCACTTCAACGGAAGTTCGCCAGAAAGTCCATGGAATATATCTGCTCCCTGTTTTTGGGCGTCTTTTCCCATTTTAAGCTGTCGGGAAAGATTTCCTTTTGAGGTGGATACAAACCGGACATTCGGTCTTTCCAGGATTTCTTTGCCCCTTTCTGAACTGTTTTTGTTCAGCAGCAGGTATTCGTTTTCAGGATAATATTGAGAAAGAATCCTGACAAGGTCTCTTGAATAATTGCCCAATCCGGACGTATTGTGAAAAAAACGTTTTGCATCGAAGGCAATTTTCATATCAAAGTTTTTAATAAGCTTTTTTAACTCTTTAAAGGTATAAATAAAATAAACCCTAAATGACTATTCAGGGTTTATTGTATAAATTTTAAAATGAAACTTCAAAATTTAGAGAAAGCATAGCTTATACCGCTACATTATTCTCTCTTAAAGCATCATTAAGGGATGTTTTTTTATCTGTAGATTCTTTTCTCTGGCCGATAATCAATGCACATGGAACCTGATATTCTCCGGCCGGATACTGTTTTGTATAACTTCCAGGGATTACTACTGAACGGGCAGGAACTCTTCCTTTGATCTCAACCGGCTGGTCGCCTGTAACGTCAATAATTTTTGTAGAAGCTGTCAGCACAACATTAGCACCCAATACTGCTTCTTTTTCTACGTGAACACCTTCTACGACAATACATCTTGAACCGATGAAACAATCATCTTCAATAATAACAGGAGCTGCCTGTAAAGGCTCCAATACACCACCGATACCTACTCCGCCACTCAGGTGAACATTTTTACCGATCTGTGCACAGCTTCCTACCGTAGCCCAGGTATCCACCATAGTTCCTGAATCTACATAAGCTCCGATATTGACATAAGACGGCATCAGAATAACTCCTGAAGCAACGAAAGATCCTTCTCTGGCGATTGCATGCGGTACAACTCTTACTCCTTTTTCAGCATAATTTCTCTTCAAAGGAATTTTGTCATGAAATTCAAACGGACCCACTTCAATAGTTTCCATCTTCTGGATCGGGAAATACATTACTACGGCTTTCTTTACCCACTCATTCACCTGCCATCCGTTTTCTGTAGGCTCAGCAACACGAAGTTCTCCAGAATCCAATAAAGAAATAACTTCTCTTATTGTTTTCTTGCTGTCTTCGTTCTGTAATAAATCTTTATTATCCCAAATGTTTTCAATAGTTTGTTGTAACGACATGTTTCTTGTTTGATTTTAATATAAATTATCCCTGCAGCTTCCCACAGTTCTGAAGGCCAAAAATACAAAAGATTGCAATAGTATACAAGTTAAGTCACAGACCTTGCATCGCCTTCATTTATTGTTTCACTATACTGTCATTCACAAATTACAGTCTTATTATAGGACTCTCTGGGCGTGGAGATAAGCCTTATTCCAGTATTTTTCGTTCAATGAAGAGATAATCACCCCTTTTGAGGTGGAAGCATGAATGAATTTCACTTCTCCGTCTGCTCCGATGTCATGAACGATACCTACATGGGAAACCCTGCTTCCCCCGGCTGTTGCAAAGAAAAGAAGATCTCCGGGCTTTACCTCTTTGATGTCGATCTTTTTACCGGCATCAGCCTGATCTGTTGATCGACGTGGAAGTGGAAAATCATTTTCTTCAAAAACTTTTACGGTAAATCCGGAACAGTCAAAACCTGAAGACGTATTTCCTCCGAATCTATAAGGTGCTCCGAGATACTTTTCAGCATCTTTCAGGATATCGCTGACTGGCCTGGAAATACTTCCACTAAATTTTGATTCCAGCTTTCTGAGATTTTCAGCTTTCACAACGGTTTTATTTCCTGTATTTTTTTTGGAAGATACCTTCTTTGAAGATCCGCAGGAAACTGTGATAACAGAGGCAATTACCAGAACGGAAAGCTGTTTTATTCTTAAGTTTTTTTCAAATAATCCCGGTATCATAGTCATCTGATTTTAAATGAAGTAACTAATTATGGAACAAATATACATTTTTATATTTTAACTATAGTATAACTATACTACAACTATATAATAAATATATGTTAAAATTAAAAATTGTTATATTTATTAGTATATTTGATTCAATTTTGTAATATGGCAACGTACGAAAGTTTGATAAAGATTAAAGGCGGCGTAGGCGATCTGGTTTTTTACAGCCTGAACGGAAAAAATGTAGTGCGGAAAAAAAGCGGATTTAATAAAACGGCCTTCAAAAAAAGCCCTGCTTATGAGAAAGTAAGACAGAACAGCTCTGAATTCGGGCACTGTTCGAAAGCCGGCAAAACAATACGGAGCTGTATTGAAAGTTATATAAAAGAATGTGATGAGCCTCTGCTCTACCAAAGGTTTGCCAAGCTGATGACGGCAATCAAAGATTTAGATACGGTTTCAGAGAAGGGAAAAAGAACGGTACAAAACGGACTTCTTACTGAAAGAGGAATAGCACTGCTTAAGGAATTTAAATTTGGAAATAAAAAGAATTTCGGCAGTGAATTTTTTGTTTTTGAAGAAAAGGAAGGTATGGTATTGAATGTAGCCGATCAACTGTCTGCAGATGAAATAGTAATGATCACCATACAGCCTGACCTTGAAATATACTCTGCTGAATATTTTGAAGATAAGCTTTTGATACATCAGGAAAAAGAAATCCACTTTAAAAAGCATTTCCAGGATGATAAACTTCTGCTTTATTTTTTAGTGTTCAGGCAAAAGGAAAATATTACCTATATGGGATTTGTTTAAAATAAAAAAGCCTGCAGATTGATCTGCAGGCTTTCTTTTATTGTTTGTTTCCTGTCCAGGTTCCGGATCTGGCCGGTGTAGGAACAGCGTTTGTCCAGTTTCCGTTTCCATTTTTCTCTCTTGAAAGGGTTCCTTTGAATTCTCCATCGGAAGGAAGCCCGACTACAGCAGTAAGGTCTCCGGTATCAGTTAAGTTTCCGGAAATATTATAATTTTCGTCATTAACTGTGGAATGCATTGTTCCGGTTACTTTCCCATCACTGGCAACCACAAGATTCCAGGTCCCGTTATCGCTTCCGGTATATTTTCCCGACCATGTTCCTATATAATCATAAATAGTATCATCATCAGAGCTGCATCCGATAAATAAAAAAGCTGTTAAAAGAAGTAAAAAAAGTTTCTTCATAGTTTCTAATAGTTTATAAGCTAATCAAATTTTATTATTATTTATTCATATTCCACTTTAGAAAAATAGAAAAATGAATCAGTGTTTAATGTTTTTACGGCTTGTTCGGTGCAAATCTACTAATTTTTTTCATTCGGATTATCTGAATTTTAATCAGCCGTTTATATTTTTATGAATAAACGGTATATTTTGGCTAAAAATATAATTATTTATCAAATGAAAAGAAGCAACTACTCCCTACTTATTAAAATATAGTATAGAATATGACCATTCGATTATAGGTTGATGCGTTTACTTAATATTCTTATTCTGAATTTTAATATTTTTTCCTATTAAAAATAATTTATATAATTTTTTTCAGAATTATAAATATTTCTTACTTTAGTGAAAAATCTATAACCATTAAAATTCAAAATAATAAGATGAAAACAGGATTAATATTTTTTGTTGCAATAGCCTTTTCCGCCAGTCTTAAATCCCAGGTAGGGATTAATACAGAATCACCTTCCCATACTCTGGATGTCAACGGGCTGGTTCGGGTGAGAGGTCTGGCCAATGCGGAAAGAAAAATAGTTGCAGCAGATCCTCAGGGCGTTTTAATATTAATTTCACCTGAAGAGGTTTTCTCCCCGAAAGCATTATTGAACACTTCTATGTCACCCGCTGAACAAAGGCTCACCGTTTATGAAGGTAAGTGCTTTCAGCCGACAGATAATGCATCTTCATGCACGGTGAATGTCAATCACTACAGTTCGTGTGCCGGTTTTAACCGCGCCATAGATACACAGATCGTGGTAGGACAAACAATTAATACGGCTAATGGGCAGTTTTTAGGAACCTGGGCCGCTCGTTTTATTGATAACAAAGGTTATGTGGGTGGATCGACGGCTGCCGAACAGGTCGCTCCTGATTATCCCAGAATCTCCTACCCCGTTGCCAATGCAGCCAACTATTTAGGAAGCGGATCTTTCTCCGGGCAATGTAATGCGGATCTGGTAGCCACAATTAACCAGACCACAGGTGACATCAAAGTAGAATCTGTGAAAAGAAGCATGTTTGCCCATCTGGTTTACCTTTTATCCATCTCACGCTCAAGAAGTAACTAAGCACATATTAGAATAAAAAGCTGCATTGTATGCTTTGTAATTTTTTACTGACGGCCGGCCGGTGGATTACAGGTCAGACTATTTTTGCAAATGCGGTTAGGATTAACACTTTATAAATAAGATAATGGATAATCAGGGTTATAAATCCGGTTATCCATTTTTTTAGCATTTGTTTATAATTATGCCTTGATTAAATAAGAGGTTTCGGCATTAGTATTTTCTTTTGGTGGAAGTTGATGACATGCAATGACCTTAACGTTCTTTTTTAACAGCTATACATTCGATTTCGATACTTGCGTTTCGAGGTAAAGACACTACCTGAATGGTGCTTCTTGTCGGGAAATGATGATGAAAATATCTGCTGTATATTTTATTCACTATTTCAAAATGGTTCATATCAGTGATAAAAACGGTTGTTTTTGTGATATGTTCAAAATCAGAATGATTGTCTTCAAGGATCATCTTTAAGTTCTCAAAAATCTGAACTGTCTGTTCTTCAATTCCAGGTTTCAAATTGTTTGTTTTTTGATCTAATCCGATTTGGCCTGAAACAAATATCAAATTCTCATAATGGGTTGAATGGCTATATGGGCCTATGGGTTTTGGTAAATCAGCATGTTTTACCGTCATAACTTCTTTTTTTATACTGCATGACAGCAATGTCAGCGAAAGCAGTAAAAATATAAATTTGCTCATGTTAGTTGATTTTACGGGATAAAAAAGAAGTTAGCTTTTGCAAACTAACCTCTTTTGTTTTTTCCATTACTTTTTGATGAAGTTGAATAATTCGCTATTAAATTTTTCCAGTTCCTCGATGAAAAGTGCATGGCCGCTTTTCTCGAAAGGTACCAAAGTGGCATTTTTAAGTGAAGCTTTCATTTGTTCAGCAAGATCATAAGAACAGATTTTATCTAACTTACCGTGTAAGATCAGTGTTGGAATTGTTATTTTTTTCAAATCACTGCGCAAATCGGTGTCTCTTAAAGTTTTTAATCCTTCTGCCATAGCGTAAGGTGATGCCTGAGCCTGAATATTTCCTAACCATGCTCCATGCCCCTGGGATACACTGGTATCATTCGCAGGAAAGATTTTACCGAATGTGGCGAATAGCTCCGGGCGGTTTGTATTGTTGAGATGAATCAGTCCATCAACATCCTCTTTGGTCCATAAACCATAATTAAAGTCTGCGCGTTTTGTCCAGATTGGTGCTGCTGCTCCAAACAATGCCATTTTGGAAACATGAGCTGCATTATATTTGGCTACATAATGAATAACCGTTGCACCTCCCATGGAAAATCCTCCGATTGTTGCATTCTTGATTTCCAGTTTGTCTAAAACAACCTTGATATCATCTGCGAAAACATCATAGTTATACTTACCTCCGGGTTTATCAGATAGTCCGAATCCTCTTAATGTAATCCCAATCACCCGGTACCCTTTTTGAATAAAGTCGGCATATTGATATTCATACATGGCATCGCTCAATGGCCATCCGTGAATTAAAACAATAGGCTCGCCCTCACCGAGGTCAGTTACATGAAGCCGTACATTCTTTTCTACTTCAATATATTCTTCCCTTCCAAAGGATGCAGGAGTTCTTTTTGTTTGCGAAAATACATGGCTTGAAATTAATGTTGTAAATAATACGATTGCTAAAATTAAATTTTTCATGATCTTTAAATATTTAGTTGTTGTTATAGTTGTTGTTATTTTTTGATAGTACAAAGTTGGGGTAATTGTAAGGTCGCATCAATGGATAGTTTTCGCTTTGAATTGCACTTTTTGCCTGACTAGGTGTATGAGGTCTAAAGCAGTCTTCAGAGATTCAGGATATATATGGAAAAAGCACAATCTGACAGATCGTGCTTTATTGGTATGGTAGATAAAAAGTGATTTTTAAAACTGTTTTCTGAAGCTGGTTGGTGATATGCCAACATGTTTTGTGAAAAAGCGGACAAAGTAAGCATCGTCTTCGTAATTCAGGCTATAGGCAATTTCCTTCACGTTCATTGTTGTATGGGCTAAAAGCCGTTTACTTTCGAGAATAATACGGTTCTTTATAATTTCATTAGGCGTGTCCTTGCTAACTAATCCTATTTTTTTGCTCAAATTTTTCGGGGTAACACACAGCAGATCTGCATAATCAGCAACAGTATGAAGCGTTTTATAATGTTGCTCCACCAATTTGCTGAATTTTCTCAAAAACTGAACATCAGCCTGCTGCTCCTGGTCAGATAACTGATGCTGCTGTTTCCAGATACGGGTAGATTTCAGAATAATCAGTTTTAGCAATGTCCTTAACATCTCTTCTGTACCGGAATCTTCATCTCTCAGTTCAGACTGTATATCTCTGATGATCTTTTGAATTTCAGCGGATTGCTCTTCGTTTAAATTTATAAAAGGAATTTCAAACACATTATTATACAATATACCATCGCACGCCACTTCCTGATCATGGATTTCCACACAATAAAAATCCCGGTTAAAATGCATTAGCTGACCGCCAATGGTTTCACAGGGCTTTAAAATGACATGAGGATTAATGAATAACAAGCTGTCGGTTTTCATTTCGATTTCCTGAAAATCCACCTGGATAATAGCATTTTTGGGAATGAACAGGACTTTGATATGTTCATCTATTGTCGTAAGAGAATCGTTTTGAATTGAGGTTTTACTGAATTCCAGGTTACCAAATTTTTTGTATGAAAATTCCTTTATCATTGCAGATTTAAAAGATTGTTGTTAATTTCTTCGTGTTAAACATCTGTTTGTAAAATTAATAAATTAAAAGTCAGCAATGCTACTGATTTTTCTTTGTTTTGCCTGAATTTTGCTCTCTGAAATTGGTATTTTTCAATCTCCATAAAACAAATGGGTAATCCTTACTTTATAAGTTAAGAACTACCCATTGAAACAGTTTATCAGACTATTCATCAAAACCTTCTTTTACAATATCCCAAATAGCTTTTTGATAAAACTGGTTATTTTTTAAACAAGAGCAGAGGCTTATCTTTTCTGACAATATATGTTGCGAGTTCTGAGGCTTTCACTTCTCCAATATTCTTTGCGGAATGGTTCTTACCGGCCGGAACAAAAAGTACTTCGCCTGCTTTGAGAATTACAGGCTGCTCACCTTCTAACTGGTATTCAAATATACCTTCAAGCACATAAATAACTTCTTCCCCGGGATGGGAATGCATACCGACAGAAGTGCCCGGCTCCAGGTCTATGCGTGCCTGAATAGTTTCATAGCCTGCAGCTTCAATAGTATGTCTTTGAAGATCTGTGCGTGTTACCCCTGATTGCTGTGCATATACGGTTCCGGACATTAAAGTTGTAAATAATCCGATGGTTAAAATTAAATTTTTCATGTTCTTTAAATATTTATTTGTTGTTATTTTTTGACAGTACAAAGTTGGCTTAATCCTTCAGGTTCAACAATGGACGGCCTTCGCTTAGAATTGTACTTTTTGCCTCTGTCAATTTTTATAATCTCTGTTTGTATATTGAACAAAAAAATCTCCGGAAAATCCGGAGATAAAAACACAATTGATAAAGAAAACTATATTAAGAGTTATTTGTCATTTATCTTACAGTTCGAACAAATTGATTATCACATTACACTAACTCTTTCCATTTAAAAGCTTCCCATATACCTTAAAGTAAGGTTAGAAAGGTCTCCATTAGGGGTAATTGTAGCAGGATCTGTAAAGCTGGGATCTTTATAGTATCTGTTGATCGAGAACCAGATCCTGTCGTTTACATTTAACGTTACAAATCCTGATATAGCCGTATTGCTGTCAAAAACATTGACCCCGCTGGGAAAACCGTACGCAGTCCGGAGATTAGGGACAGGTTCTGCACCATTTACCAAAACCACCCCTTCGTAGGCATCTCTTGCAGCATTTACACCATTATTGACGCTATGAAGTGAGATCACAGCCTGTACGTGATACGTTCCTGCTTTCTTTACAACCAGTTCTCCGGATGCATTGACGTCAAAATTTCCTGTGTCATTGGCAATAAGCGTATTAATGTCAAAACCAAGGGTTCTTACATTGGTTGATGCAGAAGTCAGTGCTCCTTCATCAAATGCATTCTTACAGCTTACATAAGTAATGGTTTTATCCTTTGTCATCTTATTCATAGAAAAAAATGGAATCCACGAATTGCTTGTATTGTTCCACCAGTAAAAACCTCTTTCAATAGTCTGAGTCAGTGGATCTTCAAAATCAAGAAAAACCAGTAATCCATGTGCTTTGGCATTCGTTACATTCAGCGAGGTTACCCTGGGAATAATCACGCCTTCATTGCTCAAAGGATTATCTTTATCAGTCGTCCTGATTTCCAGCGTAGTTTTGGGTGTATTGGTATTGACTCCGACCTGAGCGCTCAGAAGTCCAAAACAAAAGAAATTACCCAATATAAGTAAAATTGAAATATTTTTCATAATCATTAATCTAAATAAGATAAGGTTAGGGTATACACAGACTCCGGACCAACT
Source organism: Chryseobacterium sp. UF-81 (assembly GCF_058245105.1). NCBI lineage: Bacteria > Pseudomonadati > Bacteroidota > Flavobacteriia > Flavobacteriales > Weeksellaceae > Chryseobacterium > Chryseobacterium sp. UF-81. Next base: position 119,305 of record NZ_JBSIBX010000004.1, on the reverse strand, counting down.
GCAGTATCACAGGAATTGGTTCTCCTCGTCTGTACGGAGATCCTCTGCCCTTTGGTTAGTGTGATTATATCCGAAATAGTATGATTGGTACTTCTTTTAGCATTATCCGCTGCCGGTAAAGGTGATTTGGAGATAAGTACAGGGCTGGCCCCATTATTTATAAAAACACCCACTTCAGTTATTGTTGCACCAATATCCCCGGTATTTTTATAGACGCCACCAGTAAAGAATAATGAATAATTCCCGGTTTTCCCTATAATAACATCCCCATTCTGTAATGTATAATTGGCATCCGGTGCTTCCAATGATGTGAATGGTGCTTTAAACCAGACATTGATGTTGGCATCTCCGCTGGCAATTACCGGAAAGCCGCTTCCCGAAGCAAGCGTTTTGAAAAGATTTTTTCCTAAAATCTTGGTCTGGAAGATATACTGCCATAATTTTTTGTCATCGTCCCAAAAATAATACCCCTCAAAACCAGCTGCGCCGGTACCGGCATTATCTAAAAACACCAACATTGCATTCTGATTCTGCACAGGATCAGTAGCCGAAAAACGGCTGACGGTAGGAAATAACATACCTGCAGAATTTTCCGGAGTATCAGGGTCTTTTGCACGAATATCGAGCAAAGACTGTGGAGTATTTGTATTGATACCTACTCCTTTTTGAGCATACAGGCTTCCTAAGGACAGAGTTAAAAAAAATATCGTTAACTTTTTCATAGTATTAAGCATTAATTAGTCATTCAGATAAGTCATGGTAATACAATTGGTTCCATACCCTGTATAAACGGTACTTCCTGTTTCCGTAGTCTTTTGTATGGTCACTCTTATGACATCATTCTGCGCCAATTCCAAAATCCCGCTAAGTGCAACACTTGTGGCAGTTGTTCCTTCATTAGTTAAAGAATTGGAAGTTGTCAGAACTGTTGTTCCGTTCTTTTTGATTCTATAGGTATAAATTGCCCTGTTCTCGTTTACAGTACCTACTGTTTTTTTTAATGCTGAATTAAAACTGATCAGATACGTTCCGCTCTTCCCTACAGTAACCTGGTTGCCTGAAACAGAAAAACCAGTGGGATCATAAGCTTTTAATGTACTGAATTGTACATTGTTTTCTGTATTTCCGGAAGCAGAATATCCGCTTCCGGTTACCACATAAATAGCATCATCATAAAGACGATTAAAATTACTGAGAAAAGACACCCAGCTTGTGCCATCCCAATAATAAAAGCCATCGGGAAGTGTGGCATGCTGAAATAAAAAAACAGTATGTCCTTTTGCCTGGGCAACGGGAAACAATTTTACCTTGGGAATTAAAATTCCATCTGTTCCGGTAGGAGATGAAATGCTCGTTGGTTCTACATGAAGACTTGAGGCCGGAGTTTCTGTATTTATACCAACTTGGGCTTTAATACTAAAGACTCCTACAAGAAAAGTAATAGGTAATATTAGTTTTTTCATAATTATGTTTGTTTATTAGTTCCATTCAGAACAAATACCTGATATAATCTATTTTACTATTGTAATTAAATTAACAATACAAAAACATATCATCATTAAAACAAATATAGTAAATATCTATATGAAAAAACATAATTAATTAGATAAAACAAATGAAAAATAATAACAATAATTAAAAAATGAATAATTATTTTTCAAATTATTAAGATTATTAATGCAAATCATAAAATATAAAATAAAAAATATTCACACTGTTATGTGAACAATCTCTGACTATTTAGGATAAAATATGTTCTACGAATTGCCAAAAATTACAGGCTTTTTAAAAGGATGAAATTTTATATAAAAAAATCCTGTATTTCCGAAGAATTACAGGATTAAATAAGTTCCAAGCATTTTTGATGAGATTTAAATCATCTGCCTTGTGGAGAATACGGGGATCGAACCCGTCACCTTTAGACTGCCAGTCTAACGCTCTAGCCAGATGAGCTAATTCCCCTACTTTTTTAAAGCGGTACAAAAGTAAGTATTTAAACTGCATCTCCAAATATTTTCTCACTTTTTTTATCAGATTTTATTCTAATTTTTTTTGCTGTTATTTAGTGCTTGAAGTAATTTAGCTAAAAGCATGAATACTATATTTAACAAATAGCTGATATTCAAATTATTCCATTTCTTTCTTCATCTGCATTGCACGCTGGTAAAAAGACTGCATTGCAATTTTTTCTTCCGCTTCATTAACGGCTGCCAAAAGATGGTTCTGATTGTCTGCAATTTCTCCCAGTACTTTTGTGACCAATTCCCAAACCGGCTTCATTTTTTCGATGAGCTCAAGACCTTTTGGAGACAGTACGATCAGTCTTTTTCGCTCATCCTGTTTATCTTTTTTCGATTGGATAAGCTGCTGTTTTTCCAGCTCTTTTAATAAACTTATCGTTGAAGGATGAGTGTATCCTATTTCGTTGGCAATCTCTACCACACTCAGCATTTTTTTGTGGTGCAGCGTAAAGATCACAGGAAACCATTTAGGCTCAAAATCAATGCCGAAGGCTTTATAGATCATGGCACCATCTTTTCTGAGCTGCTCGCTGAGACGCTGCAATCTTGTTGATATGGCCAGGATTCCTGATTCATCTATTATATTCATACAGTCTGGTTTACATTTAAATAATAAAAAATATTATCAGCACCCATTAATGGAAAACGGGTTGGTAGATTTTCCTTTTTAACCTGTGAAAAATGATTCCTTTCATAAAACCGCATTGCCGCTTTCAGTATTGAAATTGTTCCTAAATATATGGCTTCTATTCCGTTTTCACGGCAGAAAGAAATTAAAACTTCCAGCAGTTCCTGTGCAATATTCAGCTCTTTCCCCCTGAATTCTTTTTTTACAAACATCTTCCTTATGGCTCCTTCCCTTTCATCAAATTTAACCAATGCTATGGAACCTACAAGTTCACCGTCTATAAAAGCTCCCCAGAAATTTCCGCCGGGTTCCATATAAAAACTTTCAATCTGTTTAAGATCCGGCTGATCTTCTATCGTAATAGGAACGTTAAATTCTTTTTGCTGAATCGTTAAAATCAGATCAATCAGCTGATCGGAATATGTATTGTTTAATTGTTGAATATGTGCTTTCATATTATTAAAATATTTACAATACAAAACTACGTAGTCTACTACATATATGCAAATAAATATTTCTTTTTATAAGAATTTTAACAATCTATAGAAAGTGTAATCAATAAAAAACGCATGCCAGAAGTGGCATACGTTTTTAAATCTTTGGCTGGGATATTTTTATTTCCAACCACCACCAAGAGCCTGATAAAGCTCTACTGCAGCTTTCATTTTACTGTATTCTGCGTTGGAAATATTAAGTTCTGCATTCAACGAGTTAACACTTGCATTGAGCACTTCAAGATAGTTTGCCATACCGTAGTTAACAAGCTCCTGAGAATATTCTACAGAATTTTTGTAGGCATTCAGCTCTTTCTGTTTTAAATCTATGAATGAATCCTGAACAGAAAACACACGGATGGCATCTGAAACTTCTTTTCCTGCGGTGAGCACGGTTTTTCTAAAGTTCAGATAAGCCGTTTCCTGATTGGCCAGACTTACTTCATAATTGGTTTTAATCGCTCTTCTGTTTAGAATCGGCTGAGCCAGGCCTCCTACCACACTTGCAAAGAGTGAATTTACACTGAACAGATGGTCAATATCAAGAGACTGGATTCCTCCGCTTCCTGTAATTTTTAAAGTAGGATAAAACTGAGCTTTTGCAGAATTGGTCAGTTCAAAAGCATTCATCAGATTATATTCTGCTCTCATTACATCAGGGCGGTTGGCCAATAGCTGGGCAGGATATCCGAGCCTTAAATCAACAGGAACTTTCTGACTTTCCAATGTCGATCTTTCAATGGTATGAGAGGGCTCCCCCATCAGCAAGCTCATTGTGTTTTCCAACAGCTGAATTTGGGTATCTATATCAATCAATAAAGATTTTGCATTGAAGACCAATGCCTCACTTTGCTGAACGGCAACCTCTGTTACTGTTCCTGCAATTTTTAAAGCTTTAGTGGTCTCTAAATTTTTCTCACGAACTTTGATGGTCTCCGTAATAATTCTTTTTTGGTCATCAAAAGTCAACAATTGATAATAAGCGGAAGCAATAGATGCCACCAAATCACTTTTTACAGCCCTATGTGCTGCAACAGTTCCCAGATAAGTAGCCAATTGAGCTTTCTCCTGAGCTTTCATTTTGCCCCAGATATCTGCTTCCCAACCTAAACTTGCTGTAATATCAAGCTGATTGATATAACGCCGCTGTCCAAACAATTGTCCGGTTTGTGTATTGAGAGACTGAGTCTGAAATGCATAACCTGGACCTACTGTTAGAGTCGGTTCATAGGCTGCTTTACTTTGCTTTAAATAAGCTTCTGCAGAATTGATACTTTGCAGGGCAATTCTGATATCCAAGTTGTTATCTAAAGCCTTCGAAATATGCTTTTGAAGTATAGGGTCGGTAAATATTTCTTTCCAGGAAATATTGGCAACCGTTGTACTGTCTGAAGGCAGCATATCTGTACGGAAAAGCTTTTCGTCCACAACATTTTTCGGTCTTTCATACTCTTTTCTGGCCATGCACGATGTAATGGCGCCCAGTATGACCGCTGAAAAAGTTATTCCTTTTATGATGTTTAATAAACTCTTCATTTGTTTTAATTAGAAGTTAGAAACTAGAAACTAGAAGTTAGAGACCAGACTAATTTCTAATATCTAACTTCTAACATCTCTAGTAATATTATTCTGCTAAATTGATTTCTTCTTTTTTAATTGGCTTCACCTTTTCCTGTAAGGTTTGGAAAATCACATACAAAACAGGGATTACAAACAATCCTAAAATTGTACCTATTAATAATCCAATTGCGGCACCTGTGGCAATAGATCTGTTACCTACCGCACCAATTCCACTCGCCAGAACCAATGGTAATAAACCGAAAATAAAAGCAAATGAAGTCATCAAAATTGGTCTTACCCTTGCTTTAGCCGCATTGATGGCAGACATGACAATGGTTTCGCCATGATGTCTTCTCTGGACAGCAAATTCAACGATAAGAATTGCGTTTTTGGCCAGTAATCCAACAAGCATGATCAGAGCGATCTGGAAATAAATGTTATTTTCCAAGCCCATAATCTTTTGCCCGAAATAAGCTCCCATTACTCCAAGAGGGAGAGAAATGACAACGATCAGCGGAAGGATGTAACTTTCATATTGGGCAGAAAGAATAAAGTAAACAAAGACTAAGCTTAATCCGAAAATCAGAAGGGTCTGAGATCCTGAGTTTAATTCTTCTCTGGTCAGTCCGGTAAACTCTACCGCATAATTCTGGTTCAGCGTTTCACTTGCTACTTGCTGTACAGCAGTAATGGCATCTCCGGAACTGTATCCTGCTGAATTGGCTCCCGTTACCTTCACTGAAGTAAACAGGTTATAACGGCTTACAGACTGTGGCCCATATGCTTTTTTCAGAGTGACAAACTGTGAAATAGGAGACATCACTCCTGATCCTGTTTTTACATAGAGCTCGTTCAGGTTTTCAATATTTTTTCTGTTTTCAGGAAGTGCCTGAACCATTACCCTGAACTGTTTTCCGTATTTGGTAAAGTCAGCAGTATAAATACCTCCGATATATCCCTGCATGGTCGCCAGGATATCACTTACAGAAACTCCAAGCTGCTTGGTCAGCGGAACATTGATCTCCATCTGGTACTGAGGATACTTGGTGTTGAATGAGGTCTGGGCAAATTCTATTTCAGGTCTTTCCATCAATTTACCGATGAACTCATTTGTTTTGTTATCCAGATCTGCATATTCTCCACCCGATTTATCCAAAAGTACCATCTCAAAACCGGCACTGTTACCAAAACCAGGTACACTTGGCGGCTGGAAGAATACAACTTTGGCATCCGGAACAGCGCCTACAATTCCAAATAGCTTTTTAGTGATATCATCAGAGGTCTGACCATCTTTTTTCCTTTCATCAAATGGCTTTAATTTAACAAAGGCAAGACCGTTGTTACTTCCATTCCCGGATAAGAATCCTCTACCGGTGGAAATCGTGACATTCTGTACACCCGGAACTTTTAAAGCTTTGGCCTGAAGTGTTTTCAGAGCATTGTATGTTCTTTCCATGGAAGCTCCCGGAGGAAGCTGAACGTCTGTAAAGATAATTCCTCTGTCTTCTGTAGGGACAAAACCTTTTTTCATTGTGCTGCTCGCCCAGAATAAAATACCTCCGGTAACCGCAAAAATAATCAGGGTTACCCATTTATGTCTTAACAGGAATACAAATCCTCTTCCGTAACGCTCAGTGGTTGTCTTGAAGGCAATATTAAATTTATAAAAGAATTTCTGAAGGAAATTAAGATTACTGTATTCTTTATGATGTTCTGAGTGAGGCTTTAAAAATAGTGAACATAAAACCGGGCTCAGAGTCAAAGCGTTGATCGCAGAAATAATGATGGCTATAATAAGAGTAATCCCAAACTGCTGATAGAATACTCCTGTAGGACCTGTAATAAAAGTTACCGGAATAAATACCGCCGCCATTACCAGAGTAATAGAAATAATAGCTCCTGTGATCTCGTCCATAGCTTCTACAGTTGCTTTTTTAGCATCTGCAATACCGTGTTCCATCTTGGCATGAACGGCCTCGACGACGACAATGGCGTCATCCACCACAATACCAATAGCAAGTACCAATGCAAACAAGGTCAGTAGGTTTAAGGAATACCCAAATAAATTCAGGAAGAAAAATGCCCCTACAATAGATACCGGAACTGCAATAGCCGGGATCAGGGTAGATCTGAAATCCTGCAGGAATATATACACAACGATAAATACAAGAATAAAAGCTTCAATAAGAGTATGTACTACCTTTTCGATAGAAGCTTCAAGGAATTCATTGGTATCAAAGTTAAATGTATATTTAACGCCTTCCGGAAAAGTACCTTCGGCAGATTTCAGATAGTCTTTAATATTTTTAATGATCTCCTGAGCATTGGAGCCAGGAGTCTGGAAGATCCCCATACTGATGGACGGATTGTTTCCGTTTTCCCCGATCCCCGTGTAAGACTGGCCTGCCAATTCTACTTTAGCAACGTCTTTCAGCATCAGGCTTTGTCCGTTTCCAAGGGATTTAATAATGATATTATCATACTGTTCCTTATCATTGAACTTACCAACATATTTGATGATGTATTCAAAAGAGCTCCCGCTGTTCTGTCCTATAGAACCTGCCGCTGCTTCTCTACTCTGTTCGTTGATGGCATTGGTAACATCTGTAGGTGTTATGCTGTAAGCAGCCATTTTTGCAGGATCCAGCCAGATTCTCATGGAGTAGTTTTTACCGCCGAAAACGTTGGCATCCCCTACACCATTGATCCTTTTAAGATTCGGAATAATGTTGATGTTCAAAAAGTTCTGAAGATATACGTCATCCAGATCCTTGTTTTCGGAATAGAAAGACATATACATCAGGGCACTCGTCTGCTGTTTCTGCGTTACAACCCCGGAACGTGTTACCTCAGATGGTAAAAGCGGTGTCGCTCTTGCCACACGGTTCTGTACGTTTACCGCCGCAATATCCGGGTCTATTCCCTGTTTAAAGAAAACCTGAATCTGTGCGGAACCATCGTTCCCGGCACTGGAGGTAATATAATCCATCCCTTCTACCCCGTTGATCTGTTCTTCCAGAGGTACTACAACACTTTTCATTACAGTTTCCGCATTGGCTCCAGTGTAGTTTGCTGAAACGCTTACTGTGGGAGGTGCAATGTCAGGATACTGTGTGACCGGCAGCGAGATAAGCCCTAACACTCCGAGTATAACAATAATAATTGATATAACGGTGGATAAAACCGGTCTGTTAATAAAATTTTTAATCATTTTTTAGAATTTCGGTTTTATTGATTGAACAAGGCTATCCATTTTTACTTTTTTAGGCTTAACAGCTGTTCCGGGTTTTAATCCTCCTATACCTGCCGCAACAATGATTTCTCCTTTGTTGACACCAGATTTTATAAGAGCAAGATTATCTATTCTGTCTATGATATTTACTACAACATTTTTAGCGGTATCTTTCTCCACTTTGTAAACATAGACAATACCCTGCTGCTCGTAAGTTGCGCTTTCCGGCACCACCAGTACATTGTCATAGTGCTGCGGAAATCTGATGGTTCCGCTATTTCCGTTGCTTAATAATTTCTGTGCATTGGTAAAGGCCACTCTGAACTGGATGGTTCCGGTGGTAGGGTCTATCTGTCCGGTAATGGCTTCAATTCTTCCTTTTTCAGGATAAAGGCTTCCGTTGGCCAGCTGCAGTTCTACCATCGGAAGGTTTTTAATCTTTTCGGGCATAGATGCACCTGGGGATTTTTCAAGGAAATCAAAATATTCTTTTTCATTCATTGAGAAATAGGCAAAAATTCCGGAAGTATCGGATATCGTTGTTAGTGCAGTCTGGTCGGTTGGTCCTACCAAGCTTCCCACTTTCAGTGGAAGTCTTCCGATCACTCCGGAAATAGGGGCACGGATGATAGAATACTCAATATTGGCTTCTACTCCTTTATAATTGGCAACGGCCTGTCTTTTTGCAGCATTCGCCTGTTGCAGCTGGGCCTGAGCCTGGGCCAGATTAGCCTGAGCTGTCTGCAGCTGTACATTACTGATGATATTTTTCTGAACAAGAGGCTTCAGCTTATTGACCTCTACCTGTGCTGCATTTACAGAAGCCTGTGCTGCTGCAATTGTAGATTCTGCGGCACCTATGCCTGCCTTGGAAGCGGCAGCATTTTCAGTCAGGATATTGGTTTCAAGACGAAACAATGGCTGCCCTTTTGTCACATACTGTCCTTCATCTACCAGGACCTGCGTAATATATCCCTGGATTTTTGCACGGACATCATTGTTAACCCTTCCCTGTATGGTGGCCGGAAAGGTCTGATAGCCCACTATATTTTTTGACTCCACAGAAATTACAGGGTAAGGTTTAGGGCCATCCTGTTTTGGAGCTTCTTTTTTGCAGGCTGTCAGTGAAAGCGCTGCAATAGAAAGTATAACTAGCTTATTATTCATTTTAAAGTTTATTAAGAGATTCCTGAATATTTTCTATGTTTTTGTATAAAAGTGCTTTATAAGCTTCTATTCGTTCGTTGTATTCATTATCATGATTTTTTTTAAAGTTGTTTAAGTCATCCAGTAATTTAAGTTCATCCTCCATTTTTTGAACAATTTTTTCAAATCTGATTTTCTTGTACTCATCATTGATGAAAAAATACCGTTTTCGCTCATCCATTTTGTTGTGGTCAATAATCAGCTGCGCATTCAGCAATAATGAAATACTGGTAGAAACGGAGCTTTTACTTGCGGAGAGCACTTCCACAAATTCGTCAAAAGTAATTCCCACTTTCTCATAATCGAAAAGCAGGTAAGCATAAATTTTTGAAGCTAAAGGCGGTAGGTTGAAAACGGTGCCATAAAATTTTACGGCATCTTGAAAAATTTTTTCATCAATTTCTATACTTTGGTGCATAATATAAAAATTTTGACAAAAGTAGAAATTAGTTCAGAACTAAACGAACAAACATGATAGAGTTTATAAATAGGTATTCTTTTAAAAATTCAATGAAACATGATTTAACTTTTAGCTTAAAGTATAATCTTTTCATAGGCTTTCCTCATTCCGTCAGCCAAAAGTACTTCACCACAGTAGGAATAACCTTTGCTTTCAAGGATTTTCAGCATGGCGATATTATCATAATTTGTATCTACTTTTATACTCTGGATTCCGTGAGATCTTGTAAAATCTTCAATGTGGTCAAATAGTTTTTTTACCATTCCCTGGCCTGCAAATTTTCCGTCAACTGCTACTCTATGGACAACAACAAATTCTCCGTTGCTCAACCAGGCTCCTTCAATAGTACTGTAAGCCGGTTCATCATTTAAGATCAACGCTGCATATACGGCAATTTCTCCATCAACAGTAAGGACGTAACCAAAACCTTTTGCAATATCACTTTCTACGGTTCCTGGATTAGGATAGCCGTTCTGCCATTGGGTACTTCCATCCTGTTTCCTTCTTTCAATGGATTGTTGGATGATTTCCCAAATTTTGTCCCTGTCATCAATTTCTGCTTTTCTAAGTTTAGTCTCTGAATTCATTGTTGGTTTCTTGAATTGAATGATTTAAGTATTTAAAAGATTTGGATAAGTTTTTAAGTTTTGGCTAAAGCCAATTGTAATTTTTTAATTTTTAAGACGGGCTAAAGCCCGCCTCTATTGAATAATGTAGTCTAATTGAGTCACGATCCAATATTCTAAATTTCTCCATCTTTAAATTTTAAATATTTAAATTATTAAATAATTTATGTTATTTGAATCAAAAAACCGAAAACTAATTAAAATTAATTTTCGGTTCGAAGTAGTAAAATTTAAAATTATGAAATTGTTTTATTGATTTTCACTTTGTTGAAGATAAGCATCTATAACTTCAAATGCATTCTTCTCGTCTTCCAACTTTACCATAATTTTTAACGACGTTGCCGTAGGCGTAGTCGTAAAGGTAAGATAATTGTTTTCGACGCTGTTTGTAATTTGTGCATCATCCAATTTAGACTTTATTAGCTGGATTTCTGAAGGCTTATCACTTTCAAAAACCGATACTCTCGTACTTCTTTCCATATTCTATATCGTTTGAGTATCTAAATATACGATGTATTTTTTAAAATTACAAATCTTTGAATTTAAATTTTATTAATATTGTTTTCTATTTTATCAAGAGCCAATTGAATTTCTTCCTGAGTAACATTCAGATGCGGTCTGAAACGAAGCGACTGATCTCCACACTGAAGAATAATCAGTCCATCCTTGAAAAGCTCGTTCATCAAACGGTTACGCTGCTCTGCAGAAGGAAGATCAATGGCGCACATAAGGCCTCTCCCTCTTGCATTTGAGATTTTATCAGGATATTTCTGAGCCAGCTCTTTTAATCTTTCCAAAAGATAATCTCCAACCACTCTTGCATTTTCAACCAGGTTTTCCTTTTCGATCACTTCCATTACCAGTTGGAAACGAAGCATGTCGATAAAGTTTCCTCCGAACGTAGAATTGATTCTTGAGCTTTCTCTGAAAACATTATTAGGGATCTCATCAAATTTTTCTTTATTAGCCAGAACACCACAAACCTGGGCTTTTTTCCCGAAAGAAATAATATCCGGTTTTGCTGTGAAATGCTGGAATGCCCACATTTTTCCTGTGATGGCAATACCTGTCTGAACTTCATCAAAGATCAGTAAGATTTCGTTCTGATCGCAAAGCTTTCTCAGTCCCATTAAGAACTCGTCTCTGAAGTGATTGTCACCACCTTCGGCCTGGATGGGCTCAATGATGATACACGCCACTTTATCAGGATTCATAAGAATTGCCTCTTCAATCTGTAGAAGAGCCAGTCTTTCGTTTTTAATAGTTTCCTCTAAATTTTCTTCCGTAATCGGGAATGAAAGCTTAGGGTTTAAAATCCTTGGCCAGTCAAACATTGGGAAATACTGATATTTTCGGGGATCCGAAGTATTGGTTAAGCTTAAAGTATAGCCGCTTCTTCCGTGGAATGCCTGTCTGAAATGGATACAGATTCCAGCTTCTGTCTGAAGTCCTTTTTCAAAATTCTTACGGGTTTTCCAGTCGAAACATGCCTTCATTGCGTTTTCCACCCCTAGAGTTCCACCTTCGATAAAGAAAGCATACTGCAGTTCTTCAGGAATCACTACTCTTTCAAAAACTTCCAGAAAGTGAGCATATTCTTCTGAATACACGTCTGCCAAAGTAGGCTTGTTCACGGCCATTCTCCCCAGCCACTCCGATCTTTCTACAAGATAAGGGTGATTGTAACCAATGGATGCCGATGCAAACATAGAGAACATATCCAGGTATTCTTTGTTGGTAAGCTTGTCATACAGCCATGATCCGTGAGATTTTTCAATATCCATCACAAAATCAAAACCGTCTGCCAAAACGTGTCTTCCTACAGTTTCTTTTACTTTATTTACTTTTATATCAATTGTTTGTTCCATAATTAAAATAGTTGTGTGATTTAATAATTGAATGATTAAAAGTTTTTAAACATTCAGGTTATTAATTTTTAGTTTTTTTGAAATTGATTTAAACTAAATTTTTACAAATCAAATTTAATCCCTTGTGCCAAAGGAAGTTGAGCGGTGTAATTTATAGTATTGGTTTGTCTTCTCATATAGTATTTCCAAACGTCTGAACCGGATTCTCTTCCGCCTCCGGTTTCTTTTTCACCTCCGAAAGCACCTCCGATTTCAGCACCAGAAGTTCCGATGTTTACGTTGGCAATACCGCAGTCTGAACCTGCATGAGAAAGGAACAGCTCTGCTTCTCTTAAATTCTGCGTCATGATAGCAGATGACAATCCCTGAGGAACATCGTTCTGGATAGCAATAGCTTCTTCCAGTGTTTTATATTTGATCAGATACAGGATCGGCGCGAAAGTTTCGTGCTGAACGATCTCATAAGAGTTTTTCACTTCTGCGATACATGGCTTCACATAGCATCCTGATTCGTATTCCTTTCCGCTTAAAACACCTCCTTCAACTACAAATTTTCCGCCCTCTTTTTTACATTTTTTGATAGCCTCTTCATACTGATTCACTGCATCTACATCGATAAGCGGTCCTACATGGTTATTTTCGTCTAACGGATTTCCTATTTTCAACTGTCCGTAAGCTTTTACCAATCTTGTTTTTACTTCGTTGTAAACGCTTTCATGTATGATCAATCTTCTTGTGGACGTACATCTCTGTCCAGCCGTACCTACAGCTCCGAAAACAGCTCCGATGATAGACATGTCGATGTCTGCATCTTTAGAGATAATGATCGCATTGTTTCCGCCTAACTCCAGGATCGATTTTCCGAATCTTTCCGCCACTTTGGACGAAACCATTCTTCCCACTCTTGTAGAACCTGTGAAAGAAACCAGGGAAACCCTTTTATCATCAACCAGTTTCTGCCCGATCTCATGATCAGCAACCAATACGCTTGAAATACCTTCAGCAAGATTGTTCTCCTTTAATACTTCAGACATAATGTTCTGGCAAGCGATAGCACATAATGGTGTTTTTTCTGACGGCTTCCAGATGGTAACGTTTCCGCAGATCCAGGCTAAAGCTGTATTCCATGCCCAAACGGCAACCGGGAAGTTGAAAGCCGTAATGATTCCCACAACGCCAAGCGGATGATACTGCTCGTACATTCTGTGACCAGGTCTTTCCGAATGCATGGTATAGCCGTGAAGCTGTCTGGATACTCCTACAGCAAAATCACAGATGTCAATCATTTCCTGAACTTCTCCAAGGCCTTCCTGAAGAGATTTACCCATTTCATAAGAAACCAGTTTTCCAAGGTCATCTTTATATGTTCTTAATTTCTGACCTAGCTGTCTAACGATCTCCCCTCTTTTAGGAGCAGGGATGGATCTAAATTCCTGAAACGCCTTCTGAGCCGTCTCAATTACTTTGTCATAATCACTTTCTCCGGATGTCTTAATTTTAGCGATTAGTCTGCCATCTACGGGAGAAAAACTTTCTATCGTTTTTCCCGAAGCAAAATATTTTCCGCCCACTGAAGTCCCTTTATTTTCTTCTTTAATACCAAGGTTTTTGAGTGTTTTTTCGATTCCGAAATCCTTTACTTTTTTAGACATAAAATGTTTACTTTTCGTTTCCTCTAAAGATAGAAATATTATACGAACCTCAAAATTTTAATTTTTAACATGCTTTTTATTTGGACTAATTATAAACATGCTTATCTTTGTGATGTAATCTTTTGACATTCAGACATGGAAAATTTACCGGAAAATAACCACTCTAAGTTCAAAAAGTGGTTCAAGCGTGTAGGCTGGGCAGGATTTGCTTTTTTCACGATCAAAGGCTTGATTTGGCTTGTTATCTTCTATTTTGGAGCGGATACGCTTCAAAGTTGTATAAAATAAAAAAGCAGAGAAAAATTCTCTGCTTTTTTGTTTTAATATTATTGGCTGGTTAAAAACCAATGCTCATCTCTATTCTTCTTCTTTCTTTTTCCTTCCTGAATTAACCAGGCTCTGATGCAGCAGATACTCGATCTGCCCGTTCACACTCCTGAATTCGTCATTCGCCCATTTCTCCACCAGCTTGTAGGTAGCTTCATCGATTCTTATGACGAACGATTTTTTGCCTTTGGTTTCAGTGGATTTTGAAGTTTTTTCCGATTTCATTATTTTCTCTTTGCCTGTTTAGTAATACTTTTTTAATAACGCAAAAGACGCAAAGATTTCGTTTTGAATAAACTTTTCTACCTGTTTACACAGGCTCTCAGCTAATTTTGTATATGAAATCTTAGTATTCCTTCTTCATTCTCTCTTTAATAAAGAGTTCCTGCATTTAAAATGGGCTGTGCTGCTTTTTCACCGCAAAGCACCACCATCAGGTTGCTGACCATAGCTGCTTTTCTTTCATCATCAAGCTCTACGATATTCTCCTCTGAAAGTTTTTTCAGAGCCAAATCCACCATTCCAACGGCACCTTCCACAATTTTAGTTCTTGCCGCTACGATCGCTGTTGCCTGTTGTCTCTGAAGCATGGCTCCTGCGATTTCCGAAGCATAAGCAAGGTGTGAAATTCTGGCTTCCTGTATCACAATTCCTGCTTTTGAAAGGCGGTCTGTAAGTTCCTGTTCCAGAATAGAATTGATCTTATCACCACCTTCTCTTAAAGTAATAGGTGCATGATCGTCTTCTAAATTGTCATAAGGAAAGCTCATCGCCAAATGACGCACCGCAGCTTCGCTCTGCATTCTTACAAAGTCCGAATAGCGCTCCACATCAAAAGCTGCTTTATAAGTATCTCCTACTTTCCAAACCATAACCACAGCGATTTCAATAGGGTTACCCATTTTGTCATTTACTTTCAGAGTCTGTCCCTGAAGGTTTTCTGAACGCAATGACATTTTCTGTGAAGAGTACAAAGGATTGATAAAAAACAGTCCGTTATCTTTTACAGTTCCTACATACTTTCCAAAGAAATTCAGTACCCGTGAATGGTTTGGCTGAATAATCATTAATCCTTTCAGAAAGAAACAGAACAGCAGGAAGCATAGCATCGCAAGGATCACGAACGTAATGCTTTGCTCAACTCCGGAAATAAAAAAATATACCGCTCCGGCAAATAAAACCAGGCAGAATACTAATGCCAGATAGCCTGACATGGGCTTTAACACTTTTTCCATGATTGTAATTTAATTTGATATTATTTTGATATCATAAAGGTATGAATTAGTTTTGAATTTTGAGTGATAGGTGATGACTTTTTTCGGATGCCGGTTTTTGAGTTAAAATCAAACGCTAAAACACGTATCCCGCATCCCCTTAGCACAAAAAAAATCCCGGAAAATGAATTCCAGGATTTGATTTTATATTGTAAGAAGTTTTATTTTTTTGTTAAAACTTTAAACTTGAAGTAAGAAGCTGCTGACAAAAGAAGCATTGTTCCCAATCCTATATATACCCAGGCCGGAACCGGAACCGGATCTCCTGCTGCATAGGAATGAAGCCCGCTCAGGTAATAGTTCACTCCGAAGTAGGTCATTACCATAGAACAGAAAGCAAACATTGTGGCTACATGGAATGCCCATCTGCTTCTTAACCCAGGAACCAATCTCATGTGCAATACAAATGCATATACCATGATAGAGATGAAGGCCCACGTTTCTTTCGGGTCCCAGCTCCAGTATCTTCCCCAAGATTCATTTGCCCAGATACCGCCTAAGAAGTTTCCTACCGTTAAGGCAAAAAGACCGATCGTCAGTGACATTTCAGAAACGATAGTTAATTCTTTTAATGTCGTATCATGGTGAAGCCTGTGTGTATCCTTGTTGGCAATAATAAAGAATACTAAGCAGATCACCGCAATAATCATTGAGAGGGCAAAGAAGCCGTAACTTGACGTAATGATCGCTACATGAACAATCAGCCAGTAAGATTTCAGTACCGGAACAAGCGGCGTGATCTGCGGATCAAGAGCCGAACCTCCATGTGCAAATCCCATCATAATAACCGCCACCATGAATCCTGCAGCAGGAATCAGGGCATTGGCATTTCTATAAAGAATAAGCCCTGCCGTAATACCTACCCATGAGATGAAGATAATGGCCTCATACCCGTTACTCCAAGGTGCATGTCCCGAAATATACCATCTTGCTACAAGACCTAAGAAGTGACATAAATACCCAACCAAACCTATAGCAATGATCACTTTAATGATCTTATTTAAAAGCTTATTTGATTTGAATAATTCTACAAATCCTAAGATCAATAACAATCCACCTATTATGGTATAGAAAATCAATAATTTGAAATTGATATTCACAGTGTTCATGAAAACCTCAAGATCCACTTTAGATTTTGCAGGAACAACTGCTTTACCCCACTTCTGCTGATAATCTGAAAGTTTTGCCAGTTCAGCATCAGCTTTGCTCCAGTTTCCTGTCTGCTGAGCGGTAAGAACTTCTGCAAAATAAGGCCCCATCACCTGCTGAGATTCCATATCCGGCTCGAATTTCTGATCAAGCCATGAATGCCATGTATGGTTGGCATCGTTTTTCACTGGAACAATTCTCATGAACTGACCGCTGAAAAACTCGTTGAAGATCTGCACTCTTTCGTTTACAGAAATTACTTCTTTATCATAATTGGTCTGTTCAGAAGGTTTTTTACGGAATGCCGTGTTGTAATCATGTTCCAGGATGTAGGTCAGATTACCATTAGCATCTGCAGGGAAAAGGTTCATCAGCGAAGTGTACCCTTCATCATCTGCTTTTGTTTTATTCTTTAATTCATCCCCTCCTTTCGTTCCTACTTTGATCATAGGAACCATGGTCCAGCTCGGAGTATCCGTATTGATTGACAGGAACCACTGGTTAGCTGTAAGAGACTTTCCGTCTGTTCCTTTGAATTCGTCTTTTTTGTATAATTTTCTTAAAACATCAAGAGCTTCTGTATTGATTGGAACAATCCTACCGTCAAAATTCTGTACCAGAAGATATCCGAATTTATCTGCATGTTCTTTGCTGATTTTATTTCTGGCGATAATCTCGTCTGCTGAGATTTTTTTCATTTTGGTCAGTGGCGCTGCCAGAGAATTCTGGCCTGGTGCTGTTCCCTGAGAAGGCTGAGCTGCTTCCGGAGCCGGTACATGAGTGTGTCCGTCACCTTCTACATGTACATGGTCTCTGCTTCCGTCGGTTGTACCGTGTGTTTCAATTTTCTGTGCGTTCAAGCCTAAACTTAATAGCACTAAAAGTATTGCTGCTGCTTTCTTTTTATTAACATCGGTCAGCATTTTATTCAGTTTCCAGAAGTGAGTTCCCTTCCAGAAGAAGATTACAAACATTCCTAAGAACAGAAGTCCGTACCCGATGTAGGAAATAATTGTTCCCCAGAAATCGTGGTTTACAGAAAGTACAGTTCCCATTCTGTCCGGATCAAAGCTTGACTGGAAGAAACGGTATCCTTTATGGTTAAGAACGTGGTTCATGTAAATTTTATACGGAGTTTCTTTTCCTTCGTCAATGATCTTTACGTGGCTTTCATAAGCACTTGGAGATGAACTTCCCGGATAGGTTTCCATTACGAAATCATCAAGCTTCAATGCAAAAGGTGTATTATAGACTTTAGGTCCGAAACCTACCATAATATTGAGACCGTCCATGGTCACCTGCTTGTATGCATTCGGGTTTCCTTTTTCTACGGAAAGGTCTACCATTTGTTTTGTTTTTGGCCCCTGAAGTTCTATTCTCATTACATCGGGTACCATAGCATCTTTCTTTCTATCACCTTCGAAAGCCATAAGCCTTCCTTTTTTAAGACCTTCCGGAACAACCAGCTTCAATTCGTTGATGGTATATAAACTTCTCAGCACCAAAGGCTGGAATTCATCTTTCTTTGTACTTCCTGTGGCCTGTGTTGCCATGGTCATAAAGGTTGCGTCAACAGGAGTTTTAATGAATAATTTTCCATCTTCTTTTTTGAATTCTACTGCACCTTCAATCGCTCTGTTGAACGTTACCAAAGTTCCGTTGATGGATTTTGTTTCTCCCGGTTTGATGTAAATATTCTGTCTTCCGGTAGTTCCTGTAGATACCAGGTGAAGGTATTCCGCACCATTTGGCTCTGCAATCAGACTGTCTTTTTTTCTCTGAATGTAGTCTTTTGTAAACACTTTTATTTCCTTTCCGTGGAAATCATAGGTTGCCTTAAAGTCTTTATGCAGTGGAGACATGAGATAAGGAACATCCTGATAATTAAGGATATCTCCTTTTTCTTCAATCTGGATTTTAAAGAAATTTTTGTCAGTCACAATCTCATTGGAAGTTTCGCCTTCTCTGATGTGCATTGTCCCTTCAAAACTGATATACCTTGTAATAGCACCTCCTATAAAAATAAGGATAAAGGCAAGGTGAAAGACCAAAACCGGCCATTTCTCTCTTCTCCACAGTCTGTACCTTGCGATATTTCCTATAAAGTTGAGAATGAGCAGAAACATGATTAATTCAAACCATTTTGCTTCATAAATTAGAGCTTTAGCTGTAGGAGTTCCGTAGTCGTTTTCTAAGAACGTTGCATAAGCCATCGCAAATGCATACACCAATAACAGCACAGCCATTGTTCTGGTTGAGATAAGAATATCTTGGAGCTTCTTCATGATTTATTTTACTTGACTTGCAAAAATAAGGATGATAAACAACAAAGAGGCTAAAAAAAGCTGTTTTTTGTCATTTAAAGGCCTATTTTAGTTATTTTGAACCATTCTTAATAAGATAAAATCCATTAAAGAAAACTCAATTTTAGGACCATGAAATTCCGGAATAGCTAAGGATTTGCAGTCAGTTCGATTTTGATCAGTGTTAACGAAATAAGACCATGATGTTTTTTGATCATATTTTTATAAATTTTTACACTTTTACATTTTATGGAACAAAATTAGTGGAGCAATAGCTGATGCATTTGATGTAGCTCAAAAGCACCTGCTGTAGTGCTTTTCAATGAAAAAAAATATCTTAAAACGCTGTATAATTTTAAAAAATTAACCCTAAATTACGCTATCTTTTTGAACAAAAAAAGATTCTATTAATGTTGAAAAAACATTAAATTTGCCACATTGATATTATGGATAAAAAGACACAGACAAAACAGACTGAATCGCCTGATAAAGGCAGAATACTATCTAAGCCACGTATATTTTTCGGGCTTACCTTTATACTTTTCTCTGTCGTTCTGGCATTTTCTTTCATCTCTTATTTGATGAACTGGAAGGCAGATCAGAGCCAGGCAGGAACTATGACCGATAAAACGATAAAATCTTCAAATATCTTTGGGAAGGTGGGCGACTGGCTGGGAAATATTTTCATTTTCGAAAGCATAGGCATCGCATCATTTATTATCGCCTTCTTATTTTTGGTAGTGGGAACCTTAATTCTTAAAAAAAGGACTTTTAAGCCCTGGAAAACTATCGGACATTCTTTGTTTTTTATTTGTTGGCTTCCCATTTTTATGGGGGCAGTCACTAAAGGACAGGGTGTTTTGGGAGGTGTTTACGGATACCAGATTATGGATTATCTGAATGCCATCATCGGCCCTGTAGGACTGTGGGTGGTGCTTGTTTCAAGCATCCTTTTATATTTCATTCTTGAATTCAATCTCCGTCCGAGCTCTATTAAAGCAAAACTGGACAAGATCAATGATAGCACGATCGGTAAAGTTAAATCGATGATGCCAAGCTCAGAAGAAAGTTTTGAAGCGGATGCCGAACTTGAAGAAGAAGCTGCAGAAGCCGGTCTCAATGTTACCGTTACAGATGTTTCAAATAAAGCAAAAACTAAAGAACAGGAACCTGTAAGCATTCCTAAAGGGTTTCCTGAAGTTCAGCCTGTAACAAATTTAGAACCTATTGTAACGCCTAACCAGACTTCTTTCGAAGAGGAAGAAAAACCTGTGAGCTTACATTTAAATACCAAGCCAGCCTTCCCTACTTCAACTCCGGAACAGGCTTTTGATATCACACCGGTGAGCCCGGCCGTTACTCCGGCTCCTCCCGTATCATCACCAGCTCAGGATAATATTAAGTTTAATGTTGAGATCGCTCCGGTAATAGATGTACTGGATGATTCGGACAGAAAATCTCAGGAGCTTGTAGAAAAGCATGGCCTGTATGATCATAAACTTGATCTGGCAGGTTTCCAGATGCCTACAGTGGAATTGCTAAAAGACTATGGTAACGAAGAAATCTCGATTAACCAGGAAGAATTAGAAGAAAATAAAAACAAGATTGTTGGACTTTTAAAGAACTTTAATGTTGGAATTTCCGAGATTAAAGCAACAATTGGTCCTACAGTGACTTTATATGAAATTGTACCGGAAGCCGGAATCAGGGTGTCAGCTATTAAAAAACTTCAGGATGACATTGCCCTGAATCTTTCCGCTTTAGGAATCAGAATTATTGCCCCAATGCCTGGAAAAGGAACAATCGGGATTGAAGTGCCGAGAAAAAATCCTACGATGGTTTCCATGCGTTCTGTCATTGCTTCCCACAAATTCCAGAATACAGATATGGATCTTCCGGTAGTTTTCGGGAAAACGATTTCCAATGAGGTGTTCATGGCTGACCTTGCCAAAATGCCTCACTTACTGATGGCAGGTGCTACAGGACAAGGTAAGTCCGTAGGTATTAATGCCATTCTTACTTCTCTTCTTTATAAAAAACATCCGAGCGAACTGAAATTCGTTATGGTAGACCCTAAAAAGGTGGAACTTTCATTATACTCAAAGATTGAAAGACATTATCTGGCCAAGCTTCCGGATGCTGATGAAGCAATCATTACAGATACCAATAAAGTAATTAATACACTGAATTCGCTTTGTATAGAAATGGATACAAGGTATGATCTTCTTAAAAACGCATTCTGTAAGAACTTAAAGGAATACAACAAAAAGTTTACGGAAAGAAAATTAAATCCAGAGAACGGACACCGTTTTCTTCCCTATATTGTATTGGTTGTAGACGAATTTGCTGATCTTATCATGACGGCAGGTAAAGAAGTTGAGCTTCCTATCGCCAGACTTGCGCAGCTTGCAAGAGCCGTAGGGATTCACCTGATTGTTGCTACGCAGAGACCTTCTGTAAATGTAATTACGGGTATGATCAAGGCTAACTTCCCGGCAAGAGCTGCTTTCAGAGTAATTTCCAGTGTGGATTCCAGAACGATCCTGGATTCTCCGGGGGCAGACCAGTTGATCGGTAAAGGTGACATGCTTTATTTCAACGGAAATGAGATTTTAAGACTTCAATGTGCTTTCGTGGACACGCCAGAAGTGGAAAGACTAGCAGAATATATCGGCGAACAGAAAGGTTACTCATCTGCATTCCTCCTTCCGGAATTTGTTTCCGAAGATTCTACCAGTACAGTAGGTGCTTTTGATCCGAATGAAAAGGATGCCTTATTTGAAGAAGCAGCAAGAATCATCGTCTCTACACAGCAGGGGTCTACTTCCATGTTGCAGAGACAGCTGAAACTGGGGTACAACAGAGCGGGAAGAATTATGGACCAGCTTGAGGCTACCGGTATTGTAGGAGGATTTAACGGAGCAAAGGCAAGAGAGGTGATTATCAGTGACCTTCATTCTTTGGAACAGTTTTTGGAAGATTTGCGTAGTTAAAGGAAAAATGCTTTATAAATTAAACCTTGAAGCATTAGAATGTTTAAAGTTTATTAAATAAGAAAATGAAAAATATTATTTCAAAAGTTATAGTCGGAAGTTTTGTAATAGGTGCTGTAGGATTTGCTGATGCACAGAAAATTGATGCAAAAGCTAAAAAAATTCTTGACGATGTCACAGCCAACTACAAGTCCAAAAAGAACTCTTACTTCAAATTTTCTTTCGGAACTGGCGTGAATGGGCAGGTAACCAAAACAGAACCGGGAATTTACTATTCTGCAGGTGATAAATATAAGCTGAAGATTATGGACACGGAACAGATCTTCGACGGTAGCAAAATCTACAACATCAATGCAGATGATATGGAGGTAACCATTGCAAAACCTAACGGAAGCAGCAGCATGTTCTCCCCTATCAATTATCTTTCAACCTACAGAAATGATTACAACGTAACTTATAACGGGAAAAAGAATGTCAACGGAGTAAATGCAGATTTTATTAAGTTGACCCCTGTGAAATCCAACGGAATCCAACACGTCTACCTTTTTATAGATTCTGCGAAAAAGCAGATGGTAAAACTGGAGCAGCACGGAAACAATAAAGATGTAGCTGTAATTGCTATCAAAGAATATAAAGAAAACCAGACACTGGATCCTAATATGTTTGTTTTTGACAAGAATAAGTTTAAAAACTACATCATCACAGAACTTTAAAAGTTGAAAAAAGGAAAAGAGCACTCCATTTTTTCACCTGTTCAATAAAAAGTATAAAAATTATAAGAGCCACAAGTAAACTTTGTGGCTTTTTGATTAATTTTGACGCATGCTAAAAATACTAGACCGATATATCATAAAAACCTTCTTTGGCCCGTTTTTCTTTATATTCAGTGTTTTGTTTTTCATCTTTATTGTAAACATTATCTGGGTTCAGCTGGGACAGTTTATGGGAAAAGGATTAAGCTACTGGCAGATCCTTAAGCTTCTTTTTTACCTTGGGGTGAGTGTGATCAGTCTGGTGCTCCCACTTACGATTCTTCTGGCAAGTATTATGTCCTTCGGTGAATTTGGAGAACGGTATGAGCTTGCTGCAATGAAGGCCGCAGGAATTTCTCTGACACGGGTAATGGCACCTCTTATGGGAGTTGCAACGGTATTGGCAGTCATGCTTTTCTTTTTTTCCAATAACATCATTCCCGACTTTCAGAAGAAGGCAAAGAATATGCTTTTCAATATTGCACAAACCAAACCTGCTTTAAACTTTACACCGGGGCAATTCATCGACCAGCTTCCGGGATATATGGTGAAATTTGATAAGATCTATGGGGAAAATGGGGAAAACATTGAAGGAGTTTTCGTGCACAGAAAAGCCAGCACCTATGAAAATCAGCAATCTATTGTGGCAGAAAAAGGAAAATTTGTCCCGGCAGCCAATAAAAATTTCCTGAAGCTGGAGCTTTATAACGGTTATATATTTGAAGACAATTTCGCAGGAAAAGGTGAAAATGTAAGACTGAAACAGCCGGATCAGGCTATTAAGTTCGATACCTTAGTTTCCCATTTTGACATCAGTGAAGTCATTAACAAGGCTATTGAAAAGGAGCAGATCACAGATGACTACCGTTTCCAGACGTATGGACAGCTTAATGAAACCGTTGCTAAAAACAAGAAAGAGAACGCTGAATTCTTTTCGAATATTGGTGCCGATGTTTTGAGCCAGACTAATTCGGTGATCAGCTATATGGATAAAACAAAATCCAAAGCGGTTGCAAAACAGCAAATCAAACTGGATACGGTAAAGGAACAGAAAAAGCTGGAGATTATTTCTAATGCCTATAACAGGCTGGATAATCTTAAATCTACAGCCATGGGTAAAAAGAATGAATTCAGTTCAAATGTGAAATATTTCAGTAAAGTCGTTATTTACCAGCAAAGAATTGTTTCTTATTCTGTAACATGTATCATCTTTTTCCTGATCGGAGCCAGCTTAGGATCCATCATCAGAAAAGGAGGAATGGGACTTCCCGTAATCATTGCCATCATTATTTTCATTATTTTCTATGTGATGAACCTTGGTATTGAAAATATTGCATGGGGAGGAGGAATGAGCCCTTATCTGGCAGCTTGGCTTCCTAATCTTATCCTTCTTCCTTTCGGAATTTGGATGACGTACAAGGCGCTTACCGATTCTCAGCTGTTTGATGCCGAAAAATATAAAGCACTGTTCAAACCGATCACAAAGAGATTCTCGAAAAATAAAGAACATCAGAGATATCAGTAATTCTTTATTTAAAGATTTAAAAATTGAATAATTTAAAAATATTTAGACCCGGATCTCCCGGGTCTTTTTTATGGGAGGTTGTAGTATTTATTTCGTCTTGTCATAAGGTATAAAAAGCTATATTTACAAAAAATGACAAAAAACGATAATTACATGAAGAAAATCTTACTATTTAGCCTGTTTACATTGATATCATTCAATGCCTATGCACAGGAAGACAACACAGATTATGAATTGAGAACCGATGAAAAATACGGTTATATCATTGATAAAGGCGGAAAGAAAATCGAAGGGATCGTAAGGCTGAACGGAGATGCCATGAATCCTTGGAGCAATCAGAAAAAAGTAAAATTCGTTGCAGCGTCAGATGTTGATAAGGCTAAGAAGAAACAAAAGTTTAAGACCCTTGATCCGGACGATATTAAAGAATATGTTGCTTTTGATGAAAACAATGATGAGAGACATTTTGAAATGATTAAGTACACCAACACCAAAGAAGGCTTCAATACAGCCACCGGAGGTTTAAGCGGAAATATCAAAGCATTCAACAACCTTACAAAAAGTAATCAGTTTGCAGAAGTAGTGAAAGACGGCAAGATCAAAGTCTATAAATTATACGGCTACCCTACTACATTCTCTGCCGGCGGCCAGATCGCTGTAGCGGAAAAGGAAACAGAAAGAATGAGAAATTCCCCTTCTTACATTTACTCAAAAAAAGGAGGTAAGATTGAGGAACTGACTTTAGCCAAAGCCAAAATAATTATTGCAGACTGTAGCTATGCAAAAGGCAAGTTAACAAGCGGCTCTTATGCTTCGCTTAAAAATGATGAAAAAAAGAGATCCGGATTAGGAAAACTGATCAAAAGTCAGATTGACGATGTAATGTCTAATGTCCCGGAAATTGTGGAAGAAGTTATTACAGATTACAACGAGAATTGTAAATAAAAAAGTAAACAGAGAGGCTTTCCCCGAAAAGTCTCTTTTTTATTTCCGAATTCCCTATTCCTTTTGATTTTCATATCCCAAAGCGCTCAAAAATCTATAAACAGGATCATCTTTTGAAAGAGTAAGAAACTGTACTTAATTCCCGAATACCAATGAAAAAACAAAACTTTTAATTATATTTAATACGCCTTATTAATCGTTGAAATGAATAAAATACTAATTTATCAGATAGACTCTTTTACGACAGAAAAGTTCAAAGGAAACCCTGCCGGTGTAGTTCTTAATGCAGACGGACTAAGTGATGAAGATATGCAGTCAATAGCAAGAGAACTCAATAATTCAGAGACAGCCTTTATTTTTTCTTCTGCGAATGCTGAAAGTGATTATACTATCCGTTATTTTACCCCATCCATAGAAGTTCCTTCATGCGGACATGCTACCATTGCTGCACTTTATGCTAAAGCACTGGAAGATCATCTTGAATCCTGCATTTTGCGCATCAGTACTAAAATTGGAATTCTTCCTGTTGAAGTGGAAAAAACAGACCATGATTACCAGATCACCATGACACAGGGAGCTTTTACATTAAGCCCGGCCTTTGATGATGACCAAACAAAAAAACTGCTTTCTGCATTACATCTGAGTTCTTCTGACCTTGAAGAAAACTGTCCGATTCAAATTGCATCCACCGGCCATTCAAAAGTGATGATAGGCATTAAAAGCAGAAAGATCCTGAACGAACTCCAACCGGATATGAGCGCCCTGGTTAAGCTTAGTAATGAAATCGGATGTAATGGTTATTTTGTATTTACATTTGATTCTGATCATAGGGAAACTCTTACCTACGGAAGAATGTTTGCTCCTGCTATAGGAATCACCGAAGATCCTGTAACCGGAAATGCAAATGGTCCTTTAGGCGGATATCTTGTTCAGAATAAATTAGTAGATGTTCAGGGGGAATATTTTGAATTTAATGGAAGACAAGGTGAGCAAATTAACCGTCTGGGAACAGTGAATGTAAAAGTAACGGTGAGTGATGGAAAGCCGGAGCTTGTAAAAATTATGGGAAATGCGGTTGCTATTTTTAAAACCACTCTCTTATTATAAAAAGTAAAAGCACCTGTAAAGGTGCTTTATATATTGATAAATCTGAAAATTATACTTTCATAATTTCAGCTTCTTTCGTCTTAAGATGCTCGTCACAAAGCTTTACATATTTGTCCGTAAAAGCCTGGATTTCATCTTCCACACCCTTTACAACATCTTCGGAAATACCTTCCAGCTTTTTAAGTTCTTTCAACCCGTCCTGTCTTGCATTTCTTACTGTTATTTTAGTGCTTTCAGCTTCTACCTTAGCCTGTTTTGCAAGTTCTCTTCTTCTTTCCTCCGTTAAAGGCGGAACGTTAAGAATGATATTTTCCCCGTTATTAGAAGGTGCAAAGCCTAAGTTTGAATTGATGATCGCTTTCTCAATAGCACCAATCGCTGTTCTGTCCCAAGGCTGAATAGAAATAGTCATGGCATCCGGTACAGAAACATTGGCAACCTGGTTGATAGGAGTCGGAGCTCCGTAGTATTCCACCATCACATCCTGAACCATTGCTGTAGAAGCACGTCCTGCTCTAATTCTTTGAAATGCATGATCCAAGTGCTTTACAGCGGCGTCCATGTCGTGCTTTACAGATTCTAATATAAGATCTAATTCTTCCATTATATAGTTAAAATTTGATAAATTACACATTTTTATAAATGAAGAGTTATAAGTGATAAATGATTAGTAATGAGAAATCTTTAAATTATTAAATATTTAAATTTTTCAATTACCTAACCCACACCTACAAATCCACTAAGGTTCCTACATTTTCTCCATCCACAATTCTCTCTAAATTCCCGTCCTTATTCATATCAAATACGATGATCGGCAATTTATTTTCGTGGCTTAAAGTAAAGGCAGTCATATCCATTACCTTAAGATTTTTAGCATATACCTCGTCGAACGACAGTGAGTTGTATTTTACAGCATCCGCATTCTTTTCAGGGTCCATATCATAGATTCCGTCTACTCTGGTTCCTTTTAAAATCACATCTGCACCAATTTCGATAGCTCTCAAAGTTGCTGCCGTATCCGTTGTAAAATAAGGGTTTCCTGTACCGGCTCCGAAGATTACTACTCTGCCCTTTTCAAGGTGTCTTACGGCTCTTCTTTTGATGAAAGGCTCAGCTACTTTGTCCATTTCAATAGCAGACTGAAGTCTCGTTTTGATCCCTGCATCTTCCAGCGCTCCCTGAAGAGCCATTCCGTTGATCACAGTTGCCAGCATTCCCATATAATCTCCCTGTACCCTGTCCATTCCTTTTGCAGCGCCTGCTACTCCACGGAAAATGTTTCCTCCTCCGATGACAATTGCAACTTCGCAGCCTTTTTTTACTACTTTCTTGATTTCTGCGGCATATTCCTGCAGTCTTTCATTGTCTATACCATATTGTCTGTTCCCCATTAAGGCCTCACCACTCAGTTTCAGAAGGATTCTTTTATATTTCATCTTTAATTTTTAATAAGCTTTACCGGAGTAATTTTCTCCGAAATTAGATTTTGCAAATATAATCATTAAAAATATTGAATAAAGAAAAATATTACGCAGAAATAATGTCAGAAATATTTTGATAAGTACGAAAAAGGATTATTTTTGCATTAATTATAAATTGAATTGAAGAAAATTGTCATTTTTTCATTATTTCTGTCAGGAATTGTTTCTTATGCGCAAACAGGAACAAATGTTTATCCTTTCTTAAACATTCCTGTATCTGCCAGACAGGCTGCCCTAGGCGGCGATGCAATTTCTATCAGAGACTATGATGTCTCCTTTGCTATTGCAAACCCAGCTCTATTAAATAAAGATTCAGACAAACAGCTTTCTGTGAATGCCGCAGCTTATCTTGCTGATTCCAAATACGGAACTGTTGCCTATGCCAGAGACTTTGATAATGGACATATGGCAACCATCAATGCCAGGTACATGACTTACGGAAGCATTCCCAGAACCGATGAAAGCGGTGAACAAAACGGTGAATTCAAAGCTTCAGACGTAGCAATAGGCGCAGGTTATGCTTATCAGTTCGAAGAGGACTGGACTATTGGCGGTGGCATCAATTTCATCACTTCAAAAATTGACAACTATACTTCTTCTGCGATCTCCGGAACAGCAGGAGTTACCTATCATAATAAAAAGAATAAAGAAGTCCTTTCTCTTGTCATGAGAAATTTTGGATTTCAGCTGAAATCATTCAACGGGACCAGGGAAAATCTTCCGTTCAGGGTAGATCTCGGATACACAAGAATTCTTAAAGCCATTCCGCTTGCCGTTACCATTACGGCCCACGATCTTCAGCAGTTTGATATTTCTTCGGAATATAATGTAAACGGTCAGGAAGTAGGTTTCGGAAGAAAGCTGGCAGACCACTTTTCTATAGGAGCAGAACTTTTCCCGGAAAAAAACTTCAATATCAGGCTTGGATATAATGCGAAAAGAGGAAACGAACTTGCTGTGGCAGATCAGAGAAACTTTTCGGGACTTTCAGGCGGGTTTGGAATTAAATTAAGAAGATTCCGCATAGATTATGCCCATATCCGTTATCATAATTCATCCAACGTGAACCAGATAGGCATTTCTATGGACCTTAGCAGCCATGCGGGAGAGTAATTTCAACACAAAAATTTACATAACAATGTAGATTTTTTTCTGGACAACCTTGATTTTTTAAAAAAATTCTTGAAATTTGCGGTATGAAAAAACCTGTAATAGCTATCGATGGGTACTCGTCTACCGGAAAAAGTTCAATCTCCAAGGTCATTGCCGATAAACTGGGTATTATACATCTGGATACCGGGGCACTTTACAGGGGGATTACATGGTTTGCCATACAGAACTGCATGGATGAGAACGGCTCCATCGATCTCCAGAAATTATTCTCTTCTTTAGATCAGATCGAGCTTGAATTCAGAAACAATGACAACGAACTGATTCTTTACCTAAATCATATTGATATTTCCAAGCAGATCCGTACCACAGAGGTTTCTGACAATGTAAGTATTGTTGCCAAACAGAAAGAAGTAAGAGACTTTCTTCTTCATTCTCAGCGTTCACTGGCAGAAAAGGGTGGCATTATTATGGACGGACGTGACATAGGGACAGTAGTTCTGCCAAATGCGGACTATAAATTTTTTCTTACTGCCAGCATTGACGAAAGAACCAACAGAAGGTATTTTGAATTGGCAGGTCTGGGAATCCAGGCAGACCGAGAGCAGGTGAAACAAAACCTTATAGACCGTGACAAGATCGACAGTGAAAGGGAAATCGCCCCTTTAAAACAGGCTGAAGACGCCATCGTTATTGACAATACAACACTTACAAAAGACGAAACCATAGATCTGATTCTATCTCACATTAAAAAGATTTAACAATTTTTAATAGGCATAATCCCTCCTTTGGTATACAAATTGTAGATTTTAACACAGTAAAAACTAATATTTATTAACTATTAAAAAAGCTTAAAATGTCGAAAAACGGAAAAAATACAGCAGGTATATTGGCAGGACTTCTTGCAGGTGCTGCAGCAGGTGTAATCTTAGGTATGCTTTATGCGCCTGAAGAAGGTAAAGAAACTAGAAAAAAAATCAAAGATAAAGCAGGCGACCTAAAAGACCAGGCTAAAAACAAATACGGCGAGGTTTCTGAAAAAGTAAAAGACCAGTACAGCAATATCTCTTCTACTTTCAAAGAAACAGCCAGCAGTGTAGCCCATACGGTAAAAGACGGATATGACAAATACAAAGATCAGATTGTTTCCAAAACTGCAGACGTAGTAAAGGATGTAGAAGCGGAACTGAACGATCTTAAAAAATAAGTAGTTTATTTTTTGAGTAAATTATGGGAAGGAACTTTTTGCACGAAAGTTCCTTTTTTTGTAACTTTAAAAAAAAACAATGATAGAGACTATTAAAGAATATGCATCAAAGAGAATAGATCTTCTGAAAATTGAAGCTACAGAAAAATCTTCTCTTTCTGCAGGGCTCATTACCTACTTTGTAGTGCTGCTAGTTGCTTTTACTTTTTTTATTATCCTTTTTAACTTTGGAATGGCATTTCTTATTGGCAAGGCGATGGATAATACCTCTTACGGTTTTCTGATCGTCGCCGGATTTTATGTTGTGGTAATGGCATTTATCATTGCTTTTAAAAATAAGATTGTGAATGTTGTTGCGAATCAGGTTATTAAATTTTTAAATCATTAAGCTATGGGCAGAAATTACGAAAGCATCGAAGAATTAAGAAGAAAGAAAAAGCTGCTTAAAAGCGAGATCAATGATCTGGAAAACCTTCTTACCTTTAAGAATACAAAAGAAAGCCTGAGTGCATTCACAAATGGCCTTACAGATCAGTATCTGCAGGAAAAAGTAGATGATGACGGTGATGAAAAAGTAGTTCTCCGAAAAGATGTCATTGCCAGACATCTGACTTCCGAAGTAAAAGATATGTTCATCAATAAACAAACGGCTGTAGGAATTGCCAGTACTGCATTAGGCGGTAATGTGACAGACAGTCTGATAAAATTGGGAATTACTGCTTTGGTCGGAAATTACGCCAAAAACAACATGAAGAGCTCTAACTGGAAGAAAAAACTTCTGGGTGCAGCTATGATCTACCTGGCTCCTATTGCCCTTAAATATGTCAGAAAGAAACTGGAAGTATACCAAAAAAATAAGAGTGTTTCAAGCCTGGAACAGTTGATATAGAAACTAGAAGTTAGATATTAGAGGTTAGAAGTTTTCCTGGGAAATAAAATATTTCATTATTAGATATTCTAAATTAATACTGATATTTTAGACTTCCATCAACTAATTTCTAATATCTAACTTCTAGTTTCTTAATTTCTATTTAGAAAACAGTTGCCCCAAAATAATTCCTGCTGCCATAGAAACATTCAGACTTTCTGTAGACTGGGATTTGCCGAATCTCGGAATGGTAATACACTGCTGAAGGAATTTCTCTGTCTCGGGTCTCATTCCGTTTCCTTCATTACCCAGAATAAGGTTGAGTTTTTCAGGTTTTTCAAAAGTATAGATATTTTCCCCTTCCATATCGGTTCCGATATTGATATTCCCCGTTTTTGAAAGATATTCAACGAGATCCGTATACATGATATTCACCCGGGTAAAAGAGCCCATGGTAGCCTGAATCACTTTAGGGTTGTAAACATCCACGGTATCCTCACTACAGATAATCTGTTCTATTCCGAACCAGTCTGCCAGGCGGATAATCGTGCCCAGGTTGCCCGGATCCTGAATACCGTCCAGAACCAGCTGAATATCCTTGTCCTCCCTTTTTTCTTCTTCTTCGGGCAGATAACAAACTGCAACAGAATCTTTAGGCGTTTTAAGGAAACTGATTTTTTTCAGCTCATTTTCAGTGATCTGAATAACGGGTGCATCTGTCCGGTCCAATTTTTGCGGATCGGTAGAAAATATTTCTTTAACTTTAAATCTGGATTCAGAAAGTTCACAAATGATTTTATTACCTTCAACCAAAAACAAATTGTATTTTTGTCTGAACTTCTTTTTATCTAAAGACTGTAAAATTTTTATTGTATGAGCTGTAAGCATTATAAGAATTCTCCTCAAAAATATTATAAAATTATCTCATTTGCAACATTTGTTGGTCTCCTTTATGCGTGCAGTACAACTAAAAAAGTTCCGGACGGCGAATATCTGCTTACCAGGAACAACTTTAAGTTTGAAGACAAGAAAGAATCTTTCGATGATGAACTGAAAGATTATGTCCAGCAGAAGCCCAATAAAAAGCAACTCCTTTTCATACCGCTGGGGTTAGGATTTTACAATATGGCCAATCCTAAATATGATACTTTGCTCAATGAGTACATGACTTATCCCAGTGAAATGAGAAATCAGAAACTCAGAGACTCCCTTTTCATTAAATATAATATGAAAAGCAGCGTAGGAAAAACATTGTTTTTGGACCGTTTGCTTCACAGCTGGGGAAACCCGCCTGTAATACTCGATGAGACAAGAAGTGAAAAAAGTGCTGAATCTATTGAGAAGAGGCTTGTCTACAGAGGATTTTGGGATGCCGATGTCAAATTCAAGCATTCTATGGATTCTGCGTCCAAGAAGGCTGCCGTTAATTATTTCATTAAGCATAATGATCCTACCTATATTAAAGATTATTATTACAATATTACAGATCCCACTGTGAAAGGCCTGTACTGGCAAAAACTTGATAAGAGTCTGATAAGATCCGGCCAGAGGCTAGACCAGACTGTTCTTGAAAAAGAGGTGACAAGAATTACCGAACTGATGCGGGAAAACGGATACTATAGGTTTAACAGTTCCAATGAAGAGATCTATTTCGTAGCAGATTCCCTGAAAAGCAGAAAACAGGTTCCTCTTACCCTGGAGATCCATAAAGATTCTGCCGACCATCCTTATAAAGTGGCAACCATTGGAAATATTGATGTGGCCATTGTGAACGAGGCCGGCGATTTTCCGAAAAATACCGTTAAAGATAGTTTAAGGAGAATAAGATTCCATAAAATGGACGACAGCTATAAAACGTCTTCTTTATGGAGAGCCGTGATAGTAGACAGTAAGAAAGTGTATGACCAGAAAGCTCTGGATCTTACGAAAAGGAATTTCATCGCCATGAATAACTTCAGTATTCTGAAGGCAAGAGATTCTTTAAGAAGAGGTGGCGGTACTTCACCTAATGACAGCATCGTTGATGTTCTGTATCTATTGAAACCGCTTCCTAAATATGAGCTGAAACTGGGAACAGATATCAACTATTCTCAGATTCTGAATCTTGGGATATCCCCTTCTGTAGATCTTACCACAAGGAATGTTTTCCGGGGGGCAGAAAACCTTTCAACAAGCATTTCAGGAACGTTCGGATCTATCAGAAGTACAAAGGACATTAGTAAAAGGGAGCTTGCCTATGAGATTTCGGCTCAGGCTTCTCTTAATTTCCCAAGACTTCTGCTTCCGTTCAATTATTATAAACTTCTTCCTAAAAGATATACCCCGACCTCCTCTATCCTTTTAGGGGCTTCTGTACAGAATAATATCGGATTGGGAAGGGTAAACTTCAATACGGGATTAAATTACCAGGCGAATGTCAACGATCAGGTGTCACACAGGCTGACTCTTTTTAATACACAGATCAGCCTTACAAAAAATAAAGATGCTTATTATGACTATTTCAGTAATGATGAAATCATAAAGGATGATATACTTGCAAGCTATTTCGCCTATGATCCTGTTACCAGGCAAAAATACCTTTCCGGGGAGCTAAGCCTTGACAATGTTTCGAAACAGATTGTTGATGATGCAAACTATCAGGGAACTCTTGACCAGCAGGGACAGGATCTCCTTACCGCCTTCAAAGGAACCCTTGTAAATAAAGACAGACAGACTCAGGACGTTCTTATTTCGTCGATGATCTATAATTTCGTTTACAATGAGATTGGTAAAAAAGATTATCCTAATGCATTCTATTTTAATGGTAAGGTAGAGCTTGCGGGTAATATTTTAAGCATCTTCAATCAAAAAAGGGATGAAGGTGGCGTTATAACAAGCCCGCAAAGAACCATTTTTGGGATTCCTTATGCGCAGTTTGTAAAATTCGATATTGATACAAGGAAATATTTTAAATTCAACGGTAACCAGACTCTGGTTTTACGACAGTTCATCGGGGTGGGTATTCCTTTTGGAAACTCCACCAATATGCCTGTCATCAAATCTTATTTCAACGGAGGATCCAATGATATCAGAGCATGGGTGGCCTTTGGAGGATTGGGTCCGGCAGACTCTCAGGTGGATGAGAGAGTCCGTACTTATATGACTGATAACGTAAAGCTTACTACCAACATTGAATATAGAATTCCTTTCAATGAAATGTATGAAGGAGCTTTATTTACAGATATCGGAAATACATGGAGTCTTAAAAACTATAATGATGGCTACGGTGATGAATTCAAATTCAATAAATTCTTAGGACAAATGGGGATCGGCAGTGGATTCGGGTTAAGGGTAAATGTTGCCTACATTACTTTCAGACTTGATCTAGCCTATAAGATATATGATCCGAATAAACCCGATGGGGAACGATGGAGATTCAGGCATTTCCAGCCTTTCAAACCAACATTGAATATCGCGTTCGGATATCCTTTCTAATCCGGAGAAATTCCCAGTATGAAATAGACTACAGCAATCACTCGGGCGAGTATTTCCCTGAACTGGTTTCTGTAGTAGCTTTCAGGCTTGCTGACATCCTGCGCATCAAAACCCAGGGCATTCATCGTGTTGTTTCTTGCAAAAAACAAGGCACGGAGATTATGGAAGCCCTGTGATACAATGATCACATCTTTCTTTTTGTAAACATCTTTACATCGCAGAATGCTTTTATAAGTATTGAATCCTTTCGGATCTTCTATGATAATGTCTTCCGGGACCCCTTCCTGATTGACCAGGTAATTTTTCATGGCAGCAGGCTCGTTATATCCTCTGCTTTTTTCTCCGCTTACAATAATCTTTTTGATCTTACCATGGTGATAAAGAAGTGCCGCAGCATCCATTCTTTTTGTAAAATAAGGATTGGACTGGCCGGATCTCATCTTGGGAGAAGTTCCCAGTACCAGTGCAACTTCCCGTGGGGGAATTTTAGAAATCTTGGTGTAGGTACGGCCGTTGGTAAGCCCAAAAACCCATGCATTACAAAGACATATCAGCAGAATTCCTATTTCTGCTGATACCATTCCCAAGTTAAATATGTTCCTGATTATTCTCAACTAAGGTCAAAGTTAAGCTTTATTTTCTTACTTTTTACAATGGACATGCATGCCAGTATTTTACCTTGTGCTTCTTCTTTTTCAGTCAGATATTCATTTTCAAGCAGTTCTACTTCTCCTTCTTCAAGGTAACATTCGCAGCTTCCGCATATTCCGGATTTGCATGAATAAGGAACCGGAAAATTCTGGATTAAAAGCTGTTGCAGGATCTTCTCCCGGTTATCAGGAAGATGGGTTTCATATTCTTTTCCAAGCATTTTAAACTTGACTTCCACATTTTCAATCAGCGGAAATTCTTTTTCTACAGGATAAATATCATCATTATATTCTTCAAAAAGCTCAAAATGAATATTCTTTTTCGGAATTCCATGGTGATAGCATGCATTTGCCAGCGATTTAATCATCTCTCCCTTCCCACATATCAACACTTCATCTACTGCATCCCAGATGGTAGATTCTTCGTCTGTATCATCCAGATGGAGAATTTGATTGATGATTAAGTTCAGCTTCCTTTCATCCAGCCTTCCGTAGAAAAACTGGTCTGCCGTTTTTTCCTTTGAAAAAAAGTAAAAAATCTGAAGTCTTTCACCGTGCGTTCTCGCAAGATTATCCAGTTGTTCCCTATAAATAACTTCTTCAGAGCTTTTGTTTCCAAAAAATAGAAAAAGCCTGGTGCGTGGTTCCGTATGAAGGATATTTTTAAAATGACTCAGGATCGGGGTGATTCCTATTCCAGCTGCAAAAGCAACAATCGTCCGGAATTCGCTTGGTTTGGAGACAAGCGTAAACCTTCCGGAAGGTTCTCCTACCATCAGCTCATCTCCAATATTATAATTTTTGAACAGCTCCGAAGTGGCTCCATCAGGAGAATTCACTTTGATTCCCAGGCATATTTTTTTCTCATAAGGAGCTGAAGTCATTGAATAATCATTAATGATTTCCTTACCGTGAGCGATAAATTTTATGCTTACAAATTGTCCGGCTTCAAACTTGAAATTCTCCTTCAAACTCCCGGGAATCTCCAATTCCAGAGAAAAAGTATTTTTGGTCAGTTGTTCCTTTTTCGCTACTTTTAACGGATGAAACTGTATCAGTTTCCCTTTATAGATTTGTTGTTCCATACTTCAATTCAAAAATAGTCAAAAAATAATTTATGAAGAAGATAATTTTATCCACGCTTATTCTCACGGCTCTTTACAGCTGTAAAAAAGAAGCCCCAAAAACCGATGCTACTACCGTGGCAGACTCAGTTTCCGTTACGGAAAATACAGCTTCTGAAACGTCAGCTTACACATCTAAGGAACTTTCTCCGGAAAACCTCGGAAAATATTTAGCTCAGAAGAATGACACTTTATATGTGACCAACTTTTTTGCGACATGGTGTGGTCCGTGTATGAGAGAAATTCCTCATTTTAAGAACAAAATGGAGGAATTAAAAGATAAGCCGGTAAAGTTTACTTTTATCAACCTTGATGATAAGTCTGAATGGAATACTTCTGTGAAAAAATTTGCACTGGAAAATAATCTTTCAGCAAATATCATCCTTTTGGATGGCCAGAAGCTGGACGCCAATTTTTTCACTAACAATTTCAAACAATGGGACGGCGGCTCAATTCCCTTTACTTATTTGAGAAAAGGAGATAAAGTCGACGAATATCTAGGAATGATGACCGAAGAAGTATTGAATTCTAAAATTGATGCTCTTTTAAAATAAAACATCCAGATTCTTTCTGATCATGTCAAAAAAATTCAAGATTCTGTGTTTACTGCTGACTACTGCTATTATTCTTGCTGCAGTTATCAACCTGAACACAGGATTTTTAAATTTAAATCTGCAGGATTTCTTTCAAGATTCCGCTCAAAGCCAGATCGCTGAAATCCGTATCAACCGGGTTCTGGTGATGCTTCTGGCGGGAATATCAATTCCGACATCCGGTTTTCTGATGCAGGAATATTTTCAGAATCCTCTGGCCGGTCCGGATATTTTAGGAATTACTTCTGTTGCCAGCTTGTCTGTAGCTTTTTATATATTCTTTTCCCACGATCTTCTGATCCCGGAATTTTTACAGAACAGTTTTCTGAGCCTTTCGGCCATTGCAGGAAGCCTTATTCTGATGCTGGTACTCCTTTCCATGTCAAATAAATTTCAGGATAAATCTTATCTTATCATTTTTGGATTCCTTGTTTCAGCATTTGCCGGTGCTGTAGTTTCATTATTACAGTTCTATGCAGAAAACCAAAGCCTCAAAAATTATATTTTATGGTCTTTCGGGGCTAATAATATGGTGACCAGAAACCAGATCTATGTATTGTCTATCCTCGTTTTCATTGGAATGTTTTTTTGTTTTAAAACGATAAAGCCATTGATTGGGAATTCATTGGGAACTTCCTATGCTCAGAGTCTGGGAGTCAATCTTCGTCAGCTCAAAATCCTGATCATTGCAGCCTCTTCTCTCCTTTCTGCTTCTATAACTGCATTCCTTGGACCTATCTTGTTTATTGGGATCATTGTTCCGCATTTCTGCAGACTGGTTTATAATCCTTCCAGATTATGGCAGCAATGGATCCTGAATATGTTTCTTGGAATGCTGATTATGATGCTCTTCTCCATAATAGCAGAAAAAACACAGATTCCTATAAATGTGATAAGTTCTGTATTCGGAATTCCTGTGATTTTACTGATGCTTTTGAAGCAGAATAAGGTTTGACGGTGAATAAGTGAATGGTTTAATTGTGAATTTTAAGCCGTAAATAAGATCTTTGTAATCTGACAAATCTGCGGGAATTTATTTTTTATTTGCTCGCTGATTTATAAATTATCTACTTTGTTGGTTAATCGCAAAGGCGCGAAGAAATTTTTCATGATTTTGTTTTAAGACACAAGGATTTTATCTTTGATAAAATTTTGTATTGCAAAATTATTGCTGAATGAATTGATACCGTGCTTGCTGAAAATCTTTGATTTTCTTGCGCATTAAAGCAGCATAAAGATTAAAAAACTTTGCGCCTTTGCGATTAACCAACAAAATTAAATACAAAAACAACACAAATGACAGAAAACGAATTATCAAAGATTGTCTTTGAGGCAATTTCCAATCCGATGTTTTCAAAAATGGAGTTACAAGAATTGTAAATTTTTTATAAATAAATCCATATGAAATTTGGTAAAAACCAAATTCATTGCTCCTTAAAAACAGTATTTTTGTAAAAAGAATTGTGTTTTGCAATTAACAACAAATCAATGCACCTAGAAATCCGACAGGCCAACATAGGCTACGACACCACTTTAATTTCAAATGCTCATGCAGATCTGAAACTGGGCGACGTATGTCTTCTGATAGGAAATAACGGTGTAGGAAAAACGACGCTTATCAAATCTGTTTTACATCAGACTTCCCTTGTAAGTGGAGAGATTTCAATTAATAAAAAAAACATAAAATACCTTTCCGTTAAAGAAATTGCAGAAAATATCGCTGTTGTTTTTTCAAAGTCAAATGTTCCTCAGCATTATACTGTTGAAGATCTTATTTCATTGGGAAAATACATCTACTACCCTTTTTATTTTGAACTCAGAAAAGAAGACAGGGATGAAGTGACACATATTATTAATGAACTGGATCTGGATCAGTATAAACATACTCTTCTCAAAAACCTTTCAGACGGAAATCTGCAGAAAGCATTTATCGGACGGGCTATCACTCAGAATTCTCCGGTTATTATTCTGGATGAACCAACAACCCATCTCGATGAGAAAAACAAACTCATTATCTTAAAGACGCTTCGAAGGCTGGCTAAGGAGCAAAATAAAATCATATTATTCTCTTCCCACGACTGGAGGCTGGCCAAAGAATTTGCGGACAAAATCTGGTATGTAAAGGATAATCAGCTTTTCTCCGGTCTTGTAGAAGATATATTGCTTCAGCATGATGAACTTACCAATGCTGCATTATTCCAGGTAAATGAAAATTTTGTTCCGCCTTCTATTAATGCACCGGAGGTTCACAAAGAAATGCTTTATTCTTTATTGCAGAAAAATTCCGAAAAAGACCTTTCTGCTCTGCATTTTAGCTATAAGGACGGTTTTTGGGAAATTCTCACCGGCAACACTACTCAGCAATATGAATCTTTCGAAGAAATAGTTGATTTCATTAAAAACATTCATTAATACTAGGCTTTCTTTATGTATTTCATATACTATGCATGCATAGTATTATGCTAATCATACAATTTAATCCATTAACTATCAGGTTATTAACAAAATTTAACGTTAATAAATACTATGCATGCATAATATTTACTAAATTTGGGTAACACCATTCGTACATAAATGATGGATAATAATAAAGAAAAAATAGAAAACGTAGATTTAGTTTTAAAACAGACCTGGTTGGCTGTTTCTAAAATGTATACAGAACTTGCTCAAGAGCACGATTCTACAGCTGTACAAGCCCTCACCCTTCTTAAAATTGATCCCAAGGAAGGTACCCGAAGTACAAACTTAGGTCCTAAAATGGCGATTGAACCCACCTCTTTGACCAGAATCATCAAACTTCTGGAAGACAACGGATATATTTATAAGGAAAAGACCACTGCCGATAAAAGGGAAGTGATCATCAAACTTACCGATAAAGGCCTGAATTCAAGAAACATGTCAAAAGAAGTGGTCGTTAATTTCAACAAGAAGGTGATGGAAAAGATTGCTCCTGAGAAAATTGAAACCTTTAAGGAGGTCATGTCCGAGATCATGAAAATTGCAAACGAATTATTAAATAACAGAAAATAAATTATAATGAAAAGAAGAATCAAACATGTAACGGTTCTTGGTTCAGGAATTATGGGTAGCGGTATTGCGGCACATTTCGCCAACATTGGTGTGGAAGTGTCTCTATTGGATATCGTTCCTTTTGAACTGACGGAAGCTGAACAGAAAAAAGGTTTGACCAAAGATGACAAGGTGGTAAGAAACAGAATTGCTTCTGAAAACTTTGAAAAACTGAAAAAAGCAAGTCCTGCCCTTCTCTATTCTCCAAAATTTGCGGATAGAATTAAAATAGGCAACTTCGATGATGATCTTCAGAAGATCAAGAACACAGACTGGATCATTGAAGTCGTTGTAGAGAAACTTGACATTAAGAAATCTGTTTATGAAAAAATTGAGCAGTTCAGAAAACCGGGAACATTAATTTCTTCCAATACATCGGGAATTCCTATTCATTTTCTCATTGAAGGAAGAAGCGATGATTTCAAAAAATATTTTGCGGGAACGCACTTCTTCAACCCGGTAAGATACCTTCCTCTTTTAGAGATCATTCCTACCCCCGATACCCTTCCGGAAGTGGTTGATTTCTACATGAGTTTTGGGGCTAAATTCTTAGGAAAAACTACAGTTTTAGCTAAAGATACTCCTGCTTTCATTGCGAATAGAATCGGAGTTTTCTCCATGATGGATCTTCTTCATAACGTACAGAAATTAGGATTAACCGTTTCTGAGGTTGATAAATTAACAGGTCCTGTCATCGGACGTCCAAAATCTGCTACATTCAGAACTGCTGATGTGGTAGGTCTTGATACCCTGGTAATGGTAGCGAACGGTGTACGCCAGAGCGGTGCTGAAGCCAATAATTTCAATGATGTTTTTGCCCTTCCTGCCTATATCCAGAAAATGATGGATAATAAGTGGCTGGGTTCCAAAACTGAACAGGGTTTCTACAAAAAAGTGAAAAATGCAGAAGGAAAATCTGAGATCCACGGATTAAACCTTGATACATTAGAATATGAACTGCAGGGTAAATCTTCTTTCCCTACTTTAGAATTAACTAAAAATATTGACAAACCAATTGACAGATTTAAAGTTTTAATTGGTGGTAAAGATAAGGCCGGCGAACTGTACAGAAAATCTTTAGGTGCTCTGTTCGCTTACGTTTCTCATAAAGTTCCTGAAATCTCTGATGAAATCTATAAGATTGATGATGCCATGAGAGCTGGTTTCGGCTGGGAAAACGGCCCGTTTGAAATCTGGGATGCCGTAGGTGTTCAGAAAGGTATAGAACTGGCAAAAGACGCAGGCTATGAAGTTTCAGACTGGGTAAAAAATGTAGAGACTTTCTATAAAGTTAATGATGAAGGACAAAGCATTTTCGTGGATAAAAATTCAGGAGAATACAACAAAATTCCTGGTCAGGATGCATTCATTATCTTAGACAATATTAGAAAAAACAAAACACTTTGGAGCAATTCAGGGGCTGCTATTGAATATCTTGGTGACGGAATCATCAACTTTGAGATCCGTTCTAAAATGAACTCTCTGGGTGGCGAAGTCCTTGACGGACTGAACAGAGCCATTGATTTAGCTGAAAAAGAATATGACGGGTTGGTTGTTGGAAACCAGGGAACAAACTTCTCTGTAGGAGCCAATCTTGCTATGATTCTGATGATGGCTATCGAACAGGACTGGGATGATCTGAATATGGCCATCGCTTATTTCCAGAAATCGATGATGAGAGTACGCTACTCCTCTATTCCTGTAGTAGTGGCTCCTCACGGAATGACCCTCGGTGGCGGCTGCGAAATGACCATGCATGCTGACAGAGTGGTTGCGGCAGCAGAAACTTATATCGGATTGGTAGAAACCGGAGTTGGAGTGATTCCTGGTGGTGGTGGTACTAAAGAACTTACCTTGAGAACTTCCAGAGAATTCCACAGCGATGATGTTAAAAACAACAGACTTCGTGAAGCTTTCATGAATATCGCTATGGGTAAAGTAGCCACGTCCGCTTACGAGGCTTATGATATGGGAATTCTTGAAAAAGGGAAAGACATCGTTTCCGTTAGCAAAAACAGACAGATCGCCGAAGCTAAAAAAGTGGCAAAGTTACTGGCTGAACAAGGTTATACTCAACCGATTGAACAAAAAGTAAAAGTTTTGGGTAAAGATGCCTTGGGAATGTTCTACGTTGGAACTGATCAAATGTTAACAGGAAATTTCATTTCTGCACACGACAAAAAAATTGCAGACAAACTGGCCAATGTAATGGTCGGAGGAAATCTTTCCGAACCAACAATTGTAACTGAACAATATTTACTGAACCTTGAAAGAGAAACGTTCCTA
This sequence comes from Chryseobacterium sp. UF-81, assembly GCF_058245105.1. Classification (NCBI taxonomy): domain Bacteria; kingdom Pseudomonadati; phylum Bacteroidota; class Flavobacteriia; order Flavobacteriales; family Weeksellaceae; genus Chryseobacterium; species Chryseobacterium sp. UF-81. The sequence goes on along the minus strand of NZ_JBSIBX010000004.1, from coordinate 77,321 downwards.
CAGCTTTGTGGTGAAAGAAAAACACTGGAGAGAATTCAGTACATGCTGCAGAATGGAAAACCGCTTAGGAATTAGACTTGAGACTTTAAGACTCGAGACTAAGAGATAAAAACTTAAATCTGATGGTAATTTATGCACAATATTAAAAAATTGAAAATCTGGAACGATTCAATTAATTTATGTGTTGAAGTTTATAGGGCATTGGCAAATATGCCAAACGATGAAAAATATGGACTTTCTTCACAGATTAAAAGGTCTGCTGTTTCAATTTCTTCCAATATAGCGGAAGGAGCTGGGAGAGAAAGAGAAAAGGAATTTTATTATTTTTTAAATATTGCATATGGATCTTCTTATGAACTTCAAACTCAATTAATAATTTGTGAAAAATTGAATTTTATTTCAGAAGAAATAAATCAACCCTTACTACATAGGCTTGATGAAGTGCAAAAAATGATTTATGTTTTTAAAGAAAATATTAATAAAAAAATAATTTAAATGGCAAGAGTCTCAAATCTCTTGTCTAAAAATCTCTACTCTAAAATGAAACAAGCATATATAGTAAAGGGTTTCAGAACTGCCGTTGGAAAAGCTCCAAAAGGAAGTCTAAGATTTACAAGACCCGACGTAATGGCAGCTACAGTTATCGAAAAGTTGATGGCTGAACTTCCACAATTAGATAAAAACAGAATTGACGACCTTATCGTAGGAAACGCAATGCCGGAAGCAGAACAAGGTTTGAATGTTGCCCGTTTAATTTCTTTAATGGGATTGAATACTGATAAAGTTCCCGGAGTTACCGTCAACAGATATTGTGCGTCAGGAAGTGAAGCGATTGCTATTGCTTCAGCAAAAATCCAAGCAGGAATGGCAGATTGTATTATCGCAGGAGGTACAGAATCTATGTCTTATATTCCGATGGGTGGTTACAAGCCTGTTCCGGAAACAGATATCGCTAAAACAAACCCTGATTATTACTGGGGAATGGGTTACACAGCGGAAGAAGTAGCCAAACAATATAATATTACAAGAGAAGAACAGGATCAGTTTGCTTTTGAGTCTCATATGAAAGCTTTAAAAGCTAATCAGGAAGGCAAGTTTGCCAATCAGATCGTTTCGATTCCTGTAGAATATAATTTCCTGGATGAAAACCAGAAAATGCAGTCTAAAAAGTTTGACTTCTCAATAGACGAAGGTCCTAGAAAAGACACTTCTTTGGAAGGTTTGGCTAAACTGAGACCAGTATTCGCGAATGGAGGAAGCGTAACAGCCGGAAATTCATCCCAAATGAGTGACGGAGCAGCTTTCGTGATGGTAATGAGCGAAGAAATGGTCAAAGAATTAGGTCTTGAGCCGGAAGCCAGATTAGTGGCTTACGCGGCTGCTGGTCTTGAGCCGAGAATTATGGGTATGGGACCGATTTATGCGATTCCAAAAGCATTGAAACAGGCCGGTCTTGAATTAAAAGATATTGAACTAATTGAATTGAACGAAGCTTTTGCATCACAGTCTGTAGCGATCAAAAAGGAATTAGGTCTAAACCCCGATATCCTGAATGTCAACGGAGGTGCTATCGCTCTTGGTCACCCGCTTGGATGTACCGGAACCAAATTGACCGTTCAGCTTCTTGATGAAATGAGAAGACGCGGCAATAAGTACGGAATGGTTTCTATGTGCGTGGGTACAGGACAGGGAGCAGCAAGTATTTTCGAACTTCTTTAATAAATTATAGATTTTAAATTATAAATTTTAGATGAAATGAGTTTCAAAGAAGACAATTTGATTCAGATAAAAACTTTTGACTTTGCTTTAAGAATAATTAAATTTTATACTCAATGTAAATCTCAGAATGAATTCATTTTATCTAAACAAATTCTTCGCTGTGGAACTTCAATTGGCGCAAATGTAGAAGAAGCAATTGCTGCACAATCTAAAAAAGATTTTATCTCAAAACTTTCTATAGCCAATAAAGAAGCTAGGGAGACAAAGTATTGGCTAAGACTTTATCAATCTTCAAATTTAGTTCAAATTGAAATAGACTCTTATTTGAAAGAAATTGAAAGTATTATTAATATTTTGACTAAAATCATTAAAACTTCATCCGAAAATTTATAACAGAGAATCAATAATTTAAAATTTAAAATCTAAAATTTAAAATCATAAAATAATGAGTAATACACTTAATAAAACACTGAAGGGAGGTGAATTCCTCATCAAGGAAATTCCTGCAAATGATATTTTCAGTCTTGAAGAACTGAGTGAAGAACAAAAAATGCTTCGTGACTCTGCGAAAGAATTTATTGACAGAGAAGTAATTCCTCAAAAAGAAAGATTTGAGAAAAAAGATTATGCTTTAACTGAAGAAAAAATGCGTCAGTTAGGGGAAATGGGACTTTTAGGAGTTGCTGTTCCTGAAGAGTATGGTGGTCTTGGAATGGGCTTCGTAAATACAATGCTGGCCTGTGATTACTGCTCGGGAGCCAACGGTTCACTGGCAACAGCTTATGGCGCGCACACGGGAATCGGAACACTTCCTATCCTATTGTACGGTACAGAAGAGCAAAAGAAAAAATACCTTCCGGATCTGGCTACAGGAACAAAATTCGGGGCATACTGTCTGACTGAGCCTGATGCTGGTTCAGACGCTAATTCAGGAAAAACAAGAGCAAAACTTTCTGAAGACGGGAAACATTATATCATCAACGGACAAAAAATGTGGATCTCCAATGCTGGTTTTGCGGAAATTTTCATTGTCTTTGCTAAAATTGATGATGATAAGAACATCACAGGTTTCATCGTAGAAAAAGAAGGAACCGAAGGGCTTACTTTCGGTGAAGAAGAACATAAATTAGGAATCCGCTCATCTTCTACAAGACAGGTTTTCTTTAATGATATGAAAGTTCCTGTTGAAAATCTTTTAGGCGAAAGAAACAACGGTTTCAAAATCGCTCTGAATGCATTGAATGTTGGAAGAATTAAACTGGCAGCTGCCAACCTTGACGGGCAGAGAAGAATCCTAAACCATTCTCTTCAATACTCCAACGAAAGAAAGCAGTTTGGCGTTTCTATCTCTACTTTCGGAGCAATCAGAAAGAAGCTGGCAGAAATGGCAACAGGAATTTTCGTTGCGGAGGCCGGATCTTACAGAGCAGCTAAAGATGTTGAAGATAAAATCAATGAATTGGTTGCCGGTGGAATGAATCACCAGCAGGCTGAATTGAAAGGTGTTGAGGAATTTGCTGTGGAAGCTTCTATTTTGAAAGTTTTCGTATCAGATTTAACACAACATACTGCTGACGAAGGAATCCAGGTGTACGGTGGAATGGGATTCTCTGAAGACATGCCGATGGAAGCAGCATGGAGAGATTCAAGAATTGCAAGAATTTATGAAGGAACCAACGAAATCAACCGTCTTTTAGCTGTTGGAATGCTGATTAAAAAAGCAATGAAAGGAGAATTGGATCTGCTTTCTCCTGCCATGGCCATCAGCAAAGAATTAATGGGAATTCCTTCATTTGAAGTTCCTGATTATTCAGCATTCATGAGTGAAGAGAAAGCTATTATCGCAAACCTTAAGAAAGTATTCCTGATGGTTTCCGGTGCCGCTCTTCAGAAATTCATGACGGATATTGAGAAACAACAGCATTTATTACTGAATGCTTCAGAAATTCTTAACCAGATCTACATGGCAGAATCTGCTATATTAAGAGCTGAGAAACATTTCTCTCCTGATTCTGTAGAAGCAGCAATGGCTCAGCTTAACCTTTACAAAGCAGTTGAAAAGATCATCGTAGCCGCTAAAGAGGGAATTATTTCTTTCGCTGAAGGTGACGAGCAGAGAATGATGCTTTCAGGATTAAGAAGATTCACAAAATATACCAACCATCCGAATGTAGTGGCTTTAACTGAAAAAGTAGCAGCACACTATATTGCTAAAGGAGCTTATTAGTCTTTTATAACATAAATTTTGATTGAAGCGTCTCATTTTTTTTGAGGCGCTTTTTAAATATCCTTTATTATAGATGAAATAAAAAAACTGGCGGCAGAACATCCCAATTATTTAAGCTTAAATATGTTTTGGATCAAAAAGGAAAAGGTCAAAATGAATGACGAAGCTTTCAGACTCATTAAAGAAGATAAACAGGAATTTGAAAAATGGAGGGCTCAAAAAAACAACGCCTATTTTTCTGCAGTCATCATTTCAAATAAAATTGATGACAATAATGAAAATTTAAAACTTACCATTACTTTTCCGAAAAAAGTGATCATTAAGGAATATAAATTAACATTTAATACTCAATGGAATTTCAAATCGCTTTAAATTTCAATAATTTTTGCTAATTTTATAAAAAGCTAACAAACATCAAACACAAAAATAAAACCTATGGGAAAATTTATTATCTCGAAGAGAACAGACAGTGACTTCAAATTCAATCTGAAAGCCGGAAACGGACAGGTGATCTTAACCAGCCAGGGGTATGGCTCAAAATCCTCATGTGAAAACGGAATAGAATCTGTACGCACCAATTCACAGGATGATTCAAAATTTGAAAGAAATACAGCTAAGGACGGCCGCTGCTATTTCAATTTAAAAGCCGGAAACGGGCAGATCATAGGCACCAGCCAGATGTATGAATCTGAAAATGGAATGGAAAACGGTATAGAATCTGTAAAAAACAACGCGCCAGGTGCTTCAGTAGAGGATGAAACCGTTATTTAAACTGAGTCCGGGATAAGACATTTCAGTTTTTATCATGATGTAAGGAAGTCAGAAGCTGGAAGAGGGAGGTTATTGAAGTCCAAAGATAGAAACACAGGGTGTTTTTTAGTAATCTTTATAAAACTACTTCAATAAATTTAAAAGAAATTGTTAATACCGGCCAATAGTAACTTCCATCCTCCAGCTTCCATCTTCTAGCCTTTTTCTTAACTTTTTATCTCTAAATCAGCTTATTTGATATTCCTTAAAATATTCTCAATAAAAATGTCTTATTTTTTAAGGCATTTTTTATTTTTGTATTCTATTTTCTATTAGAAATGACAAAAGAAGAAATGCTCAACAGAGCCATAAAAATAGCTGATAAAGCACATAAAGGTCAAACCGACAAATACCACGTTCCCTACATAGCTCACGTGATGCGCGTAATGGAATACGGTAAAACAATAGACGAAAAGATCGTTGGTGTACTGCACGACGTTGTAGAGGACCACCCTGAAGAATTCAGTCTGGATTATCTAAGAACCGAGGGGTTTCCGGAATACATTATTTTTGCCATCAGCTGCCTTACCAAATTCGACCCTGAAGAAGATTACGATGAATTCGTTAAAAGAACAGAAAGGTCATCTCTGGCGGTCGCTGTAAAGCTTAATGATCTCCGCGACAATATGGATCTCCGAAGAGTAAACAGGGAGCTTACCCCTAAAGATATCAAAAGGTTCAACAAATACTTAAAAGCCTACCATTATCTGATAGAGAAATATTAATCCGCTCCAGGGAAATCATATGTTTTTGTAGGATGGTTTGTACCGTCGATGTTAATATTTAAAGCCAGATAGATAAAGTGAAGGTTTTTATTACCTTTTGCTTCGAATTCGCGCTGCCAAAGATACCCCATCAGGATCCCGAAATAATCATCAATCTGATAGCCAAAACCACCGTATACCCTGTTTCTCGCGAAAGTAGGCTTCATTGGGCTTACCAGGAAGATTTCGTCATAAGCATTCACGAAAACAGTTCCCTTTTTAACGGTTTTTGCATTCAGAGGAACACTGATGTTCAGACGATATCTGTAACGCATTCTTTGAGAAGCTTTATCTGTTGCCGGCTCATAGAACCAGCTTTTCTCTGCACGGAAACGGTTTTCAAACTTGACGATCCCTTTTTTGAGATCAATCACGTCCTGTAACCATACCCTGAACTCCTCTCTGCTCAGGCTGTGTTCTTTATAGTTCACGTATCTCCCAAGGCCAACAAAAGGCTTATGATTTTTGGTCAGATTGTATCCCACTCCCCCTTTGATCTCGTAATAATCCGGGTAGGTATAATCTTCGTTGCCTCTCAGCTGACCTTCGGCATAAAGGAAAAATTTCGGATGAAACTTATAGGTTAGAGTCACTGCATTGAAGCTGGAAACGTGGTCCTGTGCTTTTAAAAAGGTCATACTCAAAAGTAAACTCAGACTTAAAAAAAGTTTCATAAAAAATTTTTGCAAAAATAAATTATTTAACAATTTGTTAATATTAACTTTCATTCATCTCAAATTAACATTTACTTAATATTGATCGTATAGGAGAAGCCTAAATGAAACCATCTTTGAGGCATTTCAACTCCGAAAGCTTCCGTATATTTTGTATTCGTCAAATTATTGATCAGCACATATACTGAAAAATCTTTTTTCGCAAAACTCAGTTTTTCATCAAGAAGGTTATAAGTTCCGAGATTCATTCTTTCATTATACCTGTAAACCAGCTCGTTCGTAAAATATTGCAAGAATCTGGTTTCAAGCTTTGCAACAACCTGATGCTTCAGATTATCAAGAATATACCTGGAGACAAACTCATTGGACTCTTTCATTTTGCTATCCAGATAAGTATATCCTGCTGTATACTTCAGCCAGTCAAAAACCCTGTGGCTCAATTCTGCTTCAATTCCTTTTGTATCTATTTTTCCTACATTCTGAGCGTACCATACCGGATCGGTCATGCTTTTTTTAACCCAGTCGATAGAATTGTTGGAGTTTCTCATAAATCCGCTCACTTTTGCCAAAATCCTACTGTCCTGGTACTGGTAACCAATTTCCGATGAAACCGCATTTTCCGGAAGCAGATCAGGATTTCCCTGCTCCGTTTTACTTACATAATAAAGATCTGTAAATGTAGGAACCCTGTGAACTCTGGCAATATTCCCGTAGATTTTATTGTTCTGATTGAAATTATATCCTACATCCAAACCGGGATAAAAGAAATTTCCTTCTTTGGAATAATTGGCCCAGGAGATTCCGGGACTGATGTTCAGCTTTTTATCCAATAATGAAAAATGATGCTCAAAGAAAACCTGCGAAACAAAACGGTTTCTTTCTCCTAAATTGTTACTGGCCAGAAACTCCTTTCTCAGTTCCACACCGACACCGGTAGTTCCCAATCCCCATTGGTAGCTGGAATTCACTTCTCCGCCTACATTGTTCCCAATATGCATATTTCTGTAACCATTCGGCTTATTCCTGTCATACAGGTACATATCCTGTCCTCTTCTCCAGTATGCATTCGAGCTTAGTTTCAGATTGCCAAAAGTCTGCTGATGGGCTAAACTTACAATAGAAGCCTGCGTTTCCTCATATTGTTCGGTAGCACTTTTAGAGGCATAAAAACCGTTAGCCCCGAATTTCTTTTCAGAAAAACCCGCCTGCAGCTTCAGATCACCGTTTTTAATATTCAGTTTGCTTTGATAGAAAACATTTCGGATCTCATAATCCGTATTGTACATATAGCCCTGTGATGAGGCGGAATTAGCCTGAAGTGAATTGGAAAATTTTTCATTTCCCAGCTGCGCATTGAATCCGAAGCCGTAGGTTTCGTAATCTCCGCCTTCGGCACTTATTTTCACCCGTTTTCCGGGAGTTGTTTTCGTAATGATATTGATGACACCGGCATAAGCATTCTGCCCGAATCTTCTGGCAGCCGGACCTTTGATGACCTCAATTCTTTCCACATCATCCATATCTACCGGTATGTTCATGGAATTGTGCCCGGTCTGGGAATCATTCATCCTGATGCCATTCAGCAACAGCAATACCTGCTCAAAAGAACTTCCCCGGAAGCCTATATCACTTTGTACACCATTCGCTCCTCTCCTTCTGATGTCCATTCCCGGAACCTGCTGAAGAACTTCATCAATACTTTTCGCAGGAGAATGGGCAATATCTTCTTTCGTAATAACCGTAATATTCTGATTGGCGCTTTTATAAGGAGTAGTAATAAATTTCCCCTGAAATTCAATGCTTTCAATATCTGTAGTTTTTTCCTGCGCATGAGCACAGAGCATTGAACCTAATAAAAATATACTTCCAATCTTCTTGATCATAATAGTCCCGTTTTGTTTTGAGTCAGTTTCTTTAATAACGGACCCAAAAGTAAGGGAGTTCCCGAAGAAAGACAAATGATAGATATCATAAAAAAGATGCAGTAGGATATACTGCATCTTTTGAGGGTAGTAACTTTATCTTTTTCTCATTAAATGTGTAACAAGATCTCTGAATAACTTTCTCATTTCTATATTACATATTTATAAATACAATTTTAAATAATTTTAAAATACAAAACAAGAGCAAAGTGCAAAAACATAACGAAAATCATAAATTATTTTTCAATTTAATAATCATGAAGTGATTAATACAATCTTATGGCTGTTAACGGCTTATCCATCTATTTTTTTTCTGCCTGAAAATGGAAATATTTTACTTTTATGGGCTGGTTTATTATTGAATATAATTATCTGTCAGTAAATATTAAACGTCTTATTTTCGCTAAAATTTCGTAATTTTGTGGGTCTTAATTTTGCTTTGAATATTCATCTTTCCATACTTACAGGTATTTTCATCGATGCCAATTTTCCGGAAGGATACAAAACAGTTTATCAGAAGGCAGAATTACGGCAAAAAACAGTCACACTGACCACAGTCAGTAATACTTTTATGAATAAATAAAACATGACTAAAACAGTAGAAATAGATATAAAAAAACAGATTTTCGTTAAGAATGCCCATCTTAACAATCTGAAACACATAGATGTACTGATCCCGAAAAATAAACTGATCGTGATCACGGGGGTTTCCGGCAGCGGAAAATCTTCCCTGGCATTCGATACCATTTATGCAGAAGGACAGAGACGATATGTAGAAAGTTTAAGTTCTTATGCACGTCAGTTTTTGGGTAAACTGGAAAAACCGAAAGTGGATGATATCAAAGGGCTCGCTCCTTCCATTGCCATTCAGCAGAAAGTGATTTCTTCCAATCCCCGTTCTACGGTGGGAACTTCAACGGAAATTTACGATTATATGAAGCTTCTTTTTGCAAGGATCGGGAAAACTTTTTCTCCGGTTTCAGGCGAGGAAGTGAAAAAGGATTCTGTTTCTGACGTGATCGATTTTATCAAAGCATCAAAAAAAGATATTTCGTTCTTATTGACCGCTCCTTTGGAATATGATGCAGATAATTTTAAAGAAGCCCTGAATGTTTTAAAACTTGCCGGTTTCACAAGACTTGAAATCAACGGTAATGTAGCCGGTATTGAAGATCTGGAAAGCTTCGGCTTTACTCCTGAAAAAGGAATGATCATTAATCTTGTGATCGACCGTTTTTCTTATGAAGAAGACGAAAGCTTCCTTCAAAGACTGGCAGATTCTATCCAGATGGCATTTTATGAAGGTCACGGCTATTGTGCTCTGAAAAATGCAGATACCGGAAAAATAAAAGAATTTTCCAATAAATTTGAGCTGGATGGTATGGAATTTCTTGAACCGAATGTTCATTTTTTCAGTTTCAACAATCCTTACGGAGCATGTCCGGCATGCGAAGGATACGGAAAAGTGATTGGAATAGATGAAGATCTGGTTATTCCCAATAAAACACTATCCGTTTATGAAGATGGAGTCGTTGCCTGGAGAGGAGAAAGCATGAGTGAATGGAAAAAAGCATTCATTAAAAAAGCGGAAGACTTCCCTATCCATAAGCCCTATCATCAATTAACCAAGGAGCAGAAAAATTATCTATGGAAAGGTGACGGTAAAAGCAGCTTTCCTTCTATTAATAATTTCTTCAAAATGCTTGAAGAAAATCTGTACAAGATTCAGTACCGCGTTATGCTTTCGCGATACAGAGGAAAAACGCTCTGTCCTACCTGCGAAGGCCTGAGATTGCGCGAAGAAACGAGCTGGGTAAAAATAGACGGACACAATATCCAGTCTATGATCGAGCTTCCTCTTGATGAATTGTATCCTTTAATAGACGGACTGAAACTTTCTGAACATGATCAGGATGTGGCCAAAAGATTATTGTACGAAATCAAAACCCGTATTGAGTTCTTATTAAAAGTCGGTTTAGGTTATTTAACATTAAACAGAACCTCCAATACCCTTTCAGGAGGTGAAAGTCAGAGGATTAACCTTGCAACAAGTTTGGGAAGTTCACTGGTAGGCTCTATTTATATACTGGATGAACCTTCTATCGGACTTCACTCAAGAGATACCGAAAACCTGATCGGAGTTTTAAAAAACCTCCGTGACCTGGGAAATACCGTAATCGTGGTTGAACACGACGAAGACGTCATGAAAGCTGCTGACTATATTATAGATATTGGCCCGGAAGCAGGTTATCTGGGTGGTGAACTTGTATTTGCCGGAGATTATCATGATCTTAAAAATGCTGATACACTTACTTCAAAATATTTAACCGGAAGAATGGAAATTGAGGTTCCTAAAAAGCGCAGAAAAGCCAAGGAATGGATTTACATCAAGGGAGCAAGACAGAATAACCTGAAAAATATAGACGTAGATGTTCCTCTGGAAAGCCTTACGGTGATCTCTGGAGTTTCCGGAAGCGGAAAATCTACGCTGATGAAGGAAATTTTAACCAATGATATCCAGATCCAGCTTGGAATGGGTGGCAAAAAGGGAGATTACGACTCTGTAGAATTTCCAAAGAAACTGATTAAAAATATTGAGCTCATCGATCAGAATCCGATCGGGAAATCTTCACGTTCCAATCCGGTAACTTACCTGAAAGCATATGATGACATCAGGGATCTTTTTGCCAAGCAGAAAGTTTCAAAAATGATGGGCTATAAGCCTAAACATTTCTCTTTCAACGTAGACGGCGGAAGATGTGACGAATGTAAAGGAGAAGGCGTTATCAACGTATCCATGCAGTTCATGGCAGATATTGAGCTTGAATGTGAAGTATGTAAAGGTACCCGTTTTAAAAATGAAATCCTGGAAGTGAAGTTCGATGAGAAAAGCATTTCCGATATTCTTCATATGACAGTGGATGAAGCTTTGGAATTCTTTAAAGACAATAACGAAGAAAAGATCGTCACAAAACTGAGACCGCTTCAGGAAGTCGGATTAGGCTATCTGCAGCTGGGCCAGAGCTCTTCTACCCTTTCCGGTGGTGAAGCACAGCGTGTAAAACTGGCATCATTCCTTGTCAAGGGAGTGACGACGGATAAAACTCTGTTTATCTTTGACGAACCTTCTACAGGGCTTCATTTCCATGATATCCAGAAGTTACTGAAATCCCTGCAGGCATTGATTGATCTCGGGCATTCTGTAATTGTTATTGAACATCAGCCGGATATTATCAAATCTGCAGATTATATTATAGATATCGGTCCGGAGGCAGGAAAATATGGTGGCGAAGTTGTTTTTGCCGGAACCCCGGAAGACCTGGCGAAAGATAAAAAATCGCATACAGCAAAGTACATCAAGGAAAAACTTGAAAACTAAATATAAAAAGAGAGCCATTTACCGGCTCTCTTTTTTTAAACCACAAAAGACACAAAAAGTTTTTTGACACTGAGTGATTTAAAGATTTAATGTTTTGTGAATAAGAAGGTCGCTTAAGTTCTGATAAAGGTCAAAAATTTTTGTTCTAAATCTAACAATCTTAAACTTTGAACTTTGAATTCTTAAACATTATACAAAAACGGACTTTTTTTAATATAAGTTTCATCATCGATCTGAGAAACCAAGAAACGGGAAAGGTCTGCCGCACCGATTTTCTCTCCTAAACAATCTGTCAGATTCGTTTCTGTTTTGAAATGTTCCGAAGTAGGAATCATTAACGGGAGCCTTACCAATGTCCAATTCAGATTACTATTTACAAGAATTTCATATTCGTCCTGTTTATCTTTTGTAGTCATTGGATAATTCTGATACATCCAGTCCGTTGCTATTTTCACCTTATCATTTTTATGATCAAAAGGGGTGTTGACGTTCAAACCGGTGGTAACAATATATCTTTTAATTCCGTGAGAATTCATCGACTGTATGATATTTTTTGTAGCATCCGTAAATATCGGCTCTTCTCCGGCAGGCTGTCCTATTTTGCTGATTACTGCACTGCAATCTTTAATAAGACGGTCCACAGCTTCAGAATCTCTTGCATCTCCCTTTACGACTTCAATTAAAGGGCTTTTAAAAGTGAAATTTTCAGGAGTCCGGAGTAACAGCTTCATGGAATATTCTCTTTTCAGAAGCTCTTGGACAAGGTAATGTCCTGTTTTTCCTGTGCCGCCTATTACGGCTATTGTATTTGTTTTCATAATGATCTCTTTTTGTTGTAAATATGACCCAATAGTGAATGAGAAATGCCTCACTTATTGTCAGATTTCTTTTGGGTTTTAAATAATAGAATAACAGGGTTCAGAAATTTGAACCTTAGGATCAGGTACTAGAAATGCACTTGATTAAATAATGATATTTATAAAGAGATTTTAATGATTCAAAGATAAGTATTTATTTATAAGAGGAAAACTATTTTGAAAAAAAACATTTCAAATCATACTGAAAAACAATAACTTACAAGCTTATCCACAGTAAATTGTGGATAAGTTGTGAATTTTAACATTTAAATTCATGTTTTGTATTAAAAATTGTACTACATTTACTATGTAATACAACTGAAATGAAATCATTTTTTGCTTTTTTCAGCTTTGAAATTGCAATTAAATTTGAAATAAAAATTTAAGCACAGCATCGTCGGCTGTGCTTTTTTATTGTTGTCTAATTAAAAAAATGAGATGTATTTATCTACTGGATCCGCTCCTAAAGAGCGGATTCTTTTTTATACCTATTCAGTTTTTAATAAGCCATTATCTGTGAAAAATTTTTATTTATTTAAATTAATTAGTATTTTTATTTTTCCATGGCCTCATAGTTCAACGGATAGAATAGAAGTTTCCTAAACTTTAGATCCAGGTTCGATTCCTGGTGAGGCCACAATTTGATTACCATTATTACTCACACTACGAAATATCTCAATTAAATGACTGTCTGTAGCTTAAAGGAGTTTTTTCCATTTTCTTTTTAAAAAGTTTATTGAATGATTGAGGATGCTCAAACCCTAAAGCATATGCCACTTCCGATACGGAAAAATTCGTAGCTGTAAGATATTCTTTAGCCTTCTCGATCAGTTTTTCATGAATGTGCTGCTGAGCATTCTGTCCCGTAAGATTCCGGAGCATATCACTCAGATAATGGGGTGAAAGGTTCATTTCTGAGGCTAGGAATTCCACGGTGGGAATTCCTTTGGTTAATGTTTCCTGTTTATTGAAATAGTCTTCCAGTATAACTTCCATTTTAGATAAAACATCACTGTTGACTGCTTTTCTGGTGATAAACTGTCTTTTATAAAAGCGGTTGCTGTAATTCAGCAGAACCTCAATATAAGACACAATAACGTCCTGGCTGACTTCATCAATGGCTGTATTCAACTCATTCCTGATATTATCCAGTAATCCGGTGATAATTGTTTTTTCCTGATCAGATAGATGCAGTGCCTCATTGGTATCATAGGAAAAGAACCCGAATTTTTTAATGTTCTTGCCCAAAGGATAGGTCCGTATAAAATCCGGATGTACCAGCAGCGTATATCCACAGTATTCTGCATCCGCATCGGTAGAAAGAATCTGTCCCGGCGCTGTAAACATCATGCCTCCTTCATTAAAATCATAATATCCCTGTCCGTAGCCCATTTTTCCATGTTCAGAAAACTTATACGAAATCTTATAAAAATTCAGGTAAAAGCTTCTGTTCAGCAATTCCTTATTCACAATCATTTTCGTGTTATCTACCAGGCTTACCAACGGATGAAGCGGTTTGGGAAGCTTCAGCAGGTCGTGAAGCTCCGATATGGACGAAATTTTCATAGGTGTATTATCCTTCTTTTCCATGATATAAATGTATTAAATATTTGAATTAAAAGACAGCATAAATAAAATCTATGCCGTCTCAATATTTAAAAATACCTTAAATAAACTGTTTGCCAAACTGCTCCCTGAAAGCTTCAGCTCCCAGTTCAAGACGCTGGGCATATAATGCTTTTGCATCCTCTCCTGCTACGTATCTTAACTGCTTCTTGCCATCTGTAGCTGCTTCATATACCACTTCAGCAATCTGTTCCGGTGTAGAAGCCGCTTCCATCATTTCTTCCATACTGGAAAAAAGGGAATTGGTAATCTCTTCATAAGCCGGACTCGTTGCCGAATCTAAAGAACGGCTTACAAAATCGGTCTTAATTCCTCCCGGAGAGACGGTTTTGATATCAATGCCGAATTTATTCAGTTCATAAGATAGACTTTCGCTCCAACCCTCCAGCGCCCATTTGGTTGCATGATAGGTTGAACCCAAAGGAAATGCAATAAGTCCTCCGATTGAGGTAGTAGAAATAAACATTCCGCTCTTTTTCTCTCTGAAATATGGAATAAAAGCCTGCGTTACCCGGATCACCCCCAAAAGATTGGTATCCAGCTGCTTTAAGATCTGCTCATCCTTTAATGCTTCCAAAGGACCAATAAGCCCATATCCGGCATTATTGAACACCACATCCACATCCCCCAGTTCAAGGGCTTTATTTACGGTCGATTTTATCTGCTCCAGATTGGTAACATCCAAAGGAAGCAGGGTTACATTGTCTAAATCGGCAAGCTCAGAAGCTGCTTCAGTGTTTCTCATGGTTGCAATAACGTTCCAGCCTCTGCTTTGAAATAATTGGGCAGCCGCTTTTCCTAATCCTGTTGAAGCGCCTGTTATAAAAATTGTTTTCATTTTTGTTCTGTATTAAATTAACAGGACAAAGGTCAGGAATAGAATAAAGGCTGAAGTTGCCAAATTGGACTAACGTGTAGCCAAAATGGATTTTAAAATAATTTATAGTTTCCGGAACAGCTTACTGAGCCATAATGAAAGACCCGGATTATAAAATCCGGGTCTTTTTTCAAAAGAAGAGAAATGAGCAGTATATCACTGTAATTCTCGTTCCAGTAGGTTATATTAAAATTTATAGACAAATGAATTGATATTCATCCCTGCTCCTACAGAGGCAAATAAAACCACATGTCCTTCTTTTATTTCATGGGAAGGAAGTTCTCCATTTAAAATCATGGTAAGCAAAGTCGGAATGGTAGCTACGCTGCTGTTTCCTAATTTATTAATAACCATCGGCATGATATTTTCCGGCATTGGCAAATCATAAAGCTGGTAAAAACGTTTTACAATGGCCTCATCCATTTTCTCATTAGCCTGGTGGATAATAATTTTGTCGAGCTGGTCTATAGAATATCCGCTTGCATCCATACATTTCTTCATAGCATCTGCTACATTCACAAGGGCAAATTCGTAGATTTTCCTGCCGTCCATTTTGATATATTTCGTATCAGGACAGCTTTCATTATTGTATGACTTGCCAAAGAAGAGGAAGTCTTTTTCAGTTAAGGTGTAAGAAGCAGATAAATGGGACTGTATTCCTTTGTCATCTTCACTGATTTCCAGGATAGCAGCTCCTGCACCGTCAGCATAAATCATGCTGTCTCTGTCATGAATGTCTACTACCCTTGAAAGGGTTTCTGCTCCAATAACAAGGCATCGTTTGGCAATACCGGATTTGATGAATGCATTAGCCTGTATCACTCCCTCAATCCAGCCCGGACACCCGAACAGCACATCATAGGCCACACAGAAATTATTTTTGATTTTCAGCAGGTGCTTTACTCTTGAAGCCAGACTGGGAACACTATCCGACTGAACAGTACCAAAGCGGACATCTCCAAAATTATGGGCAAATATAATATAGTCCAGGGTTTCCGGATCTATTTTTGAATTTTCTATTGCTCTCTGGGCCGCAATCAGTCCCAGATCAGAGGTCACCTGATGCTCAGATGCATATCTTCTTTCTTCGATGCCGGTAATTTCCTTGAGCTTTCTGGCAATAATATCATTCGCTTCCTTTAATGACTCTCCGTTTTTATTAATAAAATGATGCTGGTCAAAAAATAAATTTGTAATTGTTTCCGGCGGAATATAATTGCCGACTCCTATAATCTTGCTTGTCATTAAAAAAAAATTATAATCTTCTTAAATTCATTTGGTTTTTCATGAATTCAAATATTGTACAATAATAACGATAAAATATCTATTAATCGTATGATAAAATAGAATTGAATATTTATATTGGTATTCAGAGCATAGAATGAAACGCCAGCATCCCTCAAATCGCTTTCTGCCATTGGATTTTCACTTCATCCTCAATACTTTAGATTGTTGTTGCCATTTTTTGTAAATTCGCGTGCTTATGGCAGCCTTTATTCTTGAAAATACAAGCATCAGTATACTTTCTGTGTATGATCTTCTGAAACATACTTGGGGCAGTGGATTCCTGGAGCTCAGGGATTTTCATGATATTTATCCTGCTGCCATCGAAAATAATACCGGGATTTTTACCAAAAGATCTCCGTTAAAAGATTTTCCGGAAGTTTCTGTCAGCCAGATAGACAGCTCTATAGTAAGCACGTGTACCTGTCACAGTCCTAAAGACAAACTTTGTGAGCATCAGGCAGAAATCATTCACTGCATCATAGAGGAGAAAAAATTCAGGACTTTTTTTGATCCGTTCCTTCGTAAGAAACTGTTTATTGCTAAAGCCAAAAGCTATGGATTAGAAAATGATCCCGATCTTGATCGCTATTTCGAACTGGTATACGCTGATGATAAAATTGAAGTAAGGCCTAAGATCAAAGAAATGTTGCCTATCGATGAAGATGTTTTTAAGCAGCAGCTTCTTCCCCAACGTTCTTCAATAGTCGATGAATTAGCATTAAAAGACAGTGGAAAAAGAAAAATACTGGTCATCGGAAGACACCGCTATTACAGCCATCTGAATTTTTCGCTCATGGAAGCTGAACGTACGCAGGCTGGAAAACTCAAAAACCCTGTACAGCCTGTTGATGCCATGCAGCTTATCTGGAAAGCCGAAAAACCGCAGCATATCAAATTTTTCACTGCAGTTTCAGCGTTTCAGAATAATTATAACGAAGATTACAATACAGCCGAACTGGAAGCCCTCAAGCTGATCGTACAGAATCCGCTCGGACTGGAAACCTATTATCATGACCGTGTACTGTCCGAGGCTGTTTCATCAAAATCTCTTGTTCCGGTACATCTTGAAATTTTACAGGCGGAAATACAGCTTAGCGTATTTAGAAAGGAACCTTTTTATGAGGTGACCGGAGCGTTGGAATTCAATGATATATCTATTCCTTTTAAAAACATAATGATCAGGAATGAATATTTTGTTTATAGCAGGAATACTTTCAGTTTTGCAGATGATCCTGATATGCTCCGGGTAATTAAGTTTTTCAAAGCCAATAATGAGATTCTGCTTGTTCATGCCTCAAAATACGAAGCATTCATGAAGAACGTTCTCTCTTCTCTGGAAGAACGTATCCACATCAATTATAGCTACATACAGCCTGCAACGCCAGTACAGCTTGAAGAGAAAAATCATCAGAATGAGCGGATCATTTACCTCCGCCAGCAGGGAAATTATGTTGCTTTGACTCCCGTTATGAAATACGGACAGGTAGAAGTTCCCGTGTATTCCAGAAAACAGCTTTTTGATACGGATCAGAATGGAAATGTATTTAAAATTGAAAGAAATGAGGCAGAAGAAGCCCGTTTTACGTCTTTCATCATGAAGCAGCATCCGGATTTTGAAGCACAGATGGATGGCTATGATTATTTTTATCTGCATAAAGATAAATTTCTGGATCAGGACTGGTTTCTGCACGCATTTGAAATATGGAGACGTGAAGGCGTGGTTATTCTTGGGTTCAATGAGCTTAAGAGCACAAAACTCAACTCTCACAAGGCAAAGGTCAATATTCAGATCACCAGTGGGCTGGATTGGTTCAATGCTAAGCTAAAGGTAAGCTTCGGCCAGAAAGATGCTGCCCTGAAACAGCTTCACCGCGCGATCCGCAACAGAAGTAAATTTGTACAGCTGGACGATGGCACGCTTGGTGTTCTTCCGGAGGAATGGATCGACAGAATGAATGAGTTTTTCCGGATCGGGGAAATTGACGAAGAAGATCTTAAAATTCCGAAGATCAATTTTACTGAAGTCTCCACTTTGTTTGAAAAGGATATTTTAAGCAACGAGGTACAGGAAGAGCTTTCTTCTTATTCGCTTCAGTTCTCATCCGTTAAAGATATTCCTCAGATCAGTATCCCCTCCGGGTTGAATGCAGTGCTGAGGGACTATCAGCATGACGGACTGAACTGGCTGAATCTTTTAGACGGTTTTAATTTCGGCGGATGCCTGGCAGATGATATGGGCCTTGGGAAAACGCTTCAGGTGATCGCATTTATTCTTTCCCAACGGGAAAAAAGAGGGCATGTTACCAACCTCGTGGTAGTGCCTACTTCCCTGCTCTTCAACTGGCAGGAAGAAATTAACAAATTTGCTCCTTCAATAAAGGTAATGACCCATTATGGAGCCGGCAGATTGAAAACTACAGAACATTTTTCTGAATATGAGATGGTCCTTACCAGCTACGGAATGTTACTTTCGGATATCCGTTTTCTGAAAAACTTCCGTTTCAACTGTGTTTTCCTTGATGAATCACAAACGATTAAAAATCCTGATTCGGAAAGATACAAGGCAGCACGTCTGCTGAATTCAAGAAACAGGATCGTTCTTACGGGAACTCCTATTGAAAATAATACTTTTGATCTTTACAGCCAGCTTTCTTTTGCATGTCCGGGACTTTTGGGAAGCAAGCAGTATTTTAAAGACATTTATGCGGTTCCGATTGATAAATTTGAATATGGTAAGCGTGCTCAGGAACTTCAGCAGAAAATAAAGCCTTTTATTCTCCGCAGAACAAAAAAGCAGGTTGCCAAAGAGCTTCCTGATAAAACAGAAATGGTTATTTACTGTGAAATGGATACTGAGCAGCGTAAGATCTATGATGCCTATGAAAAAGAGCTCCGTGAGTTTATTGCCGCCAATGATGACGATGACCTGAATAAAAACAGCATGCACGTTCTTACAGGACTTACCAGGCTACGACAGATCTGTAACTCTCCGGTGCTTTTAAAAGAAGGATACTCCAATGAGCATGCCGTGAAAATAGAAATACTGATGGAGCAGATCCAGAGTAAATCCAAAGATCATAAGATCCTGGTATTCTCACAATTTGTAGAGATGCTGGACTTACTTAAAGCTGAACTTGAACGTAAAAAAATTCCATTTGAATACCTTACCGGGCAGACTAAAAACAGGGGTAAAACTGTTAATAATTTTCAGGAGAATGAAGAAGTAAGGGTGTTTCTGATCAGTTTAAAAGTTGGCGGCGTAGGGCTTAATCTTACGCAGGCAGATTATATCTATCTGGTAGATCCGTGGTGGAATCCTGCGGCTGAAAACCAGGCAATCGACCGAAGCTACCGGATCGGGCAAACCAAAAATGTGATTGCGGTACGGCTGATCTGTTCCAATACGGTGGAAGAAAAGATTCTAAGTCTTCAGAAAAAGAAAAATGAACTGGCCCAAAATCTGCTTCAGACGGATGGAACCGGCATTCAGAAGCTGTCGAAGCACGATTTACTCGAAATACTCAATTCAAAATCTTAAAAATTCAGATAAAAAGCCGTTGGAATAGTATTCTTTTTACAGATTATTCTTTTAACGTAAAGTTTAATATTATTATGCGGATTGAAGGATGCAAAGCCAGGAATCAATCTGCGATTGATTGATTGATTGATTGATTAAGCAGCTGTTCCCTATTATACTTTTCTTACGTTTCTTTTATCAAAAAGAAAACCGACAGATAGAATCTGCCGGTCTAAAAAAACAAAAATTGATATGGATATGATTAGATAAGTGTTTATTTTTTGATGATCTTTTCAGTAATACTTTTTTTATCTCTGGTGTGAATCTTAATCAGGTAAGTTCCGGATGTAAGGCTTTCCATATTGATAACTTCGGATGTTCCGTCAGTAAGTTTTTGTCCTGCCAGATTATAAATCTCATATTTTTCCAATCCTGCTTCTGTCTTTACATGTGCAGAATCTGATGTAGGATTAGGGTATATTCTGGAAGAAGATCTTTTTTTCACTTCCGATGTCGCCAGATTTGAGGCTTTCACATTTAAAGTATAATCTTCGGCCTGTCCTATGAACCATCCTGAAGGGCATGGCAGGTTTTCCAGGGTACCCATCCATGAATTAGATTCGTAAGCTTTAACAATTCTTAAACGGGTCTCTCCCAGCATCGCATCGACAGGAATTTCAATCGTTCCGGACGTCGCTCCCGACTGTGTGCCAGGAATAGGGTCTGAATTATCCAGATAGCCTAAATTAAATACTTCATCAGGATCAAATGCATTATTATGATTAAGGTCGATGTAAGCATATGCGGAGACCGTGGCCTGTCCCTGAGTTCCTCCTGTAACAGTGATCGGATAAGAATTTCCTCTGCTCACATTGAAAACGGTACTGGTAAAGTTCTCGATCACATCTGAGTTTCCATCAATATTACTTTCTTTGGAAATTCCTGTAAATTCTACCTTTGCAATTTCACTGACCGTAAGGGCTGTTACATTTTCAGCCCCGCAATATGGCGAAGGGAAAATCACACTGTTTCCTGCAATATTAACCGTATAATCTTCTGCCTGTCCCGCTCTTAAACCAGTATCACAAGCTGTATTGATAGAATTTGCGGCATTTGGATCAGAATAAGCTGCGGTATTGGTGTTTTTCAGGACTCTCATTCTTGTGGCACCGGCTGCTGCATTCGCGGGAACCGTAATGGCAACGGTTACCGTAAAGGCATTAAATGGATTTGCTGCTGCCAGTCTGCCGATATAAAAACTTTCTCCTGCATCATCAAAATTCCCGTTTTTGTTAAAGTCAATAAAAACAACAACATCACTTGGAAAACTACTGGATGGACCTTTTACAGAAATCTGATAACTGTTTCCTGCCTGAAGATCTGCAGACAGAGAGGTAAAATCCTCATAGGACTGCGCATTCCCTGATTGTGAAGTTGAGGTATTATTGATATTTCCAAAGCTGACATTGGTGATCATATTGCTATCTGCACCATATTGAAATGCAGGAGTACAGTATTGTGCATTCATCATCATATAGAATACCAAAGCAGAAAAAGTAGATAATTTCTTCATTTATTCCTTTATTTTGTTGAGACAAATTTACATTTATTTAGAATCAATAAAAATAATAAGCGAATGATATTTATCACTTTTTATAGAATAATTTAAAAAATCAGCCAGATAATTTTAGCAATTCTCAAATAAAACTACCAGTCAACACGCAGTAAAAAAGCTATCATAGCAAGATAAACATCTGCTAAAAGTAAGATAAAATTAACTAAAAAATAAAAAGCTTTGTTTTTTGAGAATTTTAGAATAAGGTAAAAATTATAACATAAAGCAATAAAAAATAAGGGTGTGAACCAGAAAAAATAATCATATTGTAACAGAGAATATATCAATAAAAATATAAGTGATACGATCAAGATATATAAATAATTTTTTTTCATATAAAATTAAGCTCTGGAAAGCTGATCGAGCTTTTTCAACAATGCAGGTATCCTGTAAGATCCGTGCATCTGCTCTATTTTAGGCAGTATTTCATCTACGTCTGCTCCTTTTGCTGTAAGGAATAATGGAGTTTTACTCTCCCCTCTTAAAACATTCCTTCTTTGGGAGTCCGGTGATGCAAACTCATTTTTAGCAATTCCAATAATTGCATACTTCCGGCCCAAGGCTTCGTAGAGGTATCCTCCAAGTCCCATTTTACCATCATTATCAAGGGTAACATACCCATCAACTATAATAATGTCTCCTTCCTTTAATTTAATTGTATTTAACAAACTCAGAATGCAGGGCAGTTCTCTTTTATAGAAAGCCCCACTTTCATAATCGGAAGAGACTTCTGTTTTTTCTGTAAAAATATCAGACTCATTTTCTGAAGTCCAGTCTTCAAATGCAATACACACGGTCTTGGCATGGTCTTCATAATAATAGGTATCAAAAGCGTAAATCATAATTTCTTTCTGCTATTAAAAAAACTCACCGAAATGCCACAAAATCCCGGACGGATCATGTACAAAGCATTCTTTTCCCCACTCCATTGTTCTTACAGGGGTAAGTTTCACTTTTTCATATTTATCAGTAAGATGCAAAGCCTGAAGCTCCTTCCAGAAATCATCTGTATTCTTCACCTCCATAAAGACCATGGTATTGTCTATCCAATCTTTGGCATAGTAATCCTGAAGATAAAATCCTGTTTCCTGCCTTTTAAACAAAGATAATTTCGGCTCAAGAATCACTTCCTCAAACCCAAGATCTCTGTAAAAATTTCGGCTTACTTCAAAATTTTCAGCGCCAATAAAAGGCCTGATCGATTTTACACCTTGTCCCATGATTTTCTGTTTTTCCAGTTATTATAAGTCATTTCAAACTTGATTTCGCCTTTTCCGTGCATGCCTGCTTCCTGCCATCCGGATTTCCTGTAGAATGTTTCGGCTCTTGTGCCGGGTGCAGTTCCCAGCCAAACATCTTCTTTGGTTTGTTTAAAATACCAGTCAAGCATAATATCATGAAGCTTCCGCCCGATTCCCCGATTTTCAAAATCAGGATGTATAAAAAGTGCCCAGATATTATTTTCCTTCAGATCTACAATAGAAAAACCGGTAATCCGGGCATCTGTTTCAGCTACCCAGCCCTTTCCTCTTTCAAACAGAAATTCTTCACAATCTGCATCTGTTACCAACGCAGGATCTGAAAGGGTATTTTCTTTTACAGCATTTCTGACGATCTGAATCTGTGGAATATCTTCTGGCCTGGCCTCACGAATCATTGGATTTACCATATTTTAATTATTGTTTTGGTAATATAATAGGATTAACGCCGTGTGCAAAGTTGTTCAACGCAAAGACGCAAGAATTCATACATCATTTCATTGCCTCTTTGCGATGAATCAACAAATCATTATTTCTTATCTACCACAATTCTTTCCGCCCTGTTTGCAATTTCCCAGGCAGTAGCAAATACCAGCTGGGCTCTTTTTTCCAGCAATGGATAATCAATTTTTTCAGGATCATCCGTTGGTTTGTGATAATCTTCATGAATACCGTCGAAGAAAAAAGCTACCGGGACATTGTTTTTGGCAAAATTATAATGGTCTGAACGGTAATATAGCTGTTCCGGATCCGCCGGATCATCATATTTATAGTTTAATTCCAGATTATTCGTCTTTTTGTTGGCAGCCTCATTAATGACTTTAAGCTGGGAGCTCAGCATTTCAGACCCTATCACATACACATATTGTTTTCCTCTGTTTGCAGCATCATCACGGCCGATCATGTCAATATTGAGATCAACTACAGTATTGGCAAGAGGAAATACGGGATTGCTGGTATAGTATTCGGATCCAAACAGGCCGTGCTCCTCTCCTGTTACATGAAGGAAAAGAATTGATCTTTTGGGCCCGTGTCCAGCCTTTTTAGCTTCCTGGAATGCTTTCGCGATCTGCATAACGGCTACAGTTCCGCTTCCGTCATCATCGGCACCGTTGTAAACAACTCCGTTTTTGGTCCCGACATGATCATAGTGGCCGGAAATCACTATTATTTCTTCAGGTTTCTCACTTCCTTCAATAAAAGCAAGGATATTTTCAGAATCCGGAAGGTTTCCTCCGCCTCTTTTTTTCATAAATTCTGAAGGAACTTTTTGATAGTAGGAACCTAACGCTTTCGGAGGATTAATTCCCAGGCTTTTATAATAATTAATCATATACTCACCCGCTTTTTTCTGTCCCGGACTTCCCGTATCCCTTCCCCCCATTTCATCAGAAGCAATTACATATAAGTTTTTCTTTAGCTCATCAGCTTTAATGGTCTTATACGCAGAAAGAAAGGCTTTATCGCCTTTTGCTACAGAAGCAGATTGAGTGGATTGAGCTGAAGCACCTTCAGAAGATTTCGCCGTTCCGCAGCTAACTACTACAGCCAGCCCCAACAACGGGATAAGTATTTTTTTCATATGATAATAATTTGCTTAAAAATAACAAATTTTATTTAATCTTCAACGGATGCCTATTTTTCTTATATTTGATATAAATGCAATATAGATGGAAAAAATTTACGGATTTACACACTATTCTTTTTTCACGGAAATGTCTGAGCTTGCCCAAAAACATAATAGTTTTGACCTGTCATTAGGACTTCCTGATTTTGATATTGATGAGCGATTAAAATCATTTTTAAAGGAGGCTGCAGATTGTAATAAACATCAGTATGAGCCACTTGCAGGAAATCCGATGCTCATTAGCAATATCATTACTTATAACACAGCCCGGAAAAACAGCATCAGGCTTACAGAAAATGAGGTAACTATTGTTCCCTGTGCAACTTTTGCTTTACATACAGCCCTTAAATCGGTTTTAAATCAGGGAGATGAAGTTATTATTATTCAGCCTTCATATTATACTTACGGGCCATCTGTTGTTTTAAATGGGGGTATTCCTGTTTATTATGACCTTGATAATGATTTTACCATAAACTGGGAAAATTTTCAAAAATGTATTTCCGAAAAAACAAAAGCCGTTATCGTCAATTCACCACAAAATCCTACGGGAACCATCTGGAAACAAAATGACTGGAAACAGCTTTATGAGCTCATAAAACATCAGGAAATTTACCTGATTTCAGAGGAGATCTATGACACATACTGCTACGACGGAGTTGAACATTACAGTTCTTTTCTTCACCCTGAGCTGAGAAATATGACCTTCTGTATATTTTCTTTTGGAAAAATGTTTCATACTTCAGGATGGAAAGTCAGCTATTTACTTGCTTCAGAATGTCTTACCTCAAAATTCAGATGCCATCAGCAATACATTTCCTACAGTGCGAATGCTCCTGCGCAGTATGCCCTTGCCAGATATCTTGAAGTGTTTGATGCTTCTGAAAATAAACATGTTATGCAGCGAAAAAGGGATATTTTCAATGAAATGATTGCATTTACACCTTTAGAAGTAATCAAAAAGGCTGAAGGAAGTGTCTTCCAGGTCGTTAATTTCAGAAATGTTTCTAAAACAATGACTGATGTGGAATTTTCAAAATGGTTAACGGTAGAGAAAGGAACATCATGTCTTCCCCTTTCGGCATTCTATAATTCAAGACAGAACTCTGATTATGTACGGTTCAGTTTTGCTAAAAAAGATGAATTGATCATCCAGGCTTTGGAACATCTGCAGAAAAACCTTTAGTAAGTATAGATCAAAATCTTCATAGGCTATGTATAAAGTCTGTATTTTTTGTATTCCACAGATTTGACACAGATTATTTTAAATGGAAAACTCTTTTCATCAATAAAAAAGCACCGCTTAAAAACGGTGCTTTCAATATTTGATTCTTTGATTTAAAGAGCGAGAACTCTTACATCAATTCTTCTGTTTTTTGCTTTACACTCATCCGTGTCATTAGCTTCACAAACCGGATGCTGAGAGCCATAGCCTTCTGCCTCTACTCTGTCTGATGAAATTCCCAGTTCCAAAAGCTTAAGCTTAGCAGTCTGAGCCCTGAGATTTGATAGTTTCTGATTGCTTTCTTCATTGCCGGTATTATCTGTGTAACCTCCCAATTTGATTTTTACATCAGGATAGGCATTTAAGATTTCAGCAAGGTTATTCAGTTGCGCATCAGAACCTGCTTTCAGGTCACTGGAACCGGTTTCGAAATACAGATTTTCCAGCGTATACCAGTTGTTAGGATCTATGACAGTCTGATCTTTTTGATGTATTGAATTATACAGCTGAAACAGTCTGCTTCCTTCTCCTAAAGCGATTGTTTTTCCGCCTTTTAATTTTATTTCCTGAATGTTTCCTGTTTCATAAACAAAATCGCCGTTTTCATTAAGATGCCCTTTGATTTCTTTTGGAGAAGAAGAAACCGTTTGAAGATCTGCAGGTGCGGCAGTTGAAGTTGCATTATAAGCTCTTGTTAAGCTTTCCAGTTTCGCTTTTCTGTTGGCTTCAATTTTGTCTTTATGCAGTACTGCCAATGTCGGTGCAATTACTAATGAAACGATGGACATCAGCTTGATCAGAATATTCATTGATGGTCCTGAAGTATCTTTGAACGGATCTCCCACAGTGTCCCCGGTTACGGAAGCCTTATGAGGTTCTGAACCCTTGTAATAAGTCTGGCCATTGATATCAACACCTTTTTCAAATGATTTTTTTGCATTATCCCAGGCACCACCGGCATTATTCTGGAACATTCCCATCAGAACGCCACTCACGGTAGCTCCGGCTAAAAACCCTCCCAAAACTTCAGGTCCGAAAATAAACCCTATCAGCAAAGGTGAAATAATAGCAATGGCTCCCGGAAGCATCATTTTTCTGATGGATGCATCTGTGGATATGGCCACACATTTTTCGTATTCGGGTTGTGCTTTTCCTTCCAGGATCCCCGGAATTTCACGAAACTGTCTTCTTACCTCCTCTACCATGGCCATTGCAGCCTGTCCTACTGCAGTGATGGCAAGTGAAGAAAATATAAACGGTATCATCCCTCCTACGAATAAGCCTGCCAGAACATCTGCTCTGTAGATATCAATTCCATCGATTCCGGCAATTCCCACGAAGGCAGCAAATAAGGCAAGCGCTGTTAATGCTGCGGAAGCAATGGCAAATCCTTTTCCAGTAGCTGCCGTAGTGTTTCCTACAGCGTCCAGGATGTCTGTTCTTTCACGGACTTCTTTTGGAAGTTCACTCATTTCAGCAATTCCTCCGGCATTGTCGGCAATCGGTCCGAAAGCGTCAATAGCAAGCTGCATGGCGGTAGTTGCCATCATTCCGGCCGCTGCGATCGCTACTCCGTAAAGTCCTGCACATAAATAAGAACCGTAAATTCCTCCTGCCAGTACAAGGATCGGGAGCAGTGTAGATTCCATTCCTACTGCCAGCCCTCCGATAATATTGGTTGCATGGCCTGTAGAAGATTGTCTTACTATGCTGGAAACCGGTCTTTTACCCATCGCGGTATAATATTCTGTAATAATGCTCATTAAAGTTCCCACAACAAGTCCTACCATTATAGCACCGAAAACACCCATTTTGGTAAATTCATGTCCTCTGAGGGTCATTTTTTCAGGAAGAAGGTAGGTAACTAAAAAATAAGAGGATATGGCGGTAATGACGATACTTCCCCAGTTTCCCAGATTCAGGGCATTCTGGACACTGGAAGTGGAGGAACCTTCATTGTCATTGATTCTTACAAACAAAGTCCCTATCATAGAGAAAATGATCCCTGTACCGGCAATAAGCATTGGAAGAAGGATCGGTGCAAAGCCTCCGAATGAATCATCAGACATTGTTTCTCTGCCTAAAACCATTGTTGCCAGTACGGTTGCAACATAAGATCCGAAAAGGTCGGCTCCCATTCCTGCCACATCTCCTACATTATCACCTACATTATCCGCAATAGTGGCTGGATTTCTGGGATCGTCTTCAGGAATTCCTGCTTCCACTTTTCCTACAAGGTCAGCACCTACGTCTGCTGCTTTCGTATAAATACCTCCGCCTACTCTTGCAAAAAGGGCAATGGATTCTGCACCCAGAGAAAATCCTGTAAGAATTTCAATTGTCCTTTCCATTTCATGGGAATCTACTGTTGCATCAGGAGCGAAGATCTGTTTAATGATCAGAAAAAGAGAACCAAGGCCCAAAACTGCCAGTCCGGCCACTCCCATTCCCATAACAGAGCCTCCTGTAAAGGAAACTTTGAGGGCTTTGGAAAGTGAGGTTCTTGCTGCTTCTGCTGTTCTTACATTGGCTTTTGTTGCGATTTTCATTCCGATAAATCCTGCCAGTGCAGAAAATACTGCTCCAACGGCAAAAGCAACTCCAATGCTCCAATGGGAATTGGAATTACTGGATCCCATTACAGCAAGTAATATCGCAACCACCACTACAAAATAAGTTAAAATCTTGTACTCGGCCTTTAGAAAAGCCATTGCACCATCAGCAATATGTCCGCTGATTATTTTCATTTTCTCATTTCCGGCATTCTGCTTACTTACCCAGTTACTCTGCAGGAAAGTATACAATAAGGCGACAACGCCGAAAACCGGAATTAAATAGAACAAATCCATAGTTTATTATTTTAATATTAATAAATAGTAATTAGTTTTATAAATATAACAAAAATTCTATGGTTTTATTAATTCTGGTTCTATATTATATTTTCTGAAAATTTAAAATGGTATAATAAGGTAATATTGCAGGGAAAGCATTAATTAGATAAGAAAGCCTGAAGTTGCAAGAGGGAAGTTATTGAGGTTATAAAATATACCTATATCTCGTTTTTTATAATTGCCTTAAGATTATTAATTCATTTTAAGAAACTAGCGGTCCAATAGTAACTGTAAATCCCTTTCAGCTTCCGGCATATTGATGAAATTATTACAAATAAAAAGGCAGATGAAAATTCATCTGCCTTTATTATAATTTTGGAATGCTGTTTTTTAGCCTCCGAATTTTTCTGCGTAATCTTTTTGAGAAGCTTTGATCACTTTTTTAGCGTGCTCAGCTCCGTATACCTCATGAATTCTACATTTTGCAGGCTCATCCGGTAAGTTCTTATACGTTAAGAAGTAGTGCATTAATCTTTTCACTTCCGCTTCAGGAAGTTCAGAAATATCTCTGAAATGTCCAAAAGCATGGTCACCAATCATTACAGCAACAATTTTGTCATCTGCTTCCCCTCCGTCGATCATTTTGAATCCACCGATCGGAATAGCTTCCATTAATAATCCTCCTGAATGGATATTATGAGAGCTTAACACACAGATATCAAGCGGATCATGATCACCTTCTGTCACATCATCAGCACCAGCCTCTACAGCAAGCTTCATTACTTCATTATGGCAGTATGTTCTTGGAACAAATCCGTATAAAGCGGGAATAATATTAGAAAATTTCTGAGGTCTGTCTACCTTTAAAAATCCTGTTTCTTTATCTACTTCATATTTAATAGTATCTGAAGGAACGATTTCCACGAATACGTTTACAACATTTGGCGCATCTTCTCCTGCAGAAACCCCATGCCATGGATGTGCTTTAAAATTTGGAATCATTATTTATCTGTTATTTTTAAGTTAAAATTAAAATTTCTCTTCTAAGGTCTTCTATGGTAGCAGCAATATAGTCATCCCCTTCCATATAGTTCATAATGAAAATAGTTTTGAACTCTTCAAGATCCGCATTTTCATTCAGACCATCATATGTTTTATGGAGTAAATCGATCAAGGCATTTTTTGAGTCTACGATATTCTTCCATGAGTTTTTCGTAATATACAACTGTTGGGAAGAATTGTAATCAAATTCTTCATTGATGGTCTTTTCCGTAAGAAAAATAAACTCATGTACTGCCAGACCTTTATCGAATTTCTGTATAATGTTCGACGGTTTTATTCTTTCTAAAAAGAGAGTCATTCTCTCATAGGAATGGGCTTTGTTTTCAGAATTTGATTTTACGGAAAGGAGCCTGATCTCCTGATTTTTAAGGGTAATGTACGAATGTACAAATTGTCTCAGCAAAACCAAAAAAGGAATTGCGATAATTAATGCAAAAGCATACGGTAAATATCCTGAAAAACTAGCCATAATTTTAGACCGCAAAATTACTAATTATTTTCCGGCTTCTAAAGAGTTTTTAAATATATCAGTCTTAGAATTCTGAATATAGATAAGAGACAGAACAATGATCAGATAAAAACCTATCATCATTCTGTTGGCCAGGCTTGGAAAAACCAGGTATCTTACAAAAACAGCAGCATAAACAGCTCCAAAAAACAAGCACTGGGCCCAGCTTTTTTTACTGTTCAAAGAAAATTTATTTGCCAGAATAATGACAATAAACAATAAAAGCAGTGGGAAATATGATCCGTTAAAGTCCAGCATAATTGTTTTTTTTATAAAATTCAGATAATCCGGAAAATAGAACGGATCCGGGGCTGATATCGGATAGATCTGAACTTTTGTAAACTGGTTCATAAATAAAACAGACCATGAAATCTGGTTAAAATACTGAATCAGAAAAAAGGAAAGAAAAATATAGCCGTAAGATAATAATACTTGCGTTGTTTTAATATGAAGGGTGTTTCTATAAAAATAAATCAAAACATAAAGAAATGAATATAATATAAAATATTCCGGTCTAGTTAAAACACAGAGCATTGCAAAAACCGTTGCCGTAAGATGATTTTTCTTGATTATAAAAGTATAGAAACTTAACAGAAGCATTAAACAGGCTAAACTGTCTGCCGAAGCATACCGGCTTGCCTCCAAAAGCGGTTTGAATAACGAAATGATAACCGTTATGATAAAGGATAAAGGATAATTCTTTAAAACTCTGATCAGAAAGCAAAATATTAAAGTAAGGATAAAAACATAAGAAAATATAGAGGTTAAAGATATTGAAGTTAAAACATTAAAGCCTAATTTATAGAACATCAGGTTCATAAAATTATAAAATGGTTTCACCGAGAACAGCTGAAGTTCTTCTTCATAAGCTTTGGGATTTTTTGACAGTGTATAATAATAGCTGTTCCCTCCTATTGCAATTTCTTCAGCCTTGGAAATTTCAGAAATTTTAGGATTTATTTTTTTTAATTCTCCATATACCTTTTTATGAACATCTTCTATTTTAAGATCGGAATATTCAGTTTTGTAAATAAGCCCCATATAGGCTTCCAGATCTGCATTATAATACTGATGAGTATATAAATAATAGGACATCAGGCATAAATAGATTGAAAAAATAAAAACAAAAATATTTCCGGTTTTCTTCATTTGCATTTGAGTTGATACTGTTAAGAATGCAAAAGTAAAAAAACTATTCTTTCAGCTGCTATTATTCAGCTGTTTTTATAGCAAATCAGAGTTCAAACAATGCCGGTCTCTGTGTTACTTCATGATAACATACACTGTTTTCATCAAAGAAGTGATACACCAGGCTTTTCCGCGTCTTATTCTTGTCTGTATGAGGTTCTCCGCCGTGGAGAATATTGGCATGCCATATTAGCATATCTCCTTTTTTTGCTTTAAATATTTCCTTTTTAAGACCTAATTCTCTGACTTTGGATTCCAGGAACTCTTCATAAGCCCGGTAGCTTTTCTTACCTATTTTAAATGCACTACCTTCATTTTCATAGTCAGAATTAAGGAAATAAGGAAGTTTATGGCTTTTTGGAATATAGTGCAATGCGCCATTGGTCTCGTCCACATCTTCTAATGCAATCCAAACACCCAGAAGCCCTCCGAGAGGATAAGTCGTCATATGAATACTGTCTGAATGCGTTTTCTGTTGGCTGCCATTAATAAAGTTGATGCTCTGGAAAAGCTTGGCCTTACCATCTAAAAGGACGGACAGAAAATCCATCAGGTTTTTATCATTTCCAATATTCTTAATGATCTCAGAATGATGAATGGCAAACATCAGCTTTCCTCCGTAAATAAATTTCAGGGTGCCATTTTCCATCAGTTTTTCAATTTCATTATTGATCCTGTCAGCATCATCCGGGCTGATGAAATTTCTTACAATCATATATCCGTTTTCATCATACTGCAGGGCACTTTGTTTATTTTCAGCATTGAGTTCTTTAAAAAATGCAGTGTCAACAAGTTTCTTCTGGTCTATTCCTCTTTCGGAAGCCGGAAGATGGGCAAAATCGGCACTGGAAATGCTGGAAAAATAGTTTTTTTTGAGTCCATACTTTTTATACAACGGGATATTATGCTCTAACTTCTTCTTATTAAAAAAATTATAAATAATATAGGGCAGTTTATAATAACGGATCTGCTTTAGCATGGCTGGATTATTAGGATAAATACTTTATAAAGATACGGAATAATATTTAATTAAAATCATTCTAAATAACGAAATAGGCATGATATTCATCTTAAGAAAGTTTGCCTCTCATCAGAAATCGGGCAAAATCCCTGATCAATGTCTTTTTAGAATTCTCTATCACTGCATAATGTTTTAATTCTGGTCTGAAGCCTCTGAAAAACTCTTCAATGCTTGGAAGATTACCGCCTTCAAAATCAAAAATACAATTTTCTATATTTTCTTTGATGACGTGATCAATAAGAGTAGATGCCCCCGACATTTTAATGTACTTTTTATCATTAAAGGTACCTAAAAGCGCAATGGTATCGTAATCCGAATAAATAGCAATCATATTAGTAATTTCCTGATGGTAGTAAAAGGCCAGAAATTTTAAATGTTTCGATGAATGAAATGCCTCAAGCGTTTTCAGTAAAGTATCTGTATCATCTTCTTTATCCAGTCCTATTACGTTGTTTTTTATGAAAATCTCTGCTTCTTTGTAATGTATTTCCTTAAGTTCAGAATTTTCGGTTACTTCATCATCCAGTCTCAGTTTTCTTTTTCTTTTGGGTGAATATCTGGCAAATACTTTGGCATACTCATCAGGATATAAAAGAAAGTTCTTTTTTGTTTTTAATTTTGAATCAAAGCTGTTGGTTTCATTAAAATGATAAGCCCTCACGAGGTAATTCTTCTGGAGGAAATGCAGGAACTTTTCATTGATCTTCTTATCATCTTTATCTGAAAAGACACCAAGTTGCTGGCATATCAACGGATTATGAACAATTTTAATACCTTTTTTAAGAATAAAAGGAACAGGCATTACAGCCTCATAATCATTATAGACCAAAACATCCCATTGTTTGCCTGTTGTTATATCTAAAAAGCTTTTTGATGCTGAATACTTCCTCTGTTCTGACTTTTCCAGACAGCCTTCATATTTTTTAAAATCAATCTCGTTATATTTCAGTTTTTTAATCATAATAATCCTTCATCTGAGAAACTAAAGTAGGCATCCTGCGTAACAATGATATGATCTAAAAGCTGTATGCTTAATGTTTTCCCGGCTTCATTTATTTTTTTAGTAATGCTGATATCTTCATTACTGGGCTTCAGACTTCCCGACGGATGGTTGTGCGCAATAATAATTCCTGTTGAAAAATGATCCAGGGCTGTTTTAAACAAAATTCTTACATCTACGATTGACTGGTTTATACCGCCTTGTGTCAGCTGTGAGATATGAATTACCTTATTGCTCTGGTTCAGGAATATAGCCCAGAATTCTTCAGTCCTTAAATCTGATAACTGGTTTTTAAGAATAAAATATGCGTCATCACTATTGGATATCACAGCTTTTTCAGGAATTTCCTGAACGGCTCTTCTTTTTCCTATTTCCAATGCCGCAATGATAGAAACAGCTTTAACTTCCCCGATTCCTTTGAATTTCATAAGCTCTTTATTGGAAAGAAGGCTCAACTGGTGCCAGCTGTTATTTACTGATGCGAGAATTTTTCTTGCTAATTCCAGGGCACTCTCGTCCTTGCTTCCGCTCCCCATAATGATTGCCAGAAGCTCAGAATCGGAAAGTGAGCTTTTTCCTTTCAGCAAGAATTTTTCTCTGGGCCTGTCGTCTTCGGCAAGGAATTTTATGGTCATTTGTGTGTTATAAAAGTTATCAATAAGGGAATTCTGAATTTAATAAAACGCATACATGATGACCGGATTTTTTGACTGGTCAAGATATTTTGAGGTCGTGGCCAATGCATGGGCAGAAAGCATCGGACATCCCAAGCTCAGGCAAGCCGGAGCCGGAGATTCCTGGTCCGGAATACATCCGAAAGAATGCAGGACTATTGCCCTTTGCATTGCATTGTTGTTATCATTATCCAGACCGTTCAGCCTGTAAGCTTTTCCAAATTTTCCGTTATAGCTGTTCAGGATCTCATACTTTCCCAGTGAAGACTGGTAGGATCCTTCTGTATTGCTGAATTTCAAAACATCTGAATTCTTAATAACAGAACCTGAACCATGAGAAACAACTGCTTTCTGCAGTATTTTATCGTTTTTCAGATCATAAACAAAGTAACGGTATTTTCCGGAATGAATCTTAAAATTAATAAAAACAGCAATATCCTGATTGTAATGCTTTCCTTTCACAAAATTTTTAATTTCCAGAACCTTTACCTGTGGAAGAACACCGGAAGCATTATTTTCCTGAGACCTGCTTTTAGAGCAGGAAATCATAAAAAGGAACAGGAAAATAAATCTTTTCATTGAGGTAAGGTGATTTTTATTCGATAATCATTCCATCTTTCATAACCAGCTTACGGTCTGTGATCTCGGCAAGATTTGGGTTGTGGGTTACAATAACAAAAGTCTGGTTGTATTTATCCCTAAGGTCAAAAAATAATCTGTGAAGGTCATCTGCATTTTTTGAGTCTAAGTTTCCCGTAGGCTCATCCGCAAAAATAATTTTAGGAGAATTGATCAGGGCTCTTGCTACGGCTACCCTTTGTGCCTCTCCTCCGGATAGCTGGTTGGGCTTATGATGCAGTCTCTGTTCTATTTTAAGGTCTTCAAATAAGGCATAGGCTTTTTCTAAAGCTTCCTTTTCATTGGCTCCTCCAATTTTTGTCGGAAGCAGAACATTTTCTAAAGCAGTAAATTCCGGAAGAAGCTGGTGAAACTGAAATACAAAACCAATGTTCTGGTTTCTGAATTTAGAAAGCTGCTTATCATTCATATTAATGAAAGACTCGCCTGCAATACTAATTTCAGTATTGTATTTATTGGAATTGCTGGGATGGTCCAGCGTTCCCAAGATCTGAAGCAACGTAGACTTTCCTGCTCCGGATTCCCCTACGATAGAAACCACTTCACCTGTTTTAATGTGAATATCAACTCCTTTCAGTACTTCTAAATTTCCATAAAATTTATGGACATTGCTTGCTTTAATCATGATTCAAAAATAGTGATTTACCTGCAAATAAAAAACCGCTTTTGAGGCGGTTTATATTTTATTTTGCATTTAATAATATTGTATTTCTCTTATCCATTTATACAAGTCCTTTCCATTAATATTTTTAATTATTTCTGTCCAGTTCCAAGAGAGACTTACAAAATTGTTTTATCATTTTTTTGAATTTCAGTTTATTAATATAAATCTTCAATTCTTATCCCTACACTTTCTGCAATAAGTTGAACAGCGTACCAAAAGTCTTTTCTGTCATGAGAGTCTTTATCCACTGATGCTAAACATTCTATGAAATATTGCTTTTTTATATTATTTTGAAAAGTTGTGATAATTATATCAGAACCATCAATACAGTTATACTTTATTGAATCTTTTCCCTTAATTAAATTATATGTAACAGTATTAATTTTTGAAATTGCTTTACACAATTTTAAAAACTTTTTTTGAGTGATTTTTTGAGTGAAAAATTCATTTTCTCGCTCAGTTATAATCTTAACTCTATTTCTCCTGTTCTTTTTAACAGATTCAAAAATTATATTAGTTTCATTTCCAATAATTACTGAATTAGAATAATGAAACTCTATTTTATTAATTTCTTGAGAAAAAGACAAGAAACTTATAAGGAATGTTAATATAATTAATGGCTTATATTTCATCAATGATAAATTTAGTCAATGTCAACTATAAGTAATGTTGCATCTTAATAAAAATTTAGTTTTCAAAGTTTATCTATTGCTTTGTTAAAATAATACTTTTAGGCAAAGGCTGTGGGAACGGATTAGAATTGTAATATTGACAGGAAGAGTCTATAATATCTGTTGTATCCATAAATTTCCAATCTAACATTGAATTAGTAAAAGTTAAATAAATACGACCTGAAATATTACAAATATCTGAATCTACGTAAAACAAAATATATTTAGTAGTATTTTTTTATAAATCCCAACCCCCTCAATTTTAGTATCTTGATCTGGTAAACTAGTATTATCATATAAAATATTTCCTGAAGAATCTAAAACCTTAAATCTACCAGCTAATATATCCTTATAATAAGGGTTATTGTCTTTATGATCCATGTTTTTTTTCACCTTATTTAGGCTAAGAAAAAAAGTTTTATTATCCCATGTTCCCTTCCATGTTCCTTCATAAGGAATAAGTTCATTATTTAAATCTTTTAAATATGAATAATTAGACGTTTCTGTATAATCTGTCTTTAGAGGATAAGTTTGTTGTGCTTTGCAAGAAAACACAACAAACATTCCTAAAGATATAATTAAATCTTTCACTATTGTTTAGTAAAAATTAAATCTTTTGTTTCCGGAAGATAAATATTAATATCTGTTCCTGGAGGACATCTGCTGTCGTCAAGCACAATATCGTTTGGACGATATTCCCATGAAATTTGTGTAGAGTTTATTTTCTTTAGAATAATTTTTCCATTACCCACACTACAATTTGTTCCACTATATAAAAAAATAACAGAGTTTTGGGAAGGTCTTGTTCCTATACTGTACAATTCTATTTTTGGGATGCTAATACTTTGTGTATCTTGAAGAATAATTCCTAAAGAATTTTTTACGATATATTTTATTACTAAAGCATCTAAAAAATAGTCTTTTTTTGCACTTTTCTCAAGTTTGTCAACTTCTTTTGATATAAATAACGTAATCTCTTTATCTTGAAAATTTGCTTTATAAATACCTATATAGGGATTAAGTTCGTTATTTAAATCTTTTAAATGAGCCCCTGCTGGAATATCGTTTAAAAAGGTATTTAAAGGGAGGTTTTGTGCTGTACAAGAAATTGAGCATATCATCATTCCTAATGTTAATATTATTTTAAAATATTTTGTATCCATTTTTTTCATTTTGATTATAAACATGGGACTGCAGTTGTTGCTTTGCCATCACTGTTTAAAGTTATATTTTTTATTATGTTTTCGCCTTCGATTCTTTGCAGATTGACTTTCCCATCTAACCCCATATTTTTTAGAGTTTCAAGAAGTAGTTTTTCCGCACCAACATTATTTATTTTTCCATCGCTATTAATATATATGTTTCCATTTATCTCAGAGTCAGTTAAATTACTTTCCATTTTTTGATAGTCTTTTATATATATATTTATATCTTCCTGTGAAAAATTTGTCAACGCATCCAGATAAGTTCCGTTAAACAAAATAACATAATGCATGCCATTGGGTGCAACCACCCCCATAAACGCATTACTTAGATTTCCATAATTCCCTTGTGCTCTCGCAAATCCCAATAGCTGATCTATATCCGGAACGGAAAACATAGGTATTCCTTTAAGAGTATGATTATGATAACCTCCGGCATATCCTGTCTTATCTCCAAAATTCACACTGTGGGCACCTCCTATAATTTTTGAAGATGGAGTTCCGTCTGCCTGAAATTTATATCCAATTTCTCCGTAATTAGGATCTGAAGGAGGCAATACTGATTGGTTTTTCATATCATCCACTGCAGGTTTGGTTTTTGGATTATTGATGATACTTTTTGTTTTCTCACATGGATTATTATTAAAGGCTATTGCTTCATCATAACTCAGCTTACAGTCATTGTTAGTATCACCCGGTATATTACAGTTTTCACAGTCCAGATTTTGTACACAATCGGCTGAGGTAAAATCATATTTGGGAGGGCCTCCGCCACCTACAGGGGAAGTACTGCTTCCGCCTGCCGGATGTCCGCCTGAAGATCCATCCCCACCTATCGGTGTTCCACCGCCACCACTTCCTGTTCCGCCACATATGCCGTTTATTTTAAATAATTTTGGAGGCGTACCTCCCTGTAGGTTATGCCAAAACTCGCATTGATATGCATTTCCTGTTTCAAAGCTGTGTTGCCCTGAACTACAGGTTTCATACACTACTTCCTCACATAAATCATCACTTTTGCCCGCTATGCTGAATTTTTTTGAAGTGAGAGAAGCTGGAAGTTCTTTCCCATCGTCTCCTATCTTCACTTCCTTCAGAAGATTTCCGTTGAGGTCCGTTATATAAAAAAGCCTTTGATCTTCCGGATTGGGATAGGTCAATAGAACAGCCATGGAGTTTCCGTTTCCAGATATAGACAGGAGCGACCTTTTGTAGCTTCCAAATGTTCTTACAGGCACATGAAAAACTTCTTTCCCATTATTGGAATTCAAGTGGGCTTTTTCCAAGTCCAGTCTTTCTACCAGCTCTTCTGCTGTGAGAGCAGAGGCTACATTTTTGGAGCTGTTTCTTTTCAGACCTGTGACAAATAAACTTCCCATAAAGGCTTCTTTGGATATGCCATACCGCAAATTTCCGGCTTCACCGTTTTTGGGGTTCAGCTCCTCTTCTGTCCGGCAAGAATACAGCGAAATGCTGAGGGCTATCAATAGAAATAGCCGGAGAAATAAATTTTTTCTCATAGATTGTTTGTGTTTTTAAGTTGTTAAATATAATAAAAATTTATACTCCCAAAGATGTGAGAAAAAAATAAAATGGCAATGCCCTATTTCTGATGCATCATTATGTTCGAAAAAAAATTATATTTGTTCATCAAATTATTTAGCAATGAATGCAACCATCGGGAAGAGAATAAGAAAGTACAGAGAAGACAAAGGAATCTCCCAGGAAGAGCTGGCAGAAAAGCTGCATATTTCCCGCTCCACCTACCAGAGGATAGAAAATGGGGAAACCAATTCGTGGGTAAACCATCTCGAAAATATCTGCACTTCGCTGGATGTAAACATGGAAGATATTCTGAAACCGGAAGAAGGTTATGTACAGGTTAATAACAATACTGATTCTTCAAATTCTTCAAATGATAATGCAAGCGGTATAATCCAAAGCCAGACAATTAATTATAATACTCCCGAAAAACTTTTCGGGCAGTATGAAGAGCGCATCAAAGAGCTAAAAGAACAGGTTGAATACTGGAAAAATAAGGCAGAAGGGCAGTAACGTTTTTTTCCTGTTCTGCTGTTATATGGACAAACCTCACAGGTTTTCAAAACCTGTGAGGTTTAGAGAAAATAAAGTTTTCAAAACCGGCAGATCATAACAAAAAAACCTCTCAAGTTGAGAGGTTTTAACATTTACAATCCGGACTGTTACAGTAACAGGGTCAATGGACTTTCCAGATATGTTTTTAAAGTCTGTAAGAACTGAGCTCCCGTAGCACCGTCTACCACTCTGTGGTCACATGCCAGTGAAAGCTTCATGATATTTCCTACCACAATCTGCCCGTCTTTTACAATCGGCTTTTCGATGATCGCTCCTACTGAAAGGATCGCAGAGTTCGGCTGGTTAATGATACTTGTAAAGGTCTCTATTCCGAACATACCCAGGTTGGAGATGGAGAATGTAGAACCTTCCATTTCATTGGCCTTAAGCCCTTTGCTCTTAGCTCTGGAAGCCATATCTTTTACCGCTGCAGAGATCTGCGTGTAGTTCATCTGATCTGTATTTTTCAGTACAGGAACCACTAATCCGTCAGGAATAGCCACTGCAACCCCCACATTGATATTTCCTCTGTGGATGATCTTGTCTCCTGCCCAGCTTGAATTCACCTGAGGATGCTTTCTAAGAGCTACAGCAGTTGCCTTAATGATCATATCATTGAAAGAGATCTTGGTATCCGGTAAAGAATTGATTTCCTTTCTGGCCTCAATCGCTTTATCCATATTGATCTCCACCATCAGATAATAATGTGGAGCAGAGAATTTACTTTCAGCAAGACGTTTTGCAATAATATTTCTTACCTGAGAGTTTGGAGTCTCCGTATCTTCACCCTGAACAAAGCTCAATGCAACCTGAGCTGCCGCCGGAGCAGAAGCCGCCGGTTGTGCCTGTGCCTGGGAAGGCTGATAGTTTTCAATATCTTTTTTAACAATTCTTCCGTTTTCTCCTGAACCGTTAACACTATTGATGTCAACACCTTTCTCCTGAGCCATTTTCTTAGCCAACGGGGAAATTGCCACCCTGTCTGAAGATGAAGAACTTGCTGCCGGAGCCGCTTTTTCTTCCGCCTTTGCCTCAGTTTTCTGTTCAGCCGGTTTTTCAGAGGCCTGAGCCGATGATTTTGGAGCACCTACTGCAGAAACATCTGTTCCTTCAGGACCGATGATCGCTAAAACCGAATCTACCGGAGCGGCACCACCTTCTTCTACACCCTGCTTCAATAATACTCCGTTGAATTCAGATTCAAAATCCTGAACTGCTTTATCTGTCTCGATCTCAGCAAGAAGATCTCCTTCTTTTACGGTATCGCCTACATTTTTATGCCATTTCGCTACTTTACCTTCCGTCATTGTATCGGAAAGTCTTGGCATTGTAATAATTTCTACACCTGCAGGAACTTCCGCAGTAGCCTGCTCAACACTTGTAGCCTTATTTTCTGTTTTTGATTCTTCTTCAGACTTCTTCTCTTCAGAAGCACCTGCAGCGGGAGCAGCAGCTCCGCCAGTCAGCCCTGAAATATCTTCACCTTCATTCCCAATAATCGCTAAAACAGAATCTACAGCAGCAGCAGCGCCTTCTTCCACACCAACATATAAAAGAGTTCCTTCTATTTCAGATTCGAAATCCTGAACAGCTTTATCCGTTTCAATTTCGGCTAAAATATCTCCTTCTTTTACTTTATCTCCTACTTTTTTATGCCATTTCGCCACTTTACCTTCCGTCATAGTATCCGAAAGGCGGGGCATCGTAATTACTTCTGCCATAATTTTTTTTAATTTGAAAATTTGGTAATTTGCTAATTTGAAAATTAAAAAAGATGTGATAATAAATCATTTTCAAATTTTCAAACTTTCAAATTGATTCATTATCTTTTAGTTTTCTAATTTATCTAAGAACGGATAATCTTCCTGAGCATAAACATATTCATACACTTTATCCGGATCAGGATATGGAGAATTTTCCATGAATTCGATACATTCGTCTACAAAATCTCTTGATTTATTGTCTATCGTTTCCAATTCTTCTTCAGTAGCCCAGCCGTTTTGCAAAATTCTGTGTTTTACCAGTTCCATAGGATCATCATTCTTATGAATCGCTACTTCTTCCTTGCTTCTGTAAGGCTCGGCATCAGACATAGAGTGTCCTCTGTAACGGTAAGTTCTTGCTTCTATGAAAGTAGGCCCGTCTCCTCTTCTTGCTCTTTCAATGGCTTCATAAGCTGCTTCAGCCACTTTTTCAGGATCCATTGCATCTACGGCAAGGCAAGGCATTTCATATCCTAAACCTAATTTGTAGATATCTTCATGGTTAGCTGTTCTTTTTACGGAAGTTCCCATTGCGTATTGGTTGTTTTCCACTACAAATACTACAGGAAGTTTCCAGTTCATCGCCATATTGAATGTTTCGTGAAGCGATCCCTGTCTTGCAGCTCCGTCTCCGAAGAAGCAGATGTTTACAGCTTTTCTGTCAAAATATTTATCTGCAAAAGCAATTCCGGCTCCCAAAGGAATCTGTCCGCCCACGATACCGTGTCCGCCATAAAAACGGTGCTCTTTGCTGAAAATGTGCATAGAACCGCCCATACCTCCGGACGTTCCGGTAGCTTTACCGCAAAGTTCAGCCATGATTCTCTTAGGATCTACTCCCATCGCCATTGGATGGATATGGCATCTGTAAGCAGTAATCATACTGTCTTTAGTTAAATCCATTGCATGCGTGAAGCCGGCAGGGATAGCCTCCTGACCGTTATACAAATGTAAAAAACCTCTGATCTTTTGTTTTAGATAAAGAGAACGGCATTTGTCTTCAAACCTTCTCCACATAGTCATATCTTCATACCACTTCAGGTATACCTCTTTAGAAAATTCTTTCATGTGCTAGCTCTTGCTTTTTTATGATGAATATTTGAGCAAAATTATAAAAAAAACTTTGTTTTTATCGTATACATACTAATTGTTTTTTTGCATATAGTGGCTATATTTGAATTTTAAACTTGAACATGGAAGAAAAACTGCCTTCAACAGTACATAAAATTTCAAAAATCATCTCGGATTTTTTTAATCCGCTAGTTTCTTTATTTATTTTTTTCATTTATATGAGTATAAGAAAATATTCACTTAAAGATTCTTTTCTTTATTTTCTTCCTATATTATTAA
Organism: Chryseobacterium sp. UF-81; assembly: GCF_058245105.1. Classification (NCBI taxonomy): domain Bacteria; kingdom Pseudomonadati; phylum Bacteroidota; class Flavobacteriia; order Flavobacteriales; family Weeksellaceae; genus Chryseobacterium; species Chryseobacterium sp. UF-81. The sequence continues at coordinate 35,269 of NZ_JBSIBX010000004.1, read as the reverse complement.
TGATTATTGTACCGGTCGTGATCTGGCTGGTCTGGAATGTAAAAACCGGAAGATATACCAATATGGACGTTTCGAACCGTATTCAAAGGAAAACACTCTATATTTTTATTGCTGTCTGTGTGGTCACCTATCTTATTTTCAACTATGTAAGAAACGGGTATATTGACCTTGTCATGCTGTTTATCCTGATCCTGGTTTTCACTATGCAAATCAGTAACTTCTTTATTAAAAGCTCGATGCATACAGCATTCAATGTATTTGTTGCGGCTTTGTTTTTTACATTGGACTGGAAAGCAGGACTGTTGTGGCTGGGAATTGCTGCTTTAGTGGGAATTACAAGAATCATTTTAAAAAGACATACGGTAAAGGAAGTATTTATGGGTGCCGGAATAGCATTTGTGGTATCTTTTATTTATCTTTATTGCAATATACAATTTCAACATTAAGAACTTTCTATGAAAATAAATCATCTTACCGGTGCTGAGGAGAATTTTATGAAGCTGTTTTGGAAGCTTGAATCTTTTTATCTTAAAGACATCATGGAGCAGCATCCTGAACCAAAGCCGCACCAGAACACTGTTTCTACTTACCTTAAAATATTGGTGGAAAAAGGTTATATCACCACTCAGAAGGAAGGAAGAATCTTTAAATACACCGTAGTGGTCCCTATGGAAGAATACCGTAAATTCTTGCTGAAAGAGCTTGCCCATAATTTTTTCAATGATTCCGGAAAGGAAATGCTGGAGTTTTTATTCAATGAAAAATTAATATCACAGGATGATCTGAAGAATTATTTTGATCTGAAAATTGAGATTATTCCTACAAAAATTGAGGAACCGAAATTTGAATATGCAGATGAGATCTTAAATCCTAAAAAAGTTAAAAAGAGTAAAACAAAAGATAAGGATAAAGACAAGAAGAAAAAAAAGAAAAAAGACTAAACACAAAACACACGAATCATGAAAACGAAAATCCGGGAAATAACAGGAAAGGCACAGGATGTTCTGTCACGCTATCCGATGGTTTTATTAATGGGACTGCTCTCTTCCGTGGGAGCCATCCGTATGTTGGACAGCAAATATGACCGTGAATCGTTATTCATCCATTCCAAATTTACTATTTGCTGCTGTCTCGGTATTTCCCTCATGTTTGCTTTGAAAATTCTTTCCCAAAGGATCGGAAAAAGACTTTTACTGGAAATATTGGGAACAGCTTTCCTGATAGGATTCTTTTTCATTTTGCCTGCAAAAGAGAGGGATTTTACTGAAGTTCATGGCTTCATCATAGCTGTTACTCTTCTTCTTTCTCATTTACTGGTTTCCTTTTGTGCCTTTCTGGAAAAGAACAGGGAGCTTAATTTCTGGCAGTACAATAAAAATCTCTTTGTTAATATTTTCCTGACAGCTATTTTTACAGGAGTACTTACAGGAGGTGTAGAACTGGCCATCCTGGCAGTTGACAAATTATTTGATTTTAATTTCAGTGATAATCTATATGCCGATACGTTTTATGTCCTGGCTATTTTCGGAAGCTGTTTTATCTTTCTTCTATTCAATGAAACCGGGCTGAGCTACCTTGAAAAAGACAGTACCTATCCGGTAATCTTAAAGTTTTTCACACAGTTTGTCCTGATTCCGCTGCTTTTCATTTATCTGGTCATCCTGTATGTTTATTCATTTAAGATAGTTATCAACTGGGAACTTCCTAGAGGATGGGTTTCTTATCTGGTCCTGGCTTACAGCATTATCGGTATCCTTGCCTTATTGCTTGTCTATCCGCTTAAAGAGGAAAAAGCAAAATCGTGGGTCAAAGTATTTTCAAAGCTGTTTTACTACACCATCATTCCTTTACTTGTTTTATTATTTACGGCCATATTTACAAGGATCCTGGAATACGGTTACACAGAACCCAGATACTTCGTATTGCTGCTGGCGTTATGGCTGTTGAGTGTAGTTTCTTATTTTGTACTCAATAAAAAAGCCAGCATAAAATTCATTCCGATCAGCTTATTTGTGTTTGGTGCTTTCTCATTGATCTTTCCTTATTTAAATGCATTCAGTGTAGCCAAAAGAAGCCAGAAAAATCAATTGATGACCCTTCTGGATAAAAATAAACTTCTGGTTAATAACAAAATAGATTTTCAAAAGAAAGTATCTGACACCCTCGTTAATGAAATTGCCAATAAATTTGAATTTCTGGCTGAAAGAAAACAAAAAGACTTTTTACTGAATCTGACTGCAGGCAAAACGCATGATCTTTTAGCAGGAGACTTTGAAAATGTTCATTCTTCGCTGATCAGCAGTACGCTTAGAAATGCTTTTACCCATATCAATAAGACTTCTGATGGATCGGAATATGAGAGACTTGTTTTAGACTCCGAATCAAAAGTAATCAACATTCAAGGTTATCAGTATTTAATCAATTTTGACAGCTATACTCAGCAATCTAAAGACATTAATGGAGATACATTCGTCATAGACAGTCAGACAGGAGACAATAATGGGAAAACAGTAAAGGTAATTCTTAATTCAGAAGAGACGGTAGATTTTAGCCCGGCAATAAATAAGCTGTTCGCAAACAATGCCAGCCATTCGGGAACCATAACAATAAAAGAGATTTCTATGGAAAGCGATTTGGGAAAATACCATATCAAAATAGTTTTTCCAAATCTTTCAAGAGACAGCTCTCCTTACAGTAAACAAAAGAGCATATTCTATAATAATGCAGCACTGCTGATCAAAGAAAAACAGAACCAATAAGGCGGCTTAACTGCTGCTTTATTGAGTATTATCAACTGATTTCATACGAAATTACCTGTCTGCTAGTATAAATAATTATCCCTTCCTGAAATAAACCAGCAAAAGCCAATCATGATCAGGAAGGGATAAATAGTGCATAAAAAAAGCGGCTAAAAAGCCGCCTTATATTTTTACCAACGATTTCCGCCGCCGTTACCACCACGGTTGTTACCACCGCCGTAGCCACCGCCACCATTTCCACGATTGTTACCTCCGTAACCTCCGCCTCTGTTGTTGTCAAAGCTTCTTCTTGGCTTTTCCTCTCTTGGCTTAGCTTCAGATACGTTTAATTCTTTTCCGTTAAATTCTTTCTGATTAAGAGCTTCGATAGCCTGCTTTCCTTCTTCATCACCCATTTCTACAAAACCGAAACCTCTTGAACGGCCAGTTTCTCTGTCTGTAACGATTTTAGCTGATGATACATCACCAAATTCTGCGAATAGATCATGCAACTCATATTCTTTAGTTGCGTAATTGATGTTTGAAACAAAAATGTTCATTTTAAATAAAAATTAAAAATTAATAAAAATTTGGTATATAAAAGAAAAACAACATAAATTAATGAACAAATATTGATTCCAAATATAAACGTATGCAAGATACAATTAAAAATTTTAAATCAAAGTTTTTTTTAAAGTATTTGTCACATTTCCAGGAATTCAAAGCTTTTTTTTATTGATTAATAATAAATAAATATTGTTTTATACTATAATTTTGTTGAAATTTACCAAAAGTTAAAGTTAGTTAACATAATAAAAAACTATTCTGTAAAGGTACGAAATACAACCTTTTTTAAAGACAAATACAATCCTATGCCTATTATAATAAACCTTGATGTGATGATGGCTAAAAGAAAAATGTCACTGAACGAACTCTCAGAAAAAATAAATCTGACCTTATCCAATCTTTCCAACCTGAAAACAGGAAAAGCCAAAGCCATCCGTTTCAGCACGCTTGATGCTATATGCAAAGCACTGGACTGCCAGCCCGGTGATATTTTAGAATTCAGGAACCATCTGAATGAAAAAGATCAAAACTAATTTTGAGTATATTTAATCTTATTGACACAAGACACTCATGAAACATACTACAAATTATATCAACACCTTTATTGAAGTCGCCGAAGACTGCCCTGTTTCTCACGCGGAGATACCACCGGAAAAGAAAATAAAAACATTGGCAGAACTTCAATATCAGCAGATGATAAAAAATCCTTACCGGTATACTTCTGATGATATCATATTCGAATGCTACGCTCTGAAAAATGACATTCCGGAAAGTGAAAAACAACAGGCAAGAATACAGTTCTTCTCCAAAGGACAACCCTGCCTCAGGTCCTCCCCGTTATCTAAACGCTATGGATTCGGGACTCATCATAACGAAGAGGGAAAAGTGGCTATTTTCCCTGTTGAAAGTAAAGAATATCAAAATTTTTTAAATGACGATACTGTAAAAAAGGTAAAAGCCATGCGCTCCAAGAAAATGTAATTGAGAAAATGAATCATTTACTTCACATCTGTAAATACTGTTTCCTTGATAAACCCAGTTTTTAACACTAAATTTGTGAAGCAAATCTTTAAAACATGAACTATCATACCAGAAAATGGGTAAAACCCGAGGACCTGAATCCCAATCATTCACTTTTCGGAGGAAGACTTTTACAGTGGATCGATGAAGAGGCAGCACTTTACGCCATCATTCAGTTGGAAAATACAAAAGTGGTTACAAAATTCATTTCAGAGATCAATTTTGTAAGTTCCGCAAAACAGGGAGACATTATAGAAATCGGGATTGAAGCCATACACTTCGGATCTTCATCCGTTACCTTAAAATGTGATGTAAGGAACAAAATGACTCACCAGACCATTATCACAGTAGACAAAATCGTAATGGTCAACCTCGATAATGAAGGAAATCCTGCTCCTCATGGAAAAACACAGATTGAATTTGTAAAAGACAGACTGAGCAAGTCATGAAAATTTTTGTAAAGAATATGGTCTGCAACCGCTGTATTTCTGCAGTGGAAAAAATATTCAGCGATGCTGATATAGCGGTAAGCTCTGTTACATTAGGAGAAGTTGAAACCGGATCCGACATTTCAGCTGAGAAAATGAAGGCTATAGAAAAAAGTCTGCTGGATACGGGTTTTGAAAGAATTAGGGATTCTGCCCATCAGCTTGTTGATAAAATCAAAAATATCATCATCATCAAGATCAGTGAGCTGGATATTGATGAAAATTTTCTTCTTTCTGAGTTTTTAAGCTCAAAAATCCCCAAAGACTACAGCTCACTTTCCAAAACCTTTTCTCAGAACGAAAATATCACCCTTGAACAGTTCTTTATCCTTCATAAAATTGAAAAGGTAAAAGAACTTCTTCTTTATAATGAATTCACGCTTACCGAAATTGCAGGTAAGCTTGGCTACAAAAGTGTTCAGCACCTTTCTTCCCAGTTCAGGAATATCACCGGATTTACGCCTACCGAATTTAAGAAACTGAAGGATCATCAAAGGAAAACACTGGATAGTTTCTGAGTTTGAGTGTGGGAGAGTTTTAGAGTAAAGGTGTTTTTAAAATACTCAATAATTAGGATATTAAAGCTCCCCCACTCTAAGACACTCAAACTCTCCGGCTCGCTCACCCACAACGCAGGCAAAATTCTATAACTATTATCCTTAAATTTATAACAGCCTTACCAATTCATTTTGGACATTTGTATTATAAATTCAAGGATCATGAACAGACAATATAATATACTCGGAATGACGTGCTCCGGCTGTCAGAAAAAAATTTCTGAAAAGCTCAACTCTGTTGAGGGAGTTACAGCCGATATAAATCTGGAAAATAATACAGCAACCATTACTTCCGACAAAGAAATTGAGCTGTCAGTTTTAAATAAAGCTTTAGAGGAAATAGGAAAATACAGGCTTGAAGACCCAAAAAAGCCTGAAACAGCATTTGTAAAGCCTCAGGACAGGGTTTCTCCGTCTTCAGTCTATTATTGCCCAATGGAATGTGAAGGAGAAAAGGTCTATTTTAAGCAAGGTGAAAGATGTCCGGTTTGTAATATGTATCTGGTTCCAATCGAGGAAAAACAGGCCAAAGACCCCAATCATAAACCAACCTACTCCTCTTCAAATTTACCTGAAAACTTCAAAGACAGTATGGGAAAATGTTACTGTCCTATGTTTTGTGAAGGGGATAAAGTCTATGATGAAAAAGGTGATTGCCCGGTTTGCCATATGCATCTGGAAGAAATCACTGAAGATCTTGCAAAAAATGCAGCTTCACATAGTCATCAGCATAACCATTCCCATCATCACGATCACAGCCATCATCATGTAGCTCCAAAAATTACAGATGATATGGCCGGGAAATATTACTGTCCAATGTATTGCGAAGGAGATAAAACTTATGATTCCAATGTAGGATGTCCCGTGTGCGGAATGGATCTGGTAAAGTATCCCGAAAAGAAAACGGCAAAATATACCTGCCCTATGCACCCGGAAATCATTCGTGATGAGCCCGGAGACTGCCCGATCTGCGGAATGGACCTGGTAAGAATACCCGACAGTGGTGAGGATGAAGAAGATGAAACCTACAATATTCTGAAAAGGAAATTTATGATTTCCCTTGCCTTCACCATTCCTGTTTTTATTCTTTCGATGGGTGGAATGTTCATCAATTTTCCTTTTTCCCATAAGATCCAGGGATTTATTGAGCTGGCCTTAACCCTTCCGGTAATGTTTTATTCCGGATGGTTTCTGCTGAAAAGAGGCTGGGTTTCGTTTAAGACATGGAATTTAAATATGTTCAGCCTGATTGCTTTAGGTGTTGCCGCGGCATTTATCTTCAGTATTGCTGCATTGGTCTTTCCTGATATTATTCCTCATGAAATCAGAGGTCACAATCACGAAATTCCGCTGTATTTCGAGGCGGTCTGTGTGATCCTGACCTTAGTGATTTTAGGACAGCTGATGGAAGCCGCCGCTCATAAAAAAACAGGAAATGCCATTAAAGAACTGATGAATCTTTCCCCTGACGAAGCCAATCTTATTGTCAACGGAGAAGAAAAAAGAGTATTACTTTCCCATGTAAAAATCGGGGACCTTTTAAAAGTAAAGCCGGGTGAAAAAATTCCTGTCGACGGAAAGATCACAGAAGGAAGTTCTTTAGTTGATGAAAGTATGATCACCGGGGAACCTGTACCGGTTGAAAAAAATATCGATGATAAAGTTTCTTCAGGAACCATCAACGGAAATAAGGTATTTATCATGAAAGCTGAAAAAGTTGGGGATGAAACTCTTCTTTCGCAGATCATTAAAATGGTGAATGAAGCCAGCCGGAGCAGAGCCCCGATACAGAAACTGACTGATAAGGTTTCCAAAGTTTTTGTCCCGGTTGTCATTCTTATCGCTGTTCTTACCTTTGTTTTGTGGCAGTTTTTCGGACCGGAAGGCAAAAGAAGTTTATTTGCTTTCGTAAATGCGGTTGCAGTTCTCATTGTAGCCTGTCCGTGTGCACTTGGTTTAGCAACCCCAATGTCCCTGATGGTAGGAATCGGGAAAGGAGCTAAAAGCGGAATACTCATCAAAAACGCAGAGGCACTGGAACAGATGCATAAAGTCAATGTTCTGATTACCGACAAAACAGGAACTTTAACAGAAGGGAAACCGTCTGTGGAACATATTGAAACTTCAGGGAACGGAGACAGAAACGAAATTTTAAAACTGGCGCTTTCCCTTAACCAAAACTCAGAACATCCATTATCCAATGCAGTGATCAAAAGAGCAAAAGAAGAAAACCTGACCGCTGAAAAAGTAGACCGGTTTGAAAATATCTCGGGAAAAGGAGTTCAGGGAATGATCAATGGAAAAACGGTTTATTTAGGAAATGAAAATCTTCTGACCTCCGGCAACCTGTCTATTCCCCAGGAATTAAAGCAAAAAGCTGTAGAAGTACAGTCAAAGGCACATACCATCTCTTATATTGCACAGGATAAAACAGTATTGGGCTTCATCAGCTTCACAGATAAAATTAAAGAAACTTCTAAAAAAGCTGTTCAGCGCTTGATGAATGAGGGAATTGACGTGATCATGATGACCGGAGATAATGAACATACGGCTAAAGCAGTTGCTGACGAATTAGGAATCAAACATTATAAAGCAGGCTGCCTTCCGGAAGACAAACTGAATGAGGTAAAAAAACTGCAACAACAGGGTAAAATTGTAGCGATGACAGGTGACGGAATCAACGACTCCCCTGCTCTTGCCCAGTCTGATGTAGGGATTGCCATGGGGACCGGAACCGATGTAGCTATGGAAAGTGCAGAAATCACATTACTGAAAGGCGATATTTTAGGCGTTGCAAAAGCTAAGTTACTGAGCGAAAAACTTCTTAAGAATATTAAAGAAAATTTGTTTTTTGCCTTTATCTATAATGTGCTGGGTATTCCGGTAGCGGCAGGATTATTGTATCCTTTCTTTGGTATATTATTGTCACCTATGATCGCCGCGGCGGCAATGAGTGTAAGTTCACTCTCTGTTATTCTGAACTCATTGCGGCTGAACTCTGTAGATCTGGATGCTGATATAAAATAAAACTTATGAAAAAAGAAAGTCTTTACATTGGATGTTCGGGATTTTATAACAACGACTGGAAAGGGTCGTTATACCCTGAAAATGCCCAAAGTAAAGACTTTCTTACCTTATATTCCCAGGCTTTCAATACGGTGGAAATCAATTCTACCTTTTACCGAAAACCAACGGCTAAAACACTTTTAAAATGGCATGATGAAACTCCCGAAGAGTTTAAATTTTTCATCAAAATTCCAAAAGCCATCTCCCATGAAAAGCGTCTGAAAGATTCTAAAGAAGACATTTCAGAATTCTGTACTCATATTGAAACTCATTTACAAGAAAAACTTTCCGGGTTTCTGTATCAGTTTCCGCCTTCTTTTAAAAAATCACAGGAAAATATTGATCTGATCCTCGCCAGTCTTGATTTTAATTATGTGAATGTTATAGAATTCCGTCACGAATCCTGGTGGGCCGATGAAGTTTTCACGATGCTAAAAGAAAACAACATCATTTTTTCAGGAGTCAGCTTTCCCGGTAACCTTCCGGAAGATGTCATCATCAATCATCCTGAAGTTCTGTATTACAGACTTCATGGCAAACCTGTGCTCTATAAATCTGAATACAGTACAGATTTTCTTGATGGCCTGGCTGAAAAAATCAATCATTCAGAAAGAAAAGTATTTATATTTTTCAATAATACCTGGGGTACTGCTGCAATTAACAATGCACTGTATCTCAAGAAAATTTTAGAGTAATACTTTATTACATTACCAGGAGTTCGCAATAAGATTGTTTGTCAATATTCTTAGTTTAATGTGATGTCCGCAAGCATTATTAATGCTGTTATCTTTTCTTTCGCAAAAGGAAAATCAATTAATATGATTCGCTGAAGCGTATGGATACAACGTCTGTTTATTGAGTGGCGTAGCCAAATAATTCCCCAGCATAGGAAGAAAGAGAAAATTCAACACAAATAGAGAAAGTCTATAGATTTAGCATTTATAAATGTTAAATTAAAAGAATAAGAAAACAGAATCGTGAAAGACTTTCATTTTAATAAAATACCGTTTAAAATAGAGTTCTTAAAATAAAATTAAAATACCATAATTTAACAGGTAGTGGCATATAATTTGTTAACATTTGAATAATTATTTTAACATTTTTTAACGATCTAACCTCCATTATCTTTATGAAAAAAATTTTTGGGGAAAAGTCAAAAAACAGGGCTTTTCTGGGGATGACTGCATTGGTGAGTGCAGCCTCAATTGTATTCAACAGCTGTAACAGCAAAACTAATGTGAAAGACTTTGAAAAAACAGTCTCACTGGAACATCCCACCGTAAGAACGGTCCCCAAAATAGATGATGAGAACGTAGAATCCGATAAAAGAATCATTTATCTTACTTTTGACGATGGCCCTAACCAGGGAACGGAAAACCTCCTTAAAATACTGAACAAAAGGAATGTGTGTGCTACTGCCTTTCTGGTAGGAAAACATGCTTATGGAAGCAAAAGACAAAAAGATGATATGGAGCTTTTAAGAAGCAATCCGCTGATTGAGCTGGCCAATCACAGCTTTAGCCATGCCCATAACAAATACACCGATTTTTACAAGAATCCTGAGGCTGTTGTCCATGACTTTGATATTGCGAAAGACAGCCTTAAGCTTTATGATAAGATCGCAAGAACTCCGGGAAGAAATATCTGGAGGCTGAATAATATTAACGTTACTGACATTAAAAGCTCCACCGATGCCGCAAACGGCCTTAAAAAAGCAGGTTATAAAGTAATCGGCTGGGATCTTGAATGGCGACCTTCTGAAAAAATGACTTTAAAGGGAAGCCATGAAGCCATGATTAAAAAGGTAGACAGCATCTTCCTTAATGACCTCGAAAAGACATCCAGACATTTGGTTTTTCTTACGCATGACCAATATCTCAGAGATGCAGATTCCATCAACGAACTGGATATGTTTATTGAGAAGCTTCAGAAAAGCAACAAGTTTGTATTCAGAAAAATTTCTCAGTATCCGAAGATCAATGATATTCTGAATTAATGTAATAATGTATCAGTGTAACAATTTAATGATGTATAGAATAAACTACATTAGAGATAAAACTGACAACCAGCAAGCAGCCAACAACTATTTTACGTAATTCATTAGTTTTTTGTTTTTAAATTCAGAAATTTGCATGTATGGATATTAAAGAAAATTATACAGCAATAAAAAATCAGCTTCCTTCGGGAGTTCAGCTTGTCGCAGTTTCGAAAATGCATCCGGCCGAAGCCATTCAGGAAGTCTATGATCTGGGACAAAAAGTCTTTGGGGAGAATAAGGTTCAGGAACTTATGGAGAAATACCCTCTCCTTCCCAAAGATATCCAATGGCACCTGATCGGGCACCTGCAGACGAATAAGGTAAAATATATTGCCCCTTTTATCGATACCATCCAAAGTGTGGATTCTGAAAAGCTTCTTGCAGAAATCAGTAAAGAAGCCGGAAAGAATAGCAGAACCATCAAAGTGCTCCTTCAGGTAAAGATTGCTGCAGAGGAAACCAAATTCGGACTTGAGATTGCAGAAGCAAAAACACTATTCCAAGAGTATATTGACGGAAAATTCCCCAATGTCGAAATAACCGGCCTTATGGGAATGGCCACATTTACAGAGGATATAGAACAGGTGAAAAGAGAATTCCTGATTTTAAAAGGGCTTTTTGATGAATTGAATCAGTTGAAATCACTTGTAACTTTATCTATGGGAATGAGTGATGATTTCCCGGCTGCCATTGAATGTGGCGCCAATTCCGTAAGGGTTGGATCGGCCATTTTCGGGAGAAGAGATTACTCAAAATAGTATATTTAGGTATAGTTTTTGCTAATAATTGAATCAAAAAATCTAAATTTGCAACTATGCAAAAAATCCTTATTGTAGAAGACGAAAAAGCAATCTCGGGAGTATTACACAGTATCCTTTCTGATGAACTTACCGATTACGAATTTGTTATCGCTGAAGATGGCCTTGAAGGCTACAAACAGATAGAAAAAGAAGATTTCGCATTGGTGATCTCTGATATCAAGATGCCTAAACTTTCAGGAACAGAACTTTTGAAGCAAAGCCTTATCTTAAAGCCTGAAAGCACATTCATTATGATCTCAGGCCACGCAGACATTGATTCTGCTGTTTCCTGCTTAAAAGAAGGAGCATACGACTTTATTTCCAAACCTATCGATATCAACAGGCTGATTACAAGTGTAAAAAATGCTTTGGCCAAAGAAAGTCTGAAAAAGGAAAATAAAAATCTCCAAACTGAAAATAAGACCTTAAAGAAAAAGGTTAACAAAAAATACCAGATGATCGGTGATTCTCCTGCTTTGAAGAAAATTCAGGATATGATCGAAAAGGTAGCTGCTTCTGATGCCCGTGTTTTAATTACAGGGCCTAACGGTGCAGGAAAAGAACTGGTAGCCCATGCGATCCACAACCAAAGCGAACGTGCGAGAGGTCCGATGATCGAAGTAAACTGTGCTGCTATCCCTTCTGAGCTTATTGAATCTGAACTTTTCGGACACGTAAAAGGTTCTTTTACGGGGGCTATTAAAGACAAGCAGGGAAAATTTGAGCAGGCCAACGGAGGTACTATCTTTTTGGATGAGATCGGCGATATGAGCCTTATTGCTCAGGCCAAGGTTTTGAGAGCATTGCAGGAAAGCAAAGTTTCTCCTGTAGGAAGCGATAAGGAAATAAAAGTTGATGTAAGGGTAATTGCAGCAACCAATAAGAACATGCAGAAGGAAATTGAGGAAGGAAAATTCAGGGAGGATCTTTACCACAGGCTTTCTGTGATTGAAATCTATGTTCCGCCATTGGATGAAAGAAAAGAGGATATCAAATTATTGGTAGATCATTTTTCCGGATTAATTGCCGATGAGCATGGTACTGCCGTGAAAAAATTTGATGATAAGGCGATTGACGCGCTTAAAGTTCTTTCATGGACAGGAAATATCAGAGAACTGAGAAACGTTGTGGAAAGATTAATTATTCTTGGCGGAAATACTGTTTCCGAAGAGGATGTTGCAAGTTTTGTAAGGAAATAATTTAATTGAACATTAAATATATGATAACAATTTGCAGTAGCCTTACTGCAAATTTTTTTTTGGACTATTTTTAAGTAATAAACTCTATACGAATCATAAAATACTATGAACTTTTTAAACAAAAACTATACGAAAGAATGCCTGACTCTGGCTCTTCCTGTCATGCTTACGCAGGTTGGGCAGGTCTCGGTGAATCTCTTCGACAATATTATTGTCGGAAAACTTTTAGGGGCGGATGCACTGGCTTCCGTTTCATTGGGAAATGCCGTATTTTTCTCGGTGTTTGTACTGGCACTGGGATTTTCATTTGCCATACCTCCTCTGGTTTCTGAGGCACATTCCAAGCAGGATCACGGAACTATTAATTCTGTATTCAGCCACGGATTTGTGATCAATATGTCAGTAGGAATTATTTTAATGGCTGTTTTGCTTTTAGGCATGCCACTACTTTATCATTCCGGGCAGCCGGAGAAGATCATTCCGAATACGGTAGACTTCCTCGGTATTATGGCCATCAGCATGATCCCGTTCATGGCTTTTCAGACGCTTCGTGAAGTTTCTGAAGGTCTTTCATATACCATCGGTGTTACAAAGGCAACGATTATTGCGAATGTTATTAATATTGTCCTGAACTATGTTTTTATTAAAGGACTCTGGATCTTTCCTGAAATGGGTGTAAAAGGATCAGCGTTGGCAACACTGATCTCGAGAATATTTATGGTGGTTTTCCTGTATGTCGTACTGGTTAAAGAGAAAAAAACAAGAAGATATATTAAAGATTTTTCTTTAAAAATTCAGGTTTTCTCCAGAAATATGTTTGACAGAATGGTGAAACTGGGACTGCCTACTGCATTACAGATGTTTTTTGAAGTGACAGCTTTTGCAGGTGCTGCATTTATCTGCGGATTGATTTCAGCTCATGATATTGCCTCTCACCAGATCGCCCTAAGTATGGCTTCATTTACCTTCAACCTTTGCGTAGGATTCAGTGTGGCTTCAACGGTCATGATCGGAAGAAAATTGGGTGAGCAGAATTTTGTTGAATTAAGAAAAGTCGGGATCAACAATCTTAAAATAGCCTTTATATTTATGTGCATCTGCGGATTGGTCTTTATTCTGGGAAGAAATATATTACCTACTTTCTTTACTAAAAAAGAGGAAGTTGAAGTGATTACCCTTGCTTCTAAATTAATGATCATTGCTGCTTTATTTCAGCTTTCGGACGGAATCCAGGTAACAGCTTTGGGGATGCTCAGAGGACTTCAGGATGTAAAGATCCCATCAATCTATACTTTTATCGCCTATTGGGTAATTACCATTCCTTTAGGATACTTTTTATGTGTCACTTTAAAAATGGGCGCTTTCGGAATGTGGATTGCTCTGGGTCTGGGACTTACAGTTTCTGCAGTTTTCCTGGTGAAGCGGTTTTTAAATATGTCTGCGAAAAGAATCAAGCAGAATTCTTAAATACATAAGAAAATTGGATAAAAAAAGCTGCGCGAAGTCTTCGACTTCGCGCAGCTTTTTTTATCCAAGAATAAGGGAACATCGAAAAAATTATCTATATCGGTTAACCTAAAATTACATCATATCCTAAATTATATATTATTGATTTTAAATAATTTAAAATAAAATTTAATTACGAATAATAAATTCTTATTTTAGTATTTAAAACTAAACCAAAAAACTTCACAATATGAACAATGAAAATTTCAACACACCTGAGCTGCTTTACAAACAGTTTAAATAGCCTTTCTCAACATTAAAAATCCCCAACCTGGTTACTTTTTTCAATGAAGTACAATCAGTAATCAGACCGTATGCATTATCTTAAGGTAATCCAGCATCAACATCCAATATCTCTGAAAGAAGCCTGTTCTGAAGATTGGTGCCTGCAATGAACACCTGAAAGAATTTGTGGAGTATAACAACTTAGAATATAATCACCTATTAAGTATAAATACCATTTTTTTTATCATTTTAAACTAAAACCATGTATTATGAAACAATTTAATGTGCCCAAGCCCGTATACCCTTGGGAAACCCTCTCAAGCCCCTTCGCTGGAACCTTCTATGAAGAAGAAACCATTTGGTATGACCAGGATTATCAATTCTTATCAAAAGAGGCAATGACCAGGTACAGAAAAATGCGGTTAGTTGATGTAGGGCCCTTTATGGTACCTGCAGCTACCGAAAAGGACAGAATCCTCCATGCAACGCGTTTTGCCATTTATATGACGGTAACTGATGATTATGTTGAACTTTTGCCCATAAAAGAAATTGCAGCTTTCAGGGACCGTATTTTTGAGATAATGATGGGAGATGACCCAAAACCGGGAGAAATAGGAATGTTCCGTCAAATGCAAACAAACAGAAAGGAATGGATTGCACTCGGGATGCCAGACTTCTGGCTTAAGCGGATTGCTAAGAATTATAAATACCGTTTCGTTACTGATGGAATTATGGAAGAATCACCATATAAAATCAGTAAAGACATCCCTCCTATTCCTCTCTTTCATTTAATCCGCGCAAATTCCATAGGAATGATTCCATTTGTTGATTTGATTTGCCCTTCAACTGGTTTTGCTTTACCTGATTACATTTATAACCACACCGTTATACAGCGTATTATTATGCTACAGTCAATCATTGTTGCTCTCCAGAACGATTTTGCAACTATTGGCAAAGAGCTCGCAATAGAATCAGAGATTTTCAATATCATCAAATTATTACAGCATCATAATAAAATTTCTTTTGATGAAGCCTGCAAAGAAGGAATGAGGATTCATGATGAGCTTGTAAACGAATTTGTAACATTATCCAACCATCTGCCGGATTTCAGTCCATACCAAAAAGAGACAGAGGAATTTATTTATTACATAAAACAAATGATCAGTGGATTAAATAATTGGTATTATAAAAGCGGAACAGAACGATATGAACCTGGTGGATTTGCTGTGCCACCCAATGGAAAAGGTGAGACCATGGACAGAGTAGAAATTAAATATTTCTAGGACTGATATAGATAATATTTTACAAAATGTAAATCTTAACCAGAGGAATATAATTCAAAAGATTACATCTCATGTAGCCATTACCCTGACCCAACTTTATCCATTCATACGCTGAGTTAAGAAAAGATATGGATGGATAATGGCTACACTTTCCTTGCAGATAAGAATATATGTACTTAAAGAGATTCAACTCACCCTTTTCCCTAAAATCGTAAGACTCCTTTCAATTCCGTCCAGAACCGCGACATCAGGAAACAATCCCCATTCTTCAAATCCAAAATTTTTGAAAAGTCTTAGGCTGGCTTCATTATGAGAAAAGATAAATCCAAGCAGTGTTTTTATTCCCAAACAGGGTGCCTTATCAATACAGTATTCCATTACTTTTTTTCCATACCCTTTTCCTCTGCAGGATTCATCAAGGTAAATACTCATTTCAACGGTTCCATTGTATGCGGGTCTTCCATAAAATGAAGAAAAACTGACCCAGCCCACCGTTTCATGATCATTATTTTCAATGATCCAAAGCGGCCTTGTTTCAGGATTATGTTCCTCAAACCATTGTCTCCTGCTTTCTACGGAGACATTTTCTGTATCGGCAGTCACCATTCTTGAAGGGATGGTAGAATTATAGATCTCAACTATTTTTTCTAAATCTTTCAGATCAGCATTTCTGAATTGTAACTCTTCCATTTTATAGGTTGGATTTTATTTTGTGCAAAAATACGGAAGGATAAAGTTTTTATCCGCAAAATTCAGTCAATAATTGTAATTAATGTGAGAGATGAAAGATGGTTACTATTCGTCTTCCGGATAGCCTTGTCAAGGTTTTGAACCTTGACAAGGTTATCTTAACTTCCCTCTCCCATCCACTATCCTTAACTTGTTTACTTCCCTAAATGCTTCAAAGTCCGGCTCAGACTTCTTACTGTAATTCCCAGGTAGGCACCCATATCTTCTTTTGAAATCTTTATCCCTTGTTGCGCCTGCAGTTCAAGAAGCTGGGGCAAGGTATGTTCGGCCGCATACAACTGCTGATAAGAGGCTCTTTTTGAAGTATTGACAATGCGTTCAGCAAATACGTCCAGCAGCAGATTATTCAGCGAGAGATCAGTTTTAATTAAAGATTTGAAATACGATATAGCGACAGCATAAACGGTTACGTCGGTTACTGCTTCAATGCTGCAAAGGCAGGAAATGTTCCGTATCAGTTCTATTTCCCCAATGATCTCACCTTTTCCCAGAAACTCAACAATATATTCTTTGCCATTATCTTCAACGAAAAAACATTTGGTAATTCCCTCTCTGATCAGCATTACTTTAGAAGGTTCTTCACTCTGCGTGAATATCCTATCGCCTTTGGAAAAGGATCTTATCATGATATCTGGGCATGAATTATTTTAAAGCTTTTTAAGCAGAGTAAGTGGAAAAAAGAATAAAAAAGCCCGTTCAAAAAATGAACGGGCTTTGTGTTTAATATTTTATTTCTTCAGACATTTCTCAAGGAACTGATCCTGTTCCCATAAAAGGTGCAGAATATTCTCTTTAGCCACATAACCATGTGCTTCTTTCGGAAGAAGAACCATTTTCACAGGAGCCCCCAGATTTTTCAGAGCCTGGAAATATCTTTCGGTCTGCAAAGTAAAAGTTCCGGGATTGTTATCAGCATCACCATGAACCAAAAGCATTGGTGTTTTCATTTTGTCTGCATTCATGAACGGCGACATCGTGTTATAAATTTCCGGAACATCCCAGTAATTTCTCTGCTCGCTCTGGAATCCAAACGGAGTCAGCGTTCTGTTATAAGCACCACTTCTTGCAATACCACATGCAAAAAGCTTAGAATGCGTTAAAAGATTGGCTGTCATGAAAGCACCGTAAGAATGTCCACCTACAGCCACTTTCTTTTTGTCGATGTACCCCAGCTGATCAACAGCATTAATTGCAGCTTCTGCATTCGCTACTAACTGCGGAATGAAAGTGTCATTAGGTTCTGTTTTTCCTTCTCCGATGATCGGGAATGCAGCATCGTCCAGCACAGCATATCCTTTTGTGGTCCAGTATACGAAAGATCCGTAGTACGGGAACGTAAAGTCGTTAGGGTTCTGGGTATTCTGCCCTGCTGTGTTTTTATCCTTATATTCTGTGGGATATGCCCAGATCAGTAAGGGAAGCTTTTCTTTTTTTGCTTTTCTGTCGTAATTGGCAGGCAGATACAGAGTTCCTGTTAAGGTAACGCCATCATTTCTTTTGTACGTAATTACCTCTTTATAAACATCTTTAATGCTTTCAAAAGGATTCGCAAACTGAGTTATTGCTTCTGATTTATTGGATTTAATATTCTTTTTAAAATAGTTCGGATACATGCTTGGGGACTGCTGGGTTGTCAGAATTTCACCTTTTGAAGGATTAAGGATATCTATGATCTCTTCCTTGCCATTCTTGACGTTAGATGTATACAGTCTTTTCTTTTTAAGTGACTTTACATCCATTTCATCAATGAAAGGGTGCTGTCCGTCTTTAGTAAATCCGTCTCCTATAAGGTAGGTTTTCCCTCCTTTCATATCAATAACATATCTTCCGTATTGATTTTTCGTAGTATTAAAATTCCCGGGATCACTGTAAACATCCTGATAATTCCTGTCATCAATCACTTTTGATTCACCATTATTAAGATCCACGAGGAAAGACTTGGTGTTTCTTGTATCATACCAGCCTTCAGAAACTATGGCATAATGATCATTGGTCCAGCTTACGTCTTCATATCTCTGTTTTGTTTTAAAGAATGATTTTGGGGCAGCCGTAAACGGTGCCTGCCATGTAAAGATCTCATCCCTGTACTCTGCAGATTTAGACTGATCACCTCCATCCAATGCTTCCGCAAATATTAGAGTGGCCGGTTCGTCACTTCGCCATCCCATGTTTCTTTTCCCTGTTCTTACGGATGAAAATCCTTTTGGCATTATTTCGTTCAAGGGAACATCGTTTACTATTTTTACCGCATTCCCTTTCATATCGTATACCGTGGTTGTCATCGGAAATCTGTTTAACGGAACAATATATGAGAATGGTTTTTTGATCACCGTAGCCATTAAATAATTTCCGTCCGGAGAAAAGCTTAAACCGGAGTACATGTCCTGGTCTTTTACTTTTTTAAGGTTTCCGTTCAGGTCTACATTATAAATTTCGGAAGCGGTAAGAACCTCAAAGTTCTTTTCATCCTGAGGATTTTTCAGAAGATCCTGATACGTTCTGTTTTGGGAAACCTTACCATCAGCCGTAGAAACGATGGGTCCTGTTGGGAGATCTTTGCTGGCATCTATCAGGGCAGGTCTGTTCTGGGGAAGCGTCCTGATCAGAAGATTCTTGGAATCATTGTACCATGTGTACGGAGTTCCTAAGTTAGCATTCAGGTTATCCCCGCTAATTTTCTTAGCAGTGGCAGTTTCCAGATCTACAGCCCAAAGCTCAACTCCTTTACTGGTTGTATTGGTAAATACGAGTGTTTTTTCGTCCGGCGAGAATGAAATATAAGTGATTTTAGCATTGGCAGGCAGGTTTTTCACCTGAACCTCACTTTTATCATTAATCTTTCTGATTTTTAAATTATCGGAATATGTAACGCTGCTTGAAATATTAGTAACCGGGTTGATTCTTAAACCTGCAAGTTTCATTTCCTGCTGGTTAAGGTCTTCAAGTGTTTTATAGGTAGGACGATAAGTGAAAACCACCCAATCTTTTTTGCTGTTCATCAGAACGCTTGGCGGTCTTTCATAATCTGCAAGTTTTAGAATTTCAGCAGATGGTTTTTGATAAGTAATATTTTCCTGTGCATTATAGAAATTAAGAAATGCCAGAAGGCAAATGGTCAGTTTTATCTTCATATAAATTCGTTTTTCCACGAATTTAGTGATTTTTAAGATATAAACTAAAATGGCATTATGGGAAACATATTATGAGAAATAGCTAAACAATTCTATAACATTCCATCAATAAACTGAAATTACAAAAAATAAAAAAGAGCACTATTTCTAATGCTCTTTCTATTTTTATCTGAACCGGATTACCAATCCGAAGCTCTTTTTCTTTTTTCTATCATATGATCTACCGATACTTTTCCTGCACCAAATGCCATGAGAAGCAGATAAACGGACAAATAGATCAGACTCATTTCCTTTTTCTCAAAAGGATCTGCACTGTGAACTACAAAAGCTGCAATAGCCATTGTAAAGATCAGGAATCCTAAAGAAATCCTTGTAAAAAGACCTAATATAAGAAGTATTGAACAAACAAATTCAGCAATAACCGTAAGAACAAGGGTTAGTGTAGGGCCTAATCCTATAAAATCGAAAAATTCAATTTTACCGCCTTCAAGCAGCATCTGAAGTTTCGGGAATCCGTGAGAAAGCATGGCAAAACCTACAAATACTCTCACTGCCAATAAAATAATATCTTTAGGTACTGAGCTGGAATTTGAGTTAAAATAGTTCATTTACTAAAAATTTAGATTAAAGTTAATAAAAAACTTTTAATAGAACGGAATTGCGGGCATTTTTAGTTTATCTGTACCCGAAATTTTTCAAATCCCTGTCGTTTTTACGCCAGTCTTTTTTCACTTTTACAAAAAGATTCAAATGAATTTTCTTTGAAAAGAATTTTTCCAGATCCAGTCTGGCTTCAGTTCCTACTTTTTTAATAGCTTCTCCCTTATGTCCGATGATAATTCCTTTCTGGGTATCTCTTTCTACGTAAATAATAGAATCGATGAAAATAATCCCTTCCTTTTCTTTAAACTGCTCGGTTACTACTTCTACAGAATAAGGAATTTCTTTCTCATAGTTTAAAAGGATTTTTTCACGGATCGCCTCGTTGACGAAAAATCTTTCAGGCTTATCAGTGTACTGCTCTTTGTCATAATACGGAGGGTTTTCCGGCAACAAAGATCTTAATTTCGGAAGAATGATATCTGTATTAAAGGCATTAAGGGCAGAGATAGGAAGAATCTCAGCCTTAGGAATCCTGTTGTGCCATTCCTCTACCAGTTTTTCAAGGCCTTCCTGGGTAGTCTGGTCTACTTTATTCAGGAGAAGCAGTACCGGAACCGGAATCTTATTAAGTTTATCAATTAGAAATTCTGAAGGTTCGGACTTATCTGTAACATCTACAATGAACAAAAATACATCGGCATCCTGTAAAGAATCCTTTACAAAGTCCATCATTTTTTCCTGAAGACCATATTTGGCGTCTAAAACTCCGGGGGTGTCTGAAAATACGATCTGTAAATCCTCTTCATTATAAATTCCAAAAATCCTGTGGCGTGTTGTCTGTGCCTTTTGTGTTACGATAGCCAATTTCTCCCCCATTAACTGGTTTAATAAGGTAGATTTTCCCGCATTGGGCTTTCCGACTATATTTACGAATCCTGCTTTGTGCATATAATATTTTTTAGGCTCAAGATTGAACCGGGCTGCAAAGTTAGTGAAAACAAAATTTAATTGGGTTTTGTTTCCGTGAAAAGTACGTACAGCCTTTGAAAAAGTAATATATTTATGGGAAAATTCATCTATAGCTGAAGCAGATCCTGAAGACCCGACAGCGGTTGAACATCAAAACAAATAAAAAGATTTTGCTGAGTCCTCATTAACAGGAGAAACCAGCTTCAAAAAATAATTAAGAACTTCATGGATATAGACCAGATTCTCGACCGTATTTATGTTTTGCCGGAAACTTCTAAAAATGCTTTGAAAGAGCAGATTCAGGAAGTATCACATCCCAAATATTTCTGCCTTATGGAAGCGGATAAGATTATCCCGCATATCTATTTTATAAGGAAAGGGATTGTGCGCGCTTATGCTTCTACTGCTGAGAATGATATTACATTCTGGTTCGGAAGTGAAGGCGAAACCATCGTTTCCATGAAAAGTTACGTGGAAGACATGCCCGGCTATGAAAGCATTGAGCTTCTGGAAGACTGTGATCTGTACATTCTGAAAACGGAAAGCCTGAAAAAGCTTTTTAATGAAGACATTCACATAGCCAACTGGGGAAGAAAGTTTGCAGAAAAGGAACTTGTGAGAACGGAAGAACTGATTATTTCAAGACAGTTTAAAACTTCTTTGGAGCGTTATAAAGACCTGATAGTTAACAAACCTGATCTCTTAAAAAGAGTTCAGCTTGGCCATATTGCCTCCTATCTTGGAATAACACAAGTAAGCCTGAGCAGGATCCGGGCGGAGATAAAATAAAAAGACTGGAAGATGGAAGGAGGAAGCTGGGAGTTACTATTGGACACTCATTTTCAACAATTATCTTAATTTGAAATGTTATTTTTAAAAATTTAATAAAGCTTTCACCCTAGCTATGCATTGTGTATCAGAAACTTCCCTCTTCGAGCTTCGAGCTTCAAACTTTCTAATTCTATAAAGTCATTTTTTAACAAATGTAAAGTTTTGTTTCTTTCCAAATCCTGAAATTTGCAGGAGAGAAAATTTAAAAAAATGAATTGGATTATTTTAATCATCGCCGGACTGTTTGAGGTTGCCTTTGCCTCCTGTCTGGGAAAAGCCAAAGAAACTTCCGGATCTGAGATGTACTATTGGTATGCTGGCTTTCTGGTGACCATGACAATCAGCATGGTACTGTTGATCAAAGCTACACAAACGCTTCCAATTGGGACAGCGTATGCGGTATGGACAGGGATAGGAGCCGTAGGAACAGCGCTTATGGGGATTTTCTTTTTTAAGGATCCTGTAAGCTTCTGGAGAATATTTTTTATTGTAACCTTAATCGGTTCTGTAGTGGGACTGAAATCGGTTTCGCACTAAAATTAAAAACAATTTCTATCTATATTAAATAAACCCGTCTTCTACATGAGGACGGGTTTATTATTTTATTTTTTGAACACTACAGGTAAGATCTCATTTTGTCTCAACCCGTATTTTTTAATTTCTTCTTCTGAAAAATTCCGGGAATAGAAATTGGGTTCTGTTTTAAAGCCGGCCTTCCGCAGGCGGTCGAAATAATCCATTCCGTACCAACGCACATGGTCATACTGCCCGAAATGTTTCTGGCGTTCTTTCGGATCTTTTATTGAAAAATCTTCATAGGTTTTTTCCATAGAATTTCTCATGGGTACCTGAAAAATTCCCCAGCCTCCGGGCTTCATTACTCTGTATAATTCACTGATCGCCTTTGCATCGTCCTCAATATGTTCCAGGACATGGTTGCAGAAAACGATATCAAAACTTTCATCAGGAAAAGGTAGATCCAGAATATCTGCTTTCACATCTACAATAGGAGAAAAAAGGTCTGCAGAAATATAATTCAGATTTTTCATCATTTTGAATTTTCTGAGGAATTCCTGTTCGGGAGCAATATGCAGAACTTTGGCGTTTTTAATAAAAAAATCGGTCTCGTTCTGAAGGTAAAGCCACATCTGGCGGTGTCTTTCCAGGCTCAACGTTCCCGGAGAAAGTGCATTTTCCCTTTGTTTTCCATAGCCGTAAGGAAGGAATTTCCGGTAAGATCTTCCATCGATAGGATCATAGAATTCTTCTCCTTTAAAAAACTGATAAATAAGAGGCCTCGCCCAGATACTCATTTTAATAAGCATTGGGCGAGGTATTTTATTGAGTAAAAGTTTAATCAATTTTGTATTTATTAATAAAGGTTTCATGATCAATAAAAGATATTTTGTTATAAAACCTTTTATAATGATTAGTCCATTTTAGTTGCTTAGCAGAGAATGCGTTAAGTAAAGTTGGCTTATCAGCAAATGCTTCTTTATTAAAGACAAACTCATAATTTAAGGAAAGTTCCGATAGTTCATCTTTGGATATACTGAGAGAATTTTCGTTAAGAAAATTATAAAAAGTAACATAACTTTCAATAACCTTTAGCCTTAGTTCTCTCAAAAATTTTCTATCATCATTTTTCTTACTCAAGTTTACATCTTTGAACTCTACGAAAACAATTTTTTCGTCATTGATTATTAATGTATCACTTGTTTTTATATCAGAACAAACTTTATCATAATTATAGCTTTCTTTCAGAGAATTTATCATCGAAGATTTTGTATTCTCCTCATAACATAATTCTTTATAGCTTTTCTTATCAATATTATTCTCAACTACTGTTTTAATATTTTTTATTCTACTCATTCTATATCCGATATTTTAAAATGAGCTTCTGAAATTGAACTTAATATTGGACTAATATTTTTTGAAACATCTATAATAGTTGAGTTTAAACCATCTTTTGATTTTTCAGAAAAATAGAAATTTGTCTTAGAAACAAAATCATATTTTTCCGAATATGCTTTTAATGCTTCAATAAAATATGGACTATGCGAAGTAAGAAGTATTGGAATTTCTAATTTTTTACTCAGAATAACTAAAATCTCTGCATATAAAACTTGCCAATTTGGGTGTAAATGAATCTCAGGTTCATCAATAATTAACAATGTCCTTGAATTTAATTGATTATTTTTTAATAGCAGTTCAATAAGCCCAAAACCTTTTATACCTTGAGCTACATTTTCAATATTAATATCAATTCCGTTTTTTTCATATATAACACCTTGGAAATCATCCACAATAAATTTACCATTTATTATTTTAGAAATTATATTTATTATTTTATCTTGCTCACCCTTACATTTTTCATCATCTCTGATAAAACTTGATTCATTTGCTAACGCAAATTTTAAATGACTTCTTCTATCTCTGGAAAATCGAATTTCATAGCTTATAGAATCCTGTAAAGTTTTATCAATAATTGATGGACTCTCAATAAAAAATGCATTATCAAAAAAGGTATTGATATTATTATTTAAATCAGTAAATAAATTGTAAGTTAGCGTTGCAGAGCCTTCTAGATCTTCAATATAAATTCTTGTAATTCTATCCTCTTCAAATACAGAACCAATTTCATCATTAAATTCAGCCTGTAGATAATTAAATATCTCCCTTTGTTTATTTATAATTCCGTTAAACTCCAATGCCATTTCATATTCAATAGCTTCAGCATATCTTTTTAACTGCTTATATTGTAACCCCTCAAAATAATCAAATGTATTACGTACTGTATCAACCCAGTCTGCATTAATTCTATTTGTTTGAAAAAGTGGTAGATCAATGGATTTATTATCTTTAAGTATTTTTAATATATTTTGATAATAGCTTCTTATTGTATCATTCTTTTCAGAAATAAAAATGTCTTCGTCAGGATTAAGACCTCTTATCAATGAATAAAAAACTTTACCTATAGTACTTTTTCCCGAATCATTAGGGCCTGCAATTAAAGATATCCCATTAATTTCTACCGTTGCATCTAAAATTATTCCTACATTTTGGATAGCTATTTTCATTTTATATTTTTAAATAGTGTTATGTAAAGATAATTAAAAATCCAATTGGAATGGCTTTTCTTCATCACTTACGATACCTAAAGCCTCATAAACATACTTGAATGTGGAGAGCAGCACCGGTTTCCCGTTGATCACCGCTACATCATGCTCAAAATGGGCAGAAGGCAGGTTATCCAAAGTAGTAACCGTCCAGCCGTCATTATGGAATTTTACCTTTTCCGTACCCAGATTTACCATCGGCTCGATAGCAATAGCAAGACCGTCTTTGATGACTTTTCCGCTTCCCTGTCTTCCATAATTCGGAACCTGAGGATCTTCGTGCATTTTCCTTCCAAGGCCATGGCCTACAAGTTCTTTCACCACCCCATATCCTTCTTTTTCACAATGTGCCTGGATCGCATGGGATATATCCCCTATTCTTTTTCCTCTTACACATTGCTCGATCCCTTTGTAAAGGGACTCTTTGGTTACCTGCAATAGTTTTTTAACTTCAGGCTTCACTTCCCCGATCTCAAATGTATAGGCATGATCTCCTACAAAACCGTTGAGAATAACTCCACAGTCTACAGAAAGAACATCTCCTTCTTTAATAATATCACTATTGGGAAAACCGTGAACAACCTGATCGTTTGGAGAGATACATAAAGAATTAGGAAAACCACCATATCCTAAAAAAGCAGGTTCTGCGCCATGATCTTTAATGAAATCATGGGCGAGCTTATCAAGGTGTAAAGTATTGATTCCCGGTTTTATTTCCTTTGCAAGCATTCCCAGTGTTTTTGAAACCAGGTGCGCGCTCTCCTTCATCAGGCGGAGTTCCTCTATTGTTTTTAATTGAATCATTCTTTTAGATGTTAGATATTAGATGTCAGATATTATACTACAGCTTAATGTATATTTTAACGATAATAATATAATAGCCTCCTGAACATCTATGGTTTTCTGATAAATTTAAAAAAAAGAAGCAGCATGAAAACTAATTTCTAATCTCTAGCTTCTAACTTCTAAACACTCTACCAGAAAAGTCCTTTTTTCTTTTCTTTTTTAAGTTTTGAATAGGCCAGAACTTCTTTTCCTTCTACACGGAATTCTATTCTTTCCTGGATAATATTGTAGATTTCACCCCAACCCGGAAATCCTCCTAAATTTCTGTCATCAATGAACCAGTCTGCATCCAGTTTTCTGGACTGATTTTCAGAATCAAAAACCTCTCCTTCAAAACTGGAATTGACAGCATAAAATTCTACACCGTTATTTCTGCAAAATTCTACAGCTTCATCCAAAGTCTTTCCGTGTCTGTATGTCCAGAGAATTAATCTGTATCCTTCTGCCTGAAGTCTTTTTAATGTTTCGAAAGCAAAGATTTTTGCTTTACCAATTGCCGGGTATGCATCATCAACAATAGTTCCGTCGAAATCAACAGCAATTTTCTTATTATTTAACATTTTGTCTTTTTTTTAGCTTTGCAAAGATAAGAAATAAAAAGAGTGCCGAAAACGTTGGCACTCTTAAGTTTTATAATTTAATGTTTGTAAAGTTAGCCTTTTACCCACTTAAACTGAAACTGTAAATCCGGAGTTGAAATTCTGTCTGTGATTTTCTGAAGTCTCGCAGGCAGTTTCATCAGGTATTCCTGAGCTTTTTCAGCTTGTTCGGTAAGTCCTTTCACATGCTCTATCTTCCATTCATCCAATAAGTCTTTCATGATATTGATGTAATCCTGACCTGTATATACCATGCATCTTTGTGCTGCATCTGAGAAATGTCCCCAAAGCTCTCCGGCTTTTTGTCCGGACTGTCTCATCATGTGAGCAGGCATTACGATTTTTTTACGCATCATATCTTCAAATGCGAGGATCATTTCTGATGGGTCTATTTCTAAAATTTTAGCAACGAAATGCTTGTAAGCTTTTGCGTGTCTGGCTTCGTCTGCAGCAATTACACCACACATTTTTGCTAATTTTCCATTTCCGGACTGTTTTGCCAATGTCCCCACTCTTCTGTGCGATATATTGGTAGCAGTTTCCTGAAAACTTGTATAAACAAAGTTTCTGTACGGGTCCATGCTTGTTCCCAAATCGAAACCGTCATTAATTAAATATTGAGTGGTAACTTCAAGTTCTCTCATATTCACTCTTCCGCACAAATAAAGGTATTTGCCCAAAAGATCTCCATGTCTGTTTTCTTCACCAGTCCATGCTCTTATCCAGTTGGCCCAGCCCACTTCTTTCTGCTCCTGATCTATTCCGTCTACTCCCATTAACCATGATTCATAAGATGGTAAAGCTTCTTCTGTGATACAGTCACCGATCAAAGTTACAAACAAATCATAAGGCATTTCACGGGCAAAAGTCTGGATTTCTTCCAGATCATATTTAAAGTCAGAACTTGACGGATCAGGAAGATAATCGGAAGGCTGCCAGATTTTTTCAATTGGCGTTAAAAATTTATCCAGAAAAGAACCTACTTCCTTTTCCAATATTCCCATTACTTCTTTTCTGACAAGCTTTTGATACATCTTACTATATGGATTTTAATTTACAAAGATATGATTTATTTATTATTTGCAGCATAATAACCTATGCAACTCATACGATGACTGACATAAATCATACAAAAATGCCGCCATCTATACCATAACGGCATTTTTCTGACAATATTATTGAATTTTTAACTCACTAAGATATCTCCTGTCATTACTTCCGGAATCTCTACTCCCATTACTTTTAAGATGGTCGGAGCTACATCTCCCAATTTTCCCGGCTTCAAATTCCAGGTATGCTCTTTATCCATTACTATAAACGGTACAAGATTCGTGGAGTGCTGTGTATTTGGTGTTCCGTCCGGGTTGATCATTACATCTGAGTTTCCGTGGTCAGCCAGGATAAATACGGCATAGCCATGCTCATACGCTGTAGTTGCCACTTTTTCAATACACTTATCTACTGTTTCGGCTGCTTTTACTGCGGCTTCAAAAACTCCGGTATGGCCTACCATATCTGTATTGGCAAAATTCAGACAGACAAAATCCGCTGTTCCGTTTTCTAATTCGGGCAAAATGGCATTGGTGATGTCATAAGCAGACATTTCCGGTTTAAGGTCATAAGTCGGAACATCTTTCGGACTTGGACAAAGCAGTCTTCTTTCACCATTGAATTCTTCTTCTCTGCCTCCTGAGAAGAAAAACGTAACGTGAGGGTATTTTTCTGTTTCAGCAATTCTGATCTGCGTTTTGCCGTTTCTTTCGAGGATTTCTCCCATTGTTTCCTTCAGTACTTCTTCATCAAATACAACCTGTACATTCTGGAAGGTCTTATCATAGTTTGTTAAAGTAATATAATGAAGGTTCAGCTTACGCATAAAATATTCCGGAAAGTCTTTCTGGCAAAGAACTTCTGTGATCTCACGTCCTCTGTCTGTACGGAAATTAAAACAGATCACTACATCACCGTCTATGATTTTAGCTACAGGAACTACATTTCCTGTTTCTGTGCTGTTGATAAGGATAATAGGTTTCAGAAACTCGTCGGTTACATTATTATCATAGGAAGATTTAATAGCAGCCAAAGCATCTGTTGTCTGCAGCCCTACTCCTTCTACCATTGCATCGTATGCGAGTTTTACACGTTCCCATCTTTTATCACGGTCCATTGAATAATATCTTCCGATTACTGTTGCCAGCTTACCTACGGTAACCTCCATATGATTTTGAAGCTCTTCTATAAACCCAAGCCCTGAATGCGGATCACAGTCTCTTCCGTCTGTAAAGGCATGTACAAAAACATTTTCGTGCAGCCCAAATTCATGTGCGGCGGTCAGTAAACCTTTCAAGTGGTTGATATGGGAATGTACCCCACCATTGGAAACCAATCCGATAAAATGAAGCTTTTTATTTTCTCTTTTAGCATATTCGAAAGCATCCTGAATGACCTGCTGCTGTCCCAGTGTTCCATTTTCAACAGCCATATTCAATTTTACAAGATTTTGGTACACGACTCTTCCTGCTCCTAAATTCATGTGTCCTACTTCAGAATTCCCCATCTGTCCTGCAGGAAGTCCTACAGCCAATCCACTGGCTTCAAGTGTTGTATGTGGAAATTTTTGGTAACAGCTGTCTATAAATGGAGTGTTTGCTTTGTCTAAGGCAGACACCTCTGGATTTGTTCCCAGTCCCCATCCGTCAAGGATTGCTAATATTGCTTTTTTTGACATTTCTTATAACTTTTTGTTACACAAATTTACCTAATTTCCGATGAATGGAAGAATTTGAAAGGCTTAATTTGAAAACATTCATACGTATGTAAATTAATTAAGTAAAAGAGCTGCAAAAAAGTTTTAATCTTTTCTTGAGATTTAGTGGGTATTAAAGATCTATTTTTACTATAGTAATAAAACTGCCGCAAAAATACGGCAGTTTTACAAGATCCATAAAAACATTTATATCCGGAATGTTCAGAATTTTTCAAAAATTATCTAATAAGTTTTACCCCTAACCAGATTTTGAGGGAATATCATTTGTGAACTTAGAATCTAAACTACGTGTTGAATTGCTAGGTTGAGGAGTAAAACAATATATTATTAACCCGAATTAATTCATTTTAAAAATTAATAATTCTGTACGTTTAGCAGATAATGTACCATTTGGGCCACTACAGTTTCCGGACGCCCCTCTACCTAATGTTATTTGCCATGTTTTTCCAGCCGGAATATCTGCTGTATAAGCTATTACACCACCATGATTACTAGCACCTCCTATATTATGAGAAGCTGTACTATGTATCCTATTAGTACCTGTTCCTTCTGGGAAGTCAACCATATAGGAACTGATAGAGCATCCAGCAGCATTATGATCGCCTTCATAAACAAATTCCAATTTGTAAATCCCGGCAGGAAAAGTAATAGTATAATTAGTAGTATTATAGGTCAGTCCTGGAATTTTATTAGTAACCATAGACATTGGGATGATTACAGTACTTCCTGCATTTACTCCATTTAAAAAATTGGTCATATTATTATCTAACCTAAATACTGCAGGCGCCATTACTGTCGAAGGC
This sequence comes from Chryseobacterium sp. UF-81, assembly GCF_058245105.1. NCBI lineage: Bacteria > Pseudomonadati > Bacteroidota > Flavobacteriia > Flavobacteriales > Weeksellaceae > Chryseobacterium > Chryseobacterium sp. UF-81. Next base: position 5,364 of record NZ_JBSIBX010000004.1, on the reverse strand, counting down.
AGATTACCTTCATCAAGCATTAATTGCCATTTATTGGCAGTGGTGTTGAACTTATAAAAATTGTCTTTTTTAACGGGATTAGCTCCTCCTGCATCTACCAGATTATAGACTAACAATCCATTAGCGGGATTAGGAATAGTGGTAACATCAGTATTTCCCGTTAATGATACTCTAGGGATTAATAATCCCTTATTAGTGGAGACTATATCTAAAATTGAAGAGGGATCAGGTGTTGTGGTATTTATCCCTACCTGTGAGAATAAACTTACAGAAGATGCGACCATGGCAAATAACAATAAAAGTTTTGTTTTCGTTGTGCTTTTTTTCATTGTGTTTTTCTTTTTGTTGTTAATATTTATTTTAAAATGTTTTGCAATTTCTTTACAATCGATCTTTATTCAGAATAGAATCATGACTCCGTTTCGGATTGTTAATATCTAATGGGGACTATTCTTAATTAAAATTTGAAACAAAGGATCCTATAAAATGTCTTTCCAAACATTTTTTTATTTATTGAAAAGTTTTTCCAACCATTTCAATGTGTCTATAAGTTTTTGGTGTATCTGATTGCCAAGTTTAAAAGCAATCTGTTTATTATTTTTTTGTTTTGTGTTTTTTCATTGGATTCATATTAAAAAGTAATCTTTTGCATGCGGCGGTTATCTGATAATTCTTATTATTACAACCAAAAATAGCGTTACTACTTAATTAATTTTCCAACTGTATTTTTCTCATTTGTGTATCGCTTAAAAATCTTGATACAAATTTGAATTATTCATCTGATTATTCAAAAAAAACGGATATTACACGGATATAACACCAAAATAAACCACTGATAATCAATGCAAAATAGCAACAATGTATGAATCGTATTATTTTGATTTATTTTACTCTTTTCTTTAGCACCTATAGAAAAAATGAAAATCTTCACCATTCATAGGCTTAATTTTATAAAAACTACGGCAAAAAAGTTATATATAATTCTATTGAATACAATCAGTTACTATTGATGTTTTTCATCCAGATATACAGATCTTCTCCTGAAGAAATATTCAGCCTTTTTCTCAGTCTATTCTTTCTGATCTGTATAGACTGAGGTTGTACGAATGTATAGGCAGCAATGTCTTTGGAAGAAAAGTTGAGAAATAATAAAGCACAGAATTTTAATTCGCTGTTTTGCAATTGAGGTTCAATGTGTAGCAATTTTGGAAAAAAATCAGGGTAAACCTCCTGAAATCTGGTCATAAACTCCGGGTCATTATTTTTAGCCAATTGAATCACTTCTTCAAAAGCAACATTTAACTTTTGAGTCAATATTTTGGTTTCCTCTTCTTTTACATTGAGAATTTTATTCTTTTTGTGTATTCTATTATTTACCAGGAAGATCATAATAATGGAACCTGTACCTACTATACATATAATATAAAGTAAAAAGTTATTTCTATCTTCTATTGGCTTTTGTTTTTCTTCTACCAGAAGGTCGACGGTATCTTTCAGATTCTCATTCTCAATTGTCTTTAAACTATCGCTAAGAATATTATATTTAAGCGTATATTTTTTTTCATTATCTGCTTCACCTGTTTTCTCGTATATCTCGGATATTAAACCATATAATTCCAAAAGCTTTTTCATATTCTTTACTTTTGCAGCGAGCTCTATTGCTTTTTTATAATTCGCAATGGCTGAATCATACTCTTTTTTCGCCCCATTAATTTCCCCTAAAAGTTTAAATGTTCTAAATTCATTATTACCCAGAACAATCGGTACAGATTGAGCTGATTTTATATAAAATTCTGCAGAATCAATTTTATTTTCTTTAAGCTTTGCTTCAGCTAGAATTAACAAGGCGACTTTTAAACTTGTATTCAAACCTGAATTCAGGTTTTTAGGTTTTTTCACTTCTTCAATAACTCTCTTGCAATAATAAGTAGTAGAATCATAACTCTTTTTCTCAATATGATTTTTAGCCATTTCAACCAGGGTCATTGCATTTGAGGAATATCTGGTAGAATCTATTTTTATATTATTTGCCAGTACTAGATTCTTTCTGAGCTTTTTCAATGCTTCATCATACATTTTAATTCCTTTATAATTCATGCTGTATAATAAATTCATAGAAATCTCTTCATCCTCGTCGTCTAAATTTTTAAACTCTGATTCCATTAATTTCAAATAGTAATTACTTTTATTATATCTGTATTGCATAGAAAAAGCAAGAGCTAAATTATAGCACGCATATACTTTTCCTTTTGGATAGTTGATATGCTTTGAGTCTTCCAGTATTGAAAGATTTAATTTGATCATATCATCTGTTTGTCCTTCAAAAAGAAGAGCATTAGACTTTTCCAGTCTGTTATCAATAGCTTTTGTACTAATCTTTTGCTGAGCAAGCAAAAACAAAGGAAAAAAGAAAATAAGTAATTTCATCATGCTTTAAAGGTTTTATTCAATTGCAAATTCCTAATCAAGAAAAACAAACAAATTATTTATATAATAATATTACGTTTATAAATTTAATAATAAATTGAAAAATAATTTACTTTACTCACAACATATATGCATTTTATATAGGTATTGGTGTTTTTTTCTAGAATTAATAAGTAATAGCAACTTTATTTTTGACAATGTTAAAAATTCACAGATGAATATTGCACCTTTTAAACTATTACATAGGTATTACGCAGGTATTACATTTACTATTTTTTATGATATGTACTCATCTCAAGAAAATCTGCATTTTCTGGTAAAAAGAAATCAAGCACATAATAATCAATACTATTAATAGGAATACAATAAAAAAATGGCAAATGTAATACATAGGTATAGTCCATTTATTTGCGCTACTAACCACAAAGATGTAACATTGTGAAAATTTTTGATAAAAATAAGTGATCCTTAAATCATTATTATTTCCGCCAATCAAATTTTAAATAAAGCTTTTATTGAAAACACAAGATGATACCAGATCTCAAAGAAATTTATCTCGGACAACTAATCAAACAAAGAGTTTCAGAATGTGACATTTCTGTAACCAGGATAAGTAAGTTTCTTCAATGCAGTGAAGAAGAAGTCGAAAAAATATATGAAAAAAAATCTGTAGAAGCAGATGTACTTTTAAAATTAAGTAAGTTACTTGAATACGATTTTTTCCGGGTATATTCTCAACATCTTATTCTATATTCTCCACAGGCATCGATGAAATATAAATGTAATAAAACACAATTGCCCTCTTTTAGGAAAAATATTTATACGAAGGAAATTGTTGAGTTCATGCTGGATCTTTTAGAGACACGACAAAAATCCAAGACACAAATAATACAGGAATATGGAATTCCTAAAACTACCCTTTACAAATGGATAGCCAAATATCAAAAATGAAAAAAATTATAGAAGCATGATTAATACTCCTAATTATAAAAAGATTTATATTGATATCTTAGATCAAAAGTATCCTCAAAAAATATCTATATGCCAAAGAATATTAAATAAAAAAAAGCTTTCTACTCTGGATATTATTGCATTAAATAAAATAATATTTGGTGAGCAGGACAGGGAATCTATGACCTTTAACCAAAGGCATCGTTCTTACTGTGAGAAAACAATAATAGAAATTCTTGACTATCAAAAGAAATATAATCTTAATAATACTCAAATTGCCTTACATTTTAAAATGAGCCGTAATAGTCTTACAAAGTGGAAGAAAAAATATCTTGTTTAGATAGTAATTTATAACCGTTAAAGGTTTATCTAAAAAATCTTCAAATTTCATGTTATTGTTCTTTGCATATTCTCTGATATACTTCTGTAAAGGATTTTGTTTAGAGATTTCCAGCGTTCCGTATCTTTAGTTTAAAAAACTGTATGTAATAATCTGTCTGAGCTTTGGTAATTCTAAATGCTAAAAGAAGGAATGCAAATGTGTGGTTTGCCATATTAATTTTAGATATTCTATCAGGTGGTCAAAAATATAAAGCTTATGTTGAAAGAAAATTTTCATACATTTTCTATTTAATTTCAATCAACTTTCAAAAATTGAAATTTGGTTTATTATTTTCATTCATTAATTGCCAAATCTTTTTAATTTTGCTTCATGGATTTAAGAGATCAGTTAAAGAACCTTTTTCCTGAACATGAGGAGCAGGATTTCGAAATGCCTAAGGAAGAATTTAAGCAACAGGAACCTTTGGTGTGCAAATTTGAGAAAAAAGGAAGAAACGGTAAGCCTGTAACGATTGTTGAAGGCTGGGAAGGAAGTGAGGAAGATTTAAAGAAAATCTCAAAGAAAATAAAAACCACCTTGGGAATAGGCGGTTCAGAGAAAGACGGAACGATCATTATTCAGGGCGATAATCGTGATAAAATAATGAATATCCTTAAAGAAATGGGATATAAAACCAAAAGAGTCGGCGGATAGATTTAGAAATAAATCTGGGTTTCCGGCATCAGGTTTTTCAATCGTTCAATCTTATTTTTTTCTATAGGGTTTCCTGTGAGAATAAGGGTTTTCAGCTTTTTCAGCTGTCCTATTTCAACAGGAATATCTTTCAGGTTATTATTAGCCAGATTCATACTGACTATATTTTTCAGTCCTTTTATTTTAGGAGATAGCTCTGTGATATGGTTACTGCTTGCATTCAGAAATTCAAGGTTTTGGGCTTTAAACAGGTTTTCCGGAAGCTTTACAATAGCATTCTGCTGCAATTCCAGATATTTTAAATATTTAGGGAAGGAAAGATTTCCAAGGTCATTGATCTGGTTCTCAGATAAGTTCAGAAATTTTAAATTCTTAATTCTGTATAAACGGTCCGCAATGATGCTGATCTGGTTTCCCTGAAGGTTAATTTCTTCCAGGGCAGGTATTTCCATCAGTGCTTCGGGAAAAACATTGAGGTTATTGGCATCAAAATGTACTGCTTTTAAATTCTGAAGCTTTGCAACATTGGGGTTAATGCTTGTCAGGCCGTTGAGATTCATCGAGAATGAATTCAGCTTTTTCAGGTTTCCAATTTCATCAGGAATATATTTGATGCTGTTTTCATTCACATTTAAGATCTCCAGCTTCGTTAATGCAAAGATCTCCTTATCCATTTTTTCAAGCTTATTTCCCATGATATTAAGGAAAAATAAGGATTGCAGCTTTGAGATGTGAGGAGGCAGGTTAAAAAGTCCCTTTTCCCTGAAACTCATACTATAAACAGTTTTTTCACTGTTCAGCGCTTCATCAATACTGGTAAATGTAGGATATTTCACAGGATCTATCTGTGCTTTTATATAGCAGAGAAAAAAAACGGAAATTAACAGGACAAGCTTTTTCATAGAGTAAAAGGCTTCGGCGGCGGCAAAGCCGCCGCCGAAACCGGATTT